>NZ_AUCX01000018.1 GCF_000429985.1 Maridesulfovibrio bastinii DSM 16055
AAAGCTTCTTCTCTTTCACTAGGAATAGCAATCGATCGGATCAGTCCCGAAGCAGCAAGTTCCGCAAGCTTTATGCAGTCGAGACGATCTGTTTTATTGGTTGCAGTAACGGGGCGAGGAATGCGGCTGGGAGCAGCAACAATGACTTTGATACCGGCAGAGCGAAGCCTGCGTGCTAGCCCAAAACCAGTCGGTCCAGCCTCATAGCACACAGCTGAAATATATATGCGAAGTGATGTCAGTCTGTTGGTGATAGCTTCAACATCAGCTGGAGTCGTCCAGCTCTCAACCATTCCATCTGCTCTAAGCAAGGCCACACTAAAACTACGTTTATGTACATCAATACCTACGAAAAAAAGTTGACTTTGAAAGCCTTCCACAAACCTACTAATTGATGATATTGTAAGTCTAGCCATGTCAGCCCTCCTTGTGAGTTTCGCTTTTACTGGTATTCTACCAGATTAAACCCGGGAGTGCTGGCATGGTATTTTTATTACCAAGCTGCTTTCCGGTGTGTTTCTTTGTTTGTACGTTGAGAACATAGTTTATCTTTTTATTTTAAGACAGCTTATCCAGTAATATAAAAGGGCAGTCGCGGGCAGGTCTCTCTGTGATTACAGGATTCTTTGCCGATTATAGAAATAAAAAGTCCCGCTGCATTAATAGGCAGCGGGACTTTAATTTTATTATTTATTTCAGGATATTCAATTATTCCTGCTCACGTATTTCACGTATTGTGTTTGCGTAAGCACGGAACACGTCTTCCCTGTTGATAATACCAATTATGGAATCCTGATTTTCGGCTGAAACAACCGGAATCTGTCCGTAGTCGGTATCAACAAATTTAAGAAGAGCTGTATAAAGATCATCACCGCGGAACAGAGTTGCCGGCTTGGTTGCAAGATCCTTGGCGAGAATAAGGTCAAAAAGGTCCTGATTGAAAAGAACATTCCTGACGTTATGGATACTCAGCATACCTGTGATATGTCCCTCATGGTTTTTAATCGGGAAGAACAGTTCATTGGTATTGGCGATGATATCTGTAAGGGCTTTAAGAGTTGTTCCTTCTTCAAGGGTGGTCACTCTGCCCGGGGTGTAATGCTCATCAACCCGCATCTGTTCAAGAATATTTATGGTCGAATCCTCAATATGCGCAGGTGATTCAAATTTATTATCAACCTGATGCTCATAGAGTGAGAATTTTCTGCCGAGCACGATGCATAAAGCAGAAGCCATCATAAGCGGGGCCAGAAGGCCGTAACCCTGAGTGAGCTCGCAGACCATAATCAGCGGGCCTACTGGAGCTTTTGCTACTCCTGCAAAAAAGGCGGCCATACCAACCAGAACATAGCCTCCCGGCTGGGTAACAATATTTGGAAAGTATTTACCGGCAAGCTGTCCGACCATACCCCCGGTCATACCGCCGACAAAGAGAGCCGGGGCAAACATACCACCGCTCATGCCGGAACCGATGGTTACCGATGTAGCCACAGTTTTACCTATGAGAATTGTCAGCATCATGAGGATAGGCAGCTGTCCCATGATAGCCATTTCAACCCAGCCGTAACCTCCGGCAAGAACTTCGGGATAAAACATTCCGAAAAGTCCCATGCAGAGTCCACCAAAGGCTGTCGCCCACATAAGTCCGACTCGGTCATTGATACGGGCGAATATTGAAAACTTAATAAATTCGAATGTTCTTACATAGAGCCATCCTGTGAAAGCACAGGCAAAAGCCAGAACCGCGTAGAAAATAAGTTCGCGCGGGTCACGGAAATGGAACTGCGGAATTCCGAAAATAGGCTCGCTTCCGTAGAAGAAAGTAAAAAGTGAGTAAGCAACAACTGATGACAGAATTGATGGCAGAACCGCTTCAGATTCAAAATCCTCACGGTAGATAACTTCGATTGCTGTCATTGCGCCACCCAGAGGAGCTCTGAAAATAGCACCAAGTCCACCGGCTGCACCGGCAAGAAGCATAATTCTTCTTTCTTTTGCGGTCATACCGGTTCTTTGAGCAATCCATGAGCCAATACCGGCACCCATCTGGGTAATTGGTCCCTCACGTCCGGCACTACCGCCGGAGGCTATGGTAAATATGGAAGTCAGACCTTTAATAATAGGGATCAGCGGACGGAATATTCCTCCACCCTGATGGAAACATTTAATTGTAGCGTCAGTACCATCTGTTCCGCCGGCTGTTGATTCAGGTATATATTTGTTAACCAGCCATCCGGTAACGAGTCCTGTAATTGTAGTGAAGATAGGGATAAGCCATGGCCGTAAAAGGCCTGCCGGACCATGAAAAACTTCTTCGCCTGCCGGAGCTGGCAGAGTTAACCCTGCGTATTTATGCAGAAGCATGAATTTTCCGAATTCTACAGCTGCAAAAAATGCAACAGCAAGAAGTCCGGAAAGAATTCCCATTATGACCCCTAGGATAAGCCAGCGTACATTTCCAGCCGGTTTATATGTTCGGATAAAATTTCCCCAGGGGCCGAAAATACCTTGGACGGTCATTTGATGTTACCTTGTGTTTCCTTGAGATTAATTCCTGGACGCACTTTTGATTCCGGATAGGCAAGAATAGCTTTGGCCAGTTCGATATCTCTATTGATTCTGGCTTTTAGTTCGTCTAGCCCGGAGAATTTTTTCTCCGAACGGATGCGCTGGATAAAATGAACCCTTATGGTTTCGCCATAAATATTTTTAGAAAAGTTGAGTATGTGTGCTTCTACAGAGATTGAATCATTTCCAAAAGTCGGATTGGTCCCGATGTTTGCAACTCCGGGATAAACTTTTCCGTCAACCTCGACACGAATGGCGTAAACCCCTTTTTGAGGGAAGAGTTCATCGTCAAGCCTGATATTGGCGGTAGGGAAGCCGAGAAGATTTCCGCCACGGTTCATGCCGTGGATAACTTCTCCTCTTACCTGAAAAAATCTGCCTAGAATGGGGCGCACATCCCATACATTTCCTGCTTCCACCATATCCCTGATTCGTGTTGAGCTGACCACTGCGTCATTGATTATGACAGGATCAAGCCTTTCCACTCCATAACCGTACTTACGGCCCAGCTCACTGATAACTTCATAATTACCGGCACGGCCTTTACCAAGGGCATAGTCGTAGCCGACAACCAGCTCTTTGATGGAAAGGTGCTGCACCAGATATTTGTATATGAATTCTTCAGGACTAAGGGCAGCCATTTCTCTGTCAAAAGGCAGCATGAGAATACAGGATGGATTATATTGGGCAATCAGTTCGAGCTTCTGCTCGGTGAGTGTGATGAAAGGCGGTGTTTTGCTGTTAACCAGAACCCTGAGCGGATGGGGGTCGAAAGTAAGAACTACGCTTGCAAGATTGTTTTCATCCGCTTTTTCGCAGGTGCGGGAAATCAGTTTCTGGTGTCCCATGTGAACTCCATCAAAATTGCCGATGGTTACACAGGTTTCACGATTAAAATCTTTGAGGTCATCGATATTTTTAGCGATTATCATTTCATTATTTTTATTAAATTTTGTTATTAAGGATGTTCCGTAAATCCGCAAAAAGTTGACGTTGGAACTAATGTGCCGGTCCGGTTCAGGTATGGCCGAAACCCGATTTGAGGATGAGCTGGCAAGTCCGGCAGTTTGTTTATATAGCTGGCTTTCGGAAAAACAGTATAGCTACATCAAAACTGTTTGATCATCAAGTTTCATGATTCATGAATCATGACCCGGTAACCCTTTGATTTACTCCTCAGGCTTCTTTTCCTCTTTTTCAGGAGGTCTGATTTTTTTCTCAAGTTTAGCAAGCATTGCTTTTTGTTCCGCAGTTTTTGCAAGCCCCTCGGCTTTTTTTAAATGAAAGTCACGCTGATTCCTGTCTCCCTTATACAGGGCTGAATAAGCCAGTTGCAGATGAGCTTCGAAGTAATTACCTGACTCTCCGAGAATTCTGCCAAGATGGTAGAGAACTTCACTGTCTCCGGGAACTTTTTCATTAACCATGCGCATGGTCGCAATTGCTTTATCGTAATTTTTACGCTGTGCATCTATTCTGGCCATAAAAAAGAGCGCAACAGCATCCTTCGGATTTCTTATGTATGCTTCCTGAAGAAGCGGCCAGGCTTTGTCAGCTTTTCCATTCTGGAAAAAGAATATTCCAGCTTCACGCAGGACTATCGGGTCAGATCCGCAGCCTTTTAAAGCTTCTTCAAAGGCTGCAGTAGCTTCGTCTATTCTTTTCATTCTGGAATATATTATCCCTAAACCAAGGGAATCCAAACAGTTGCGCTGGTCTTCAGGTATATCATTATAGTAGGCCAGAGCTACTTTAGGATCTGTCATTCTGGCCCGAAGCAGGGTCTGAACTTTTCGGAAGCCGGAATTGTCCGTCTGCCTCTTAAGGTATTCGGGCGGCATCCTCATGACTCTGTCTTTCAGATAGTCTATTCTGGTATCAAGACCGGGGTGAGTGGCAAGATAGCTCGGTATATTATTGTTGCTCACATACCACTGCCGCCTTTTCATTATTTTAAAGCTGTGAATCATTGCTTCAGGATTGTATCCGGCAGAGACAAGAAAGTTCATTCCGAGATGGTCTGCCTGCCGTTCGTTTTCCTGAGTATAGGATAAGTATGCTGCCTGACCGCCGGCCATGGAACCATAGGCCAGTGCTTTACCGAGATTACCGGTGTTTCCACCTCCACCGGCAATGCCCAGAACCATTCCTGCAAGAGTTCCGAGCATACTGGCCATTGAAACAAGCTGCATCTTTTCCATTCTTTCGGCGACATGACGAAGTGCAACGTGGGCAAGTTCGTGGCCTATTACCGCTGCAAGCTCGTCCTCATGCTTCAGATCAAGCAGCAGCCCGGTGAAAATATATATGTATCCTCCGGGTACGGCGAAAGCATTCATTGAGGGATTTCTTATCACCGCAGCCTTGATTGGAAATGGCTGGGGCGGCATTTTATCCGCAACTTTTTTTACGACCCCCTTTACATACTCAGTTATTTCGGGATCAGTCACAAAATGCATTCTTTCGTGCAGCATTTTGTCAAACTTAGTTCCCAGTTCAATTTCATCTTTAACTGTGAATTTACCAAAAAATGAGTTTGCGCTGACGTCAACGGAAAGTGTCGAAACGGAAAAAAAGACAATCAATATGAAAGAAATCAGTACGCTTTTATTTTTTATTTTAAGGATCATTATTTATGGCTCCATTCTTAAAAAATGAGGAATATTTTATATATGTTGGATAATTAAGATCATAAGGTGTTTTTGCAATCAGGCTGGTGCATTGTATTGATAAATCTGTTATGGTTATAACCTTAAAAATGTTTTCTAATTATTTGGATTGGTTCAACCTGTAAAACAATACTAATTTGGCATACTATTATTGTAAAGGACTGCCCTGAAAAAGGCGAGTTTATAATGCATTAAACAGACTCTTGTAAAATAGGAAGGAATTCTGGGAGAACTTTTATGTTTTCGTCATTATGTTCATGGCTGGGAACTCTTTCCGGTCCTATGTTGCTTGGAATGCTTGCCGGTGGCACTCTGGTGCTCAGTCTTATTTTTTTGTCTCTTTTCGCCTACTTCAGACCACCCAAGGAAGTTAAAAATAAAGCCTGTCGCCTCTGCGAAGATGCTTCACACATGTACAGCTCGTTATTCAAGGATAATCATCAGGTTCTGCTTATAGTTGACCCTGAATCCGGCAAGATCGTTGATGCCAATAAATCTGCCTGCAAATTCTATGGTTATTCACTCGATGAAATAAAATCCCGAAATATCAACAGTATTAATATACTCACTCCTGATGAAATCCATGCCCGCATGCAGGAGGCACTGAATACGCATAAGAAATTTTTCCATTTCAAACACCAGCTGGCCAATGGGGAAGTGAGAGATGTGGAAGTTTACAGTGGCAGGATTTTGTTTCAGGGCAATGATCTGCTTTATTCTGCTGTTAATGATATTTCAGAAAGAATAAAGGATAAGGAAAGACTTGTAACGGCCTGTGAAAAGGCTGAAAGCGCTAATAAATCTAAAAGTGAATTTCTGGCTAATATGAGTCACGAGGTCCGAACCCCTTTGAACGGGGCTATGGGAATGCTGCAACTTCTTGAAGTTACTGATATTGATGAGGAACAATCAGAATATATTGAAGCTGCTTACAGATCTTGTAAAAATCTTATGACGCTATTGAGTGAACTTCTTGATCTTTCCAAGATTGAGGCTGGTAAGGTTGAAATCGTCAGAGAGGAATTCAGCTTTGCCAATATCCTGCGGGATGTGGAAAGCAATTTCAGTGTTGTCGCAAAGAGCAAGGGACTGGATCTTGTTTTAAAAATTGATCAGGACATACCGGAACCTCTTCTTGGAGATCCGCACAGGGTTAGGCAGGTCATTTTTAATATTGTTGGTAATGCGCTTAAGTTTACTAAAACAGGCTACGTTATGGTTGAAGTTGACAGTATAAGTAAAATTGAAAATGGAAATAAACGCTTACTTATTACCATAACGGATACCGGCATAGGTATCGCCGATAATATGTTGGATAATGTTTTTGAAGCTTTCACTCAGGTAGAGAATTCATATTCACGCAAAATAGAAGGGGCCGGATTGGGGTTGCAGATAGTTAAACGTCTTGTTCTTCTTATGGGTGGCAATATGTCTGTTTGCAGTGAGCTTGGGACAGGAACAACTTTTACTATCAGTCTGACTGTGGGAGTGAGTGAAAACCTTGTTGAAGAGGATGACCGTAATTCAACGGCTTTGAGAGTGGAGGGAAAATCCAGAATTCTGCTTGTTGAGGATGATCCGGTAAATATGAAAGTAATAGCCACAATGCTTAGAAAAAGCGGGCACGAGGTTCAAACTGCGCCGAACGGCAAAACAGCTGTTGAAATTCTTTCCAGAGATAAATTTGATCTTGTCCTGATGGACATCCAGATGCCTGAAATGGATGGAGTGAGTGCTACCAATATAATTAGAAATTCACCGCGGTTTCAGTCAGTTTCCCATATACCTATCATTGCCTTGACCGCATACGTGATGAGTGGGGATAAAGAAAAATTCGTCAATGCAGGAATGGATGATTATATTTCAAAACCTGTTGATTATGAAACACTCATAAATAAGGTCAGTAAATACAGCTCACCAAATTGATTATGGCTTAGTGCAGACTCTATTTTTAGTCTAAATATACAAAAAGCGGTATGTATAGTTTATACATACCGCTTTTTTATTATTCATGATCAGAAAGACTATTTGCCCATCATATCAAAGAATTCAGCGTTATTTTTGGTTCCCTTCATTTTATCAATCAGGAATTCCATTGATTCAATTGTATTCATCGGAGCAAGGAGTTTACGGAGTATCCATACTCTGTTGAGTACTTCAGGAGTGAGCAGAAGTTCTTCTTTTCTGGTTCCGGTCCTGTTGATGTCAATGGCCGGGAAGCAGCGTTTTTCAGCGAGCTTTCTGTCCAGATAGAGATCAAGGTTACCGGTTCCTTTGAATTCTTCAAAGATAACTTCGTCCATTCTTGAGCCGGTATCAATAAGCGCTGTTGCGATGATAGTCAGACTGCCGCCTTCTTCAAGGTTTCTTGCTGCACCAAAGAAGCGTTTTGGACGCTGCATTGCGTTTGCATCAAGACCACCTGAGAGAACTCTTCCTGAAGACGGAGTAACAGCATTGTAAGCACGGCCGAGTCTGGTTATGGAATCAAGAAGAATGACTACATCACGCTTGCGTTCAACAAGGCGTTTAGCTTTTTCCATTACCATTTCGGTAACCTGTACATGACGCTGCGGAGGCTCATCGAAAGTAGAGCTTACAACTTCAGCTTTTACTGTTCTGGCCATATCGGTAACTTCTTCAGGGCGTTCATCGATGAGCAGGACTATTAAATCCACATCAGGATGATTAGCATTGATAGAATTGGCAATGGTCTGAAGCATCATGGTTTTACCAGTTCTTGGTGGTGCAACCAGAAGAGCTCTCTGTCCACGGCCTATCGGAGCCAGTATATCAATTATACGTGAGCTGAAATTGCTTTTTCCGTTTTCAAGAATGAAGCGGTTATCAGGGTAGATGGGGGTAAGATTATCGAAGAGTACGAGGTTTTTGGAGTGTTCAGGGCTTTCAAGGCCGATTTCATTGACTCTTAAGAGAGCGAAATATCTTTCGCCTTCTTTAGGCGGTCTGATCTGGCCGGAGACAATATCTCCCTTTCGCAGTCCGAACCTTCGTATCTGGGACGGGGAGACATAGATGTCATCCGGTCCTGGCATATAGCTATACATGGGAGAGCGAAGAAATCCGAATCCGTCAGGCAGTACTTCAAGAACACCTTCTCCGTAGATTTGTCCATTTTGAGATGCGCACTGCTGAAGCAGACTGAAGATCAGTTCCTGACGTCTCATACCACTTGGGTTCTCGACGTTGAATCTTTTTGCAAGATCCATAAGATCATGCATGCTCTTCTGTTTTAGCTCTGTTAGGTTTAGATTATTAATCTTTTTTTCTTGACCCATACTTCGTCAACCGAACGTTAAAAGTTATAGACTATAGTTATAGCCGGACAAAATATTAAATACGAAAGACGTTATTATAGTCCCTTCGTTTTAATGCATTAAAAAACGATTACAAAAAACTGGATGTGCAGGATGTCCCGGAATACGGCTTGATTACTATGAGAACTTAATTTCTAAATAAAGAGTAGTATACTCGATTCAGTTGCAACAGGCTACTGTTCTGTAAAAGAAAGCTTAATAAAAAACTTTAACATTGGAAAACTGGATAACCACAGCAACTTAATAGGGCATTAACTGAAAGAAAGGAATATGACAAGCTGTTTAGCTGATATTTTTAGCAATCCTTCTTCTGGGCATCGATAACATCACTGAACATTTCGTTTATCTGTTCTTTAATCTCATCCTGATCCTGTTCAATGGCAAAGGAAAGTTCCATGGTTACTAGTCCCATGGCCTGTTCAAGCAGTCTCCGTTCTCCAAAAGAAAGCTCTTTGTCTTTTCCAATAAGAAAGAGTTCCTTGAGAACATAAGCTACGTCATTCAGGTCTCCGCTCTTGAGATTTTCAGAATACTCGCGGTAACGTCTGTTCCAGTTCTGACCGGTGTAACCGGTAAAATTGGAGCGGTCTTTTAAAGATTCAAAAATGGCAAGACCTTCTTCGCGGCTGCAAACAGATCTTAATCCAACATTCTCGGCGTTCATGACCGGTACCATGAGCGTCACATTATTGCTCAGAATTCTGACAATATAGAATTCCGCACTCGCACCACCTATTGATTGGGTCTCAATGCGTTCTACTTTGCCGACACCCTGAGATGGGTAGACAACTAACTGGTTAAGTTCAAACACTCATGACTCCTTGATCGTACACGAAAACAACTTTGTTATGGTAACCGAATTGTAAAAAATAGTCCAATGTCAGATTTACTTTGCCGTTGGATCAAATGTATGCAGGTATTGAGTTGCAAAGCCCTGACCGCGTCTGTAAAAAAGATCCAGTCCCTTGATAGTGGCCTGAGCTACTTGATTTACAATATCTAATTCTTCAGAATTAAATTTTTCAAGAACCCAATCCTTAACCTGAGAAGAAAATTCAGGACGTCCGATTCCAAGCCGCATACGCTGAAAATTTGGGGTGTTCAGGCATTCCTGTATGGATGCCAGTCCTCTGTGGCCATTGTTGCCGCCGCCTTTTTTGAATTTTATGCGTCCAAGGGGCAGATCAAGTTCATCATGAATGACGACAACATCGGCAGGGGCTATCTGATATTTTCCGCAGATAGCAGCTACGGCTTTTCCGCTGAGATTCATATATGTCAGCGGTTTGGCTCCCAGCAGGTTTGTCCCGGCAAAATTAATTTTGAAAAGTTCAAAATTACCGGAAATTTCCATTTGCTCAAAATGCATACTCTTACGGGATTTTGCCAGTTCAGATATGGCATCAAGAACTATAAACCCCATATTATGACGAGTCGAGGCATATTGAGAGCCAGGATTTCCAAGTCCTGCTATCAAGCCTTTGTATTCCATTGGGCTGTACCGTTAAACTAAAATTTTATGAAAGCTGGAAGAGCGATTATTGCTCAATAGACTGAAAAAGGAAAGGCCCCGACCTTAGCCGGGGCCTTATTAAATGTATACTTAGAAGGGCTATTCTTCTTCAGCTTCTTCTTCAGCTGCAGCAGCTTTACTCTTATCTACGCAGCGAACCAGAGCGAAGTTGTTGTCAAAGTTGACTTTTACACCTTCGCCGAGATCTACATCAGCAACAAACTTAGTCTGACCAAGAGTCATTGTGCTGATATCCAGTTCGATAATGGCAGGAATAAGTTCAGGTTTGCAGGTAACTTCAAGTACGTTGCGGTACAGTTCCATGCGGCCACCGAGTTTTACACCGGGAGCAATACCGACTGTCTTAACAGGTACTTTAACGGTGATAGGAGTATCCATATCAACGCCGAAGAAATCAACGTGGAATGTTTTACCACGAACGGGATCATTCTGAATTGTCCAGATCAATGTGGTTTTGGTTTCGCCATCAATATTGAGGTCGAAAAGCTGGGTGTATCTTACCTGACGGTAAAGTTTAAGAAATTCAGCATCCTTGATTGACAGTGCAATGTTTTCTCCTGCTTTTGAGTAGAAAACAGCGGGAACCATTCCGGCACTGCGGAGTTTGCGGTTCACGGATTTGCCTGTTTCGGTGCGCTTGCTGGCACTGAGAGTAGGTCTGGACATAGTTTATCTCCTTATTGGTTACCTGCAACCGCTCTTTCGACCGGCTGAGGGTGGGAATTGGCTATTTTATTATACGAACAGAACGCTCACAGAAGATTCAGTGTGCACATTGTGGATACACTTAGCCAGAATGCCGGCTACGGAGAGAACTTTGATCTTCTTGCATTTGAGCTTTTCAGGCGGGACAGGCAGAGTATTTGTAACGATAACTTCAGAGAAAGCAGAAGCTTCGAGCCTGTCAATTGCCGGGCCGGAAAGAACCGGATGGGTCGCACAGGCAATAACGTCTTTTGCGCCATGCTCAAGAAGAACTTTGGCTGCCTGTGTCATGGTTCCAGCTGTGTCAATCATATCATCCATGACAACAGCGGTTTTACCTTTTACTTCGCCGATAACATGCATAGCCTGAGCCTGATTAGGCTTGTCTCTGCGTTTATCAACAATTGCAAGGCCTGCATTAAGTCTTTTTGCATAGGCTCTTGCGCGTTCAACTCCACCTGCATCAGGAGAAACGATAACCATATCGTCTTCACGCTGGCGCAGGTTTTCAAGAAGAACAGGTGCTGCATAAATATTGTCTACAGGAACATCGAAGAAGCCCTGAATCTGGCCTGCATGGAGGTCAATTGTTACAAGACGGTTCATACCGGCTGTGGTAAGGAAATCTGCAATCAGTTTTGCACTGATAGGAGCACGGGGAGAAACTTTGCGGTCCTGTCTTGCATAACCGTAGTATGGAACAACCGCAGTTACGCGGCGTGCGCTGGCACGCTTGAGAGCATCAAGCATGAGGCTGAGTTCCATAAAATTAAAGTTGACCGGATTGCTGATAGACTGAACTACAAATACATCGCAACCGCGAACATTATCCTGAATTTCAAGTCTTATTTCACCGTCACTGAAAGTGTCGCGAAGGCAGGGAGTAAGCTGACTGCCAAGGTGGTCGCAAATCGCTTCCGCTAAAGGTTCATTGGACGATCCGCTAATAATCTTGAGTTCACCGTTCATTTTTGACTCCACCCTGCTGACCTCGACAGGAAGAAAATTATGGCTGGGGTGGCAGGATTTGAACCCGCGAATGACGGGACCAAAACCCGTTGCCTTACCTGCTTGGCTACACCCCAGCACTGAAAATTAAAAAATATCTAGAAATGACATATTACATTTGGAATGGACTCGGCATCAAGCTTTTCAGAAGTTTTTAATGCTTTGTCACTGTCCCTGAAAAGGGAAAAAATGCTTGCCCCGCTTCCGCTCATGACAGCGCCGGAGGCTCCGCAATTCAAAATCATTTCCTTTACTTCCCGCAGATATGGGAATTCAGGAAAGACGACAGTTTCAAAATCATTATATAGAACTGCCCTCGTTTTGAACGCAGTTTTTTTATATGCGCCGGGGGAAGTTGTCAAGCAAAAGCCACTTTCAAGGTGGTCTTTTTTTTCTGGCTTGAGTTCTGACCATTTTTTATACGCCCATGCTGTATTAACATGAACATCAGGACAGGCCAGTACCGCCGTCATTCCGGCAAGGTCAACTTCACACGGATCCAGCTTTTCTCCTATACCAGTAGCCCATGCCGGTCCGTCAAGCAGAAAGAAGGGCACATCAGCCCCAAGTGAAGCAGCAAGGGTGTTCAACTCATCTGCTGGCATACCCGGAGAATCCGGTCTATTTTGAAGGTAGCGCAGTATCATGGCCGCATCCGAGCTTCCACCTCCAAGTCCTGCGCCAGTAGGAATGTTTTTTTGCAGCTCAACGTCAAGGCCCGGACGGAATCCGGTGGCTGAGGCATAACGGTCCCAGGCTTTCCAGACAAGATTCTGCTCTACCGGAAGATCAAAACCGGGACAATTTAGAGAAAATCCCCTGTCAGCCGGTGATATCGTCAGCTTGTCGTTAAGTGCGGGAAAAGGATGGAACAGAGTCTCAAGCTCATGATAGCCATCAGGTCTTTTTCCGACAATTTTCAGGTAGATATTAACCTTGGCCGGGGCGGTGATTTCTTCGGTGCGTATTTCCATGAAGAATTTGATATACTAAAGCTTGTCTGTATGGAAGTCCGGTGATTCAAAAAAAACTGCCGGGGAAATTCCCCGGCAGTTGAGAGAGTTCTTAACTTTTCAAGAACTATTTTATTTCAATGGTCAGGAAGGAGTTGTGTCCCTGCCTTCTCATAAGTAGCAACAGTCCTCGTTTGCTTGAGGCTGAATTGACGATTGATTTCAGGCTGTCCACTGAGTCTACGCTTTTCTGGTTTGCTTCAAGGATAACATCACCGGGTCTTAGCCCAGCATCCTGAGCAACAGAATCATCTTTGACTCCAACAATTATCAGTCCGTGAGGTTTTTTCATTCCCAGAGCTTTTGCTTCCGTGTCGCGTGTTACCGGACGAACAGCAATTCCGAGCTTATCAATGCTTTCGTCTTTCGCCGGAGCATTGGGGAGGTTATTTTCAGCAACAAGTCCTTTGTCGCCGCGTTCACCAAGAGTGATGGTTAAATCTTTTTCACGTCCCTTTCTCCAGACAGTTATTTCAGCTTTCGTTCCCGGTGTGAGAATAGCTATCTTGCGGAGCAGGGCATTGGTGTCAGCAACCTTTTCGCCATCAACTTTAATAATGACATCGCCGACTTTCATTCCGCCTTTGTCAGCAGGATCACCTTCATTAACTGAGTTTACCAGAGCTCCAGCAGGTTTTTCCATCTTGAGGGCTTTGGCAGTGTTCTCGTCAACATTCTGAATTGTTACGCCGAGCCAGCCTCTATGAACTTTTTTGCCGGACTTGAGCTGCTCAATTACGTTTTTGGCCATATTTGAGGGAATTGCAAAACCGATTCCCTGTCCGCTGGCAATTATGGCGGTGTTGATACCGATAACCTGTCCATTCATATTAATAAGGGGACCACCACTGTTGCCGGGATTGATGCTGGCATCAGTCTGGATGAAATCGTCAAAAGGACCGGCTCCGATGATACGTCCTTTTGCACTGATAATACCTTTGGTTACGGTGTGTCCCAGTCCGAATGGATTTCCGATGGCCAGAACCCATTCTCCGACCTGTGAATTGTCGGAATCTCCGAAATCAAGGTGGGGCAGGTCTTTGTCAGTCTTTATTTTAATGAGAGCAAGATCGGCTTCTTTGTCGCGGCCGACGATTTTTGCCGGATAATCTTTTCCATTATCATGTAGTTTGACATGAATTTCATCGGCCGAAGCAATTACATGGTTGTTGGTTACAATATATCCGTCTTTGGAAATTAGAAATCCTGAACCGAGAGAACCCTGTTTCTGCTTATGTTTTGGAGAGTTGCCCTTGAATCTTTCATTGAATTGTTTGAAAAAATCTTCAAACGGGCTGTTCTGTCCGTGAAACCTGAACAGGTCCGGAATATTCGGAGAGCTGACTTCAACAGTTTTAACGGTATTTATGTTAACAACAGCTTGTCCTGTCGATTTTGCAAGGTTTACAAAATCAGGCAGGTTATTGCTCGCCAGAACTGCAGACGGTAGCAAAAGTACGGTAAGCAGGAATAAAGCGGGAATAAATTGTTTTGATTTCATTTTTATTAGTTCCTCCTGAATTGCTGAGGGAAAACGGTAACAGCAACTGCCTAATTATAGTGCTGTTTTTGAAAATGTAAATAGAGGCAGACTAAATTTGAGTGATGTTGGATATAAACAGCAAGTTTTTTATCTATATTTATTTGTTTTCGGTCTGACAGCATGTTTCGAAAAACATTGAGGGCAGCCAGTTCTGACTGTTTTACTTATCTGGCGGGGGAGTTGATTTATAGAAATGTTACAATATGGACGGGATGTTTTGTGGAGTAGTCGAGACAAGAATCAACAGTTAGAAATTTGATCAATCGGGCTTGCCCCCCTTTGTTTGGTGTAGACCCGTGTAGACCCACTCCTCTTTGTTTGTCTAGGAGCATAAAAAAAGGCTGGTGTAATTACACCAGCCTTTGAAATGTCAATGGTAGTCCCGAGCAGATTTGAACTGCTGACCCCTTCCGTGTCAAGGAAGTGCTCTCCCCCTGAGCTACGGGACTATTTCGCTGTCAACGGAGTGAGTTTCTACGTTAGTGTCATTAAGGTGTCAAGCCGGAAAATTGATTTTTTCTTAGATTGTTGAAATAATTTTACTATAGACTAATAATGTTCACCCGTTATGAAATTGGTTAAGTAGCTGCGGTCAGTTCTTAAACCGAGCTGGTTCCGGAACAAATTGTAATGGTAATGCTTTTCTATCCGGACCCTCTCTGGTAGTAACATATTATGCAGACAAGAGAAGAAGGACAGATATACAAAATAGGACAGGCAGCCGGTATGCTTGATGTTAAAACTTCCGTACTCAGATTCTGGGAAGGGGAGTTTGAACAGCTGCGTCCTATTCGCACATCATCCGGGCAGCGATTATATAATGAAGATCATATTGTTCTGCTCCGGCGTATTAAAGAACTTCTCTATGATGAAGGCCTGACGATAGAAGGGGCCAAAAAGAAACTCGAAGCAGGCTGGAACTCAGATGATTTAAAATTGTCGGACGAGATCGATGATAATGCAGGCGCTCTGCCGCTTTTCAGCTATGAAAAAAATGGAGATTATCAGGAGTCGTGCAGAAAACTTCTACTGCACGTCCGTGATGAACTGCTCTCCATAAAAGAAATGCTGGACTAACGAATTTATTTTTACTGTCCTAAAATAACAAATTTTTCTTTAATTATAATTCCTTCTCTTTTCATCCCTGATACAATTCCTTTCCAGCAGATTTAAGACTAATATCTGTATGGAAATAGAGTCGTTTGAGTTTACTGTGCCTGTTTGAATGATATGATTGTAACAAATTAAAATTATTTATGATTGTTGACATATTCATATCTATATCTACTAAAAATATACGTCTTCAAGTTCAAAATAGTTAGTCAAATTATATGATTTGGGGTATGCAGTTAAGCATAGTTCCTGATAATGTATTTATTGTATATAAATGTTGAAGTTGTTTTGTTTATTAATCCAAGTGTACTAAATATTATGGAGTAGGTTAAATGAACCGTCCTGCGAAAATTATCGTTACATTAGCCGCTGCATTGGTAGCAGTGATCGCTGCGGCTATGATTCTTGTCACTATTTTTGTGAATCCAAACGACTATAAAGATCAAATCAGTAAAATTGTTTACGAGAAAACCGGAAGGCAGCTTACCTTTCAGGGAGATATCTCTTTAAGTGTATTTCCATGGATAGGGGTTGCCACACAGGGGATTACATTTTCCAATGCTGAAGGTTTCGGGCAGGATCCAATGCTGAGCCTTAAGTCAGCAGATGTCAGCCTGCGTCTGCTTCCGCTCCTTTCCGGAAGTATCGCTTTGGGTGATATTTCGGTTGACGGACTGCAGGTCAACCTCATGCGTAACAGCAAGGGGATAAATAACTGGGACGATCTGACCGGGGCTAAGGCTGGTGAAAAAAATGATACAGCTGAAGTCACAGAACCTGAAAACTCCGGTGATTCCGGCAGCGCAATAGACCTCTCCATAGGCGGATTGGAAGTAGAGGATGCCCGTATAGTCTGGGACGACCGTAAAGAAAATGTGCGTCAGTCCATAGATGATTGTGATATCGTGCTGGGATCAGTAAAACCCGGAAGTCCGTTTGATTTTAAAGTTCATGTCAAACTGGCCTCAACTTCTCCTGATATAAAAGCTGATACAAATTTAAGTGGTATCGCCAAGCTTGATCTGGAGAGAAAAATTTATGAGCTCAGCGGTCTTAAAGTTGAGATAGATGCAAGCGGCGCCGCTGTTCCCGGCAAAACTGCTAAAGTAGTAGTCGGAGCGGATGCTTATGTTGATCTTGATTCCGGTAAGGCGGAATTAAAAAATATTGACGCTAATGCTTATGGAGCCAAGTTGACCGGTGAAGCTGCCGCTTCTGGATTTAACAATAACAAGCTGGCTTTTAATTCTTCTTTTGATGTTCCTGACTTCAATCTGGCTTCAACTTTAAAAATGCTCGGTCTTGAAATTAAAACTTCTGACTCAAAAGCTCTGACTAATGTGGGATTGAATATTTCCGCCTCAGGAACCGATAAATCTGTAAATATTAAATCTGTTCAGCTGAATCTTGATGATACAACCGCAAAAGGTTCCATGTCTTTTGCAAATCCGGAACGTCCTGATATTCGCTGCGATTTAAATGTGGATAAAATTAATATTGATCGCTATCTGCCTCCATCTTCGGAAAATAAAAAGTCTTCGTCTGATGCCGAAGCTTCTACAGACAAAGCTTCTGCTAAAAAGGATTCTACAGGTAAGGAAGAACTTCTCCCTGTTGACCTTTTGCGCAAGTTGACTCTTGATAGTAATCTGGAAATCGGTGAACTGGTTATCGGTGGTGCAAAATTAGAAAAGATTCTGGTCAAAGCCACCTCGGCCGGAGGAGTTTTCAAAATCAAGCCAGCCTCTCTTAATGTTGCCGGCGGATCATTTGCCTCGACTGCCAGCATTGATGCCAGTGGAAAAATACCACAGATCACTGCCGGGGCTAAATTGAGCGGTCTGGATGGAGCCAAGCTCTCCATGCAGTTGAACGGTGAAAAAAAGTTTGCCGGTATCATTGGATTTGAGACCAGTCTCAAAACAATGGGTAATGATATGAAAACAGTTTTTGCCAATCTCGATGGAAACTTCGGATTCACTGCGAAAGATGGTTATGTTTCCGGGTTTGACGTTTTGTTCCTTGCTAATGATGCCTTTTCAGTGCTGACAGGGAAGGATATGAGTAAGGGTGAAAATGACAAAACAGAATTCGGTTCAGCTTCAGCAACAGCAAAAATCACCAAAGGTGTCGCTGTGAATAAGGACCTGACCCTCAAATCTCCCTTGCTCAGAGCTTCAGGAGAGGGACTGATGAATTTGAATGATATGAAGCTTGATTATAAACTGGATGCAAAGATTGTAGGAACTCTTGAGGGACAGGGCGGAAAGAATCAGAAAGACCTTATCGGCCTGACAGTTCCGCTTGATATCAGCGGTCCTGTAAGCGATCCTTCAATCATGGTAAATCTTCCCCGTTTTGCCAAAGCCGTTGCTGCCGGCGGTTTCGGCATTGTCTCCGATGTTCTTAAAGGCGTTGGTGGCATAGTTGAAGGCTTGGGAAATGCTATTACCGGCAAAAAATCAACAAATGATTCCGGCTCCACTTCTAAGGAAAGTAAACCGGAAAAAGCAGTTGAAGAACTCGGTAATGCCTTGAAAGGTCTTTTTAACTAAATAAGTCCTAAAATATACTGTTGAGATTTAAACGCCGTGGCTTCTGCCGCGGCGTTTTCTTTTTTGTGCTGAACTTGCATTTTGATAGCGTTGTATTATTTAATAATGAATAATTCATTAACCATTGAACTCAATTCAGAGTGAGCAAAGAAGGAGAAATTGGCAAAGATTACTGATGATTCACTGGCAACAATAGAATTTATACTGCACTGGCAGTCTGATAATGCCGGCCATACAGACAGTTTTCTGGCAAAAAGAGTTAATATATGGAGGGATATATTCCCTGAAAAGCTGCTTGATAAGCTCAAAGGAGCTGAAGCAGGTGATATCATACGTCTTAATTTTGAACCCGGCACTCTTGTCCCGCTGTATTCAAAATCGCTTGTTGGAGAAATTCCGTTTAGAAAATTTACTCCTAGAACATTCGGCGGAATTAAAATTACACCTTCCAGAGGGCGATTTTTACCACAGGGTATGCTCTCCGGGGTTATAGGAGTCTATCCGCAGACGGTGACTCCGATGAGGATTCTTGAAGTTGGTGAAGATTCATTTCTTGCCGATTTCAATCATCCCTTTTCTAAGTTCAGTGCCGTGCTTGAGTGTCGCATCCAGAATGTCGCTCCCAAAGAGACTGAGACAGGAGGACGGTTACATCACTGGGCCGAGGAAATTTTCAATTATGGTCCGGGAATGCAGGCAGGTCTTAAAGATCAAAAAACAGACTTCCTGTGTAAGGATTTTTACGCCCGAAGTGATGAGAAAGCTGATAACATTTTTTATAACAATCCGCGTTTAGTCGGTCATGTTGATTCTCAGGCGTCGCTCAATCTTAAGAAAATATATTCAGAGTATTTGAGTGCGGGGATGGATGTACTTGATTTGATGTCCAGCGTAGAGTCTCATCTTCCTGATGATATGAATCTTAATGTCACCGGGCTCGGTCTGAATATGGATGAACTTCGTTCTAATCCCGTTCTCGCCGATAGAATTGCGTATGACCTGAATGCCGATTCTGATTTTCCGGTCGGCGATAAATTATTTGATGCGGTAATCTGTTCATTATCTATAGAATATCTGACCGACCCGGTTGGGGTGCTGAAAAAAGCGCATGAAGTTCTGCGTCCCGGTGGAGTGCTGCTGATTGGTGTTTCCAACAGATGGTTCCCGACAAAAGTTACAAACGGCTGGCTGGCACTGCATGAGTACGAGCGTATGGGATACATCAGACAACTGATGGAGCTGGCCGGATTTGAGGGCGAGTGGGGTACCGATGTCATCCGTAATGACTGGCGCCCGGTAACTGACAAACATTATTACGCCACCCGTGGAGCAAGCGATCCCATTTATGTCGTGCGTGGTAGAAAATAGTCGTAAACCTGACGGTAACTGTCTTAAATTTATAGCTTTGAAAAGGTTACATTACAAGTATTGTGAATTAGCAAAGTGGAGTCGAATATCTCGGCTCCCCTTTGTTTTTTAGAGTCTGTTTGTGAAAAATCATTCAGCTTAAATTTTCCCAAGTTGTTTCATGCGCTGCCCGTAAACAGCCTGACCAAGAGATATGCAGCCATCGTTTGGGGGAAGCTGTCTATGTACCAGAACATTAAGCCCATATCTGGAAAGTTCCCGAGGAAGTTCTATGGCTATGGTTCTGTTCTGCATAACCCCTCCGCTCAGTCCAACGGTATTAACATTCATTTTTTCACATAAAAAATGAGCGGCTTCAGCAACTCCCTTAATCAGTCCGAGATGAAATTTTCTACTTATTACTGCGGGTGAAATTTTTTGTCTGATGTCTTTAGATATCAGCTTGAGCATTGAGGCTGTATCAAGTTCAAACATTTCAGCGGATTTTATCAACTGACATTCATAGTATTTTTTTTCGCTCTGGTCCTGAATTTTTTCCAGAATTATAGCAGCCTGTCCCTCATAGCTGATTTTAGAGCACAGCCCGCACATGGCAGAGACAGCATCAAAAAGTCTTCCACAGCTTGATGTTGCAGGACAGTTGATATTTTTACTGAGCATCTGCTTAAGAAAACTGGCATTTTTTTCTAGGTCGGCGTCCAGTTTCATTGTTTCAGCAGGAAGATTAAGATCAGTAATAATGCCCTGAGCAATGCGCCAGGGTTCCCTTACAGCTGCTTCTCCTCCGGGGAGCCTGATGTTGGAAAAATGTGCAAGACGCTGCTGGTCAAGAGTGTCGGGATTCACATAAAGAAATTCTCCGCCCCAGATAGTATTATCCTCTCCGAATCCGGTTCCGTCCAAAGCGATTCCAATAGCCGGACCTGCGTGCATGTTTTCCGCAAGTACGGAATGAATATGGGCAAAATGGTGTTGCAGGGCAATACTTGGAAGTTTATCATCAATGGCTGCATTGGTGGTCATATAGTCAGGGTGCAGGTCTCTTATTATTAACTCTGGAGACACTTTCAAAATTCCGGTCAGGTGAGTCCGTATTTCTTTCCAGAATTCCAGAGTCTCAAGGTTTTGCATGTCTCCTATATGCTGGCTCACAAAAGCCTGATTATCTTTTGTTATACACAAGGTGTTTTTCAGCTCAGGTCCTGTTCCAATTACAGAAGGTCCTCCAGCTGTTAGAAAGACGGGGGATGGAACATAGCCTCTGGCTCTGCGCATGAACATTATGCGTTTTTCTTCGGTCTTGTTTTTATCGAATTCTGGAATTGTTGTGACAACAGAATCATCAACCCTGATGAGTATGTCTCTGTTATGAAAAAGAAAAACATCAGCAATTCCGTTCAGTCGGCTGAAAGCTTCCCGGTTACCCAGAGATATGGGGTCTGAACTCATATTCCCTGAAGTCATGATCAGCGAAGCCGGTTCAGTTTTGAGCTTTGAATAAAATTTCATAAGAACATGGTGGAGCGGAGTGTAGGGCACCATTATTCCGATGAGTTCAGTGTCTGGCGCAACTTCCGGGGCCAGATTGAAATTCTCTGATTTCGGCAGCAGCACAATAGGTCTTTCAAGCCCTTCAAGAATTTTGCGGTCTGTTTCGCTTACTGCGGCCAGCATTGCGGCGTGATCAGGGTCCATGACCATGACCGCGAGTGGTTTCTCCGGCCTGTTTTTCCGTTCGCGCAGAGCTGATACCGCTGTTGACGAGGACGCATCGCAGGCAAGATGGAATCCACCAAGACCTTTAATAGCCGCAATCTGTCCCTCGGCCAGCTTTGCTGCCAGCATTTCAAGCGCTTCGTTTTCTTTAGCTATGGTATTTCCATCTTTATCCGCAAGCCAGACTTTAGGACCACACTCAGGGCAAGCATTGGGTTGGGCATGGAATCTCCTGTCCAGTGGATCGGTATATTCATGCATGCAGTCTTCACACATAGGAAAGCAGGACATGGAGGTTACCGGGCGGTCATAAGGAATTGATCTGGTTATCGTATAGCGCGGACCGCAATTGGTGCAGTTGGTGAAGGGATAGTTGTAACGTCTGTTTGCCGGGTCGTTCATATCGGCAAAACAGTCAGGGCATGTTGCAACATCCGGGCTGATAAGCACTGAATGACCTTCGCCTGAAGTGCTTGCCAGTATCTGAAATTCTTTTTCTTTTGTCTGCGGGGTGGATTCGTCTACTTTTAGAGTTATTATGCGGGCCAGTCTTGGCAGGTCATTATCAAGGGAGTCTCTGAAACTGCTTAGTTGAGCATCTGTTCCCTGAATTTCTATTATGACACCTTCGGGACTGTTTTTTACACTCCCGGTGATATTGTTCTCAAGTGCTGTGCGGTAGATAAAAGGACGGAAACCGACTCCCTGAACCTGTCCTGTGACAGTAAGCTTTTTGCGGATAATATTTTTACTCATGCAATCTTCTTTTTTAAGATAGTGTTTTTACCGTTTGAACAGCTTCAACAGGTTTTTAAACTGTCCTTTTACCACCCTGAAAAATTCAAACTCCATCGGACTTAAGTTTACGGGAATTTGAAAATCTTTAGTGTCGAAATTATCCGGTGGTTCGACCGGATAATACAAATTGTCTGGATTACAGCCGCTTATATCTCTGCGCAAGCCTTCATTCCATAAAAGTAACTGACCGGGGTTCAGACCCAGAAGCATGTAACATGCCGTATCAATTGCCCAGGCATCCGGTGACGCAGCAAGAAGACTCAGCTCGAAGGATTCACCTTTTATGGGACCGGTTTTATGCATGGCATAGATGCCATCCATCACATTGAATCCCAGTGGCATTGAATCCGCAACTTCTACAATCATCTGTTCCATGAGTCCCGGATTTTCCCCGAATCTCGCATGAGCCATGGCTTTTCTAAAACCGACAACGCAGCCGAACATATTTTTTATCGCACCAGTCATATTGAACTGGCAATGGGCCTTGAGTTTGGGAATATTAACTATAAAATCAGTTTCCAGAGCATCCCTTGAAATTCCAATTTCTTCACCAAATGAAAGTTTAAGTGGAACAGGTCTGCCTAGAGTTTTTATTTTAACTCCGAGTCTGGCAAGTCCGGATGCAAGGCCGATGCTTTTTGCGACCTGTGCGGCAGATCCGTATGAAGGGGAGTCACCAACGGTGACTCTGGCTCCGCAGTCAAGCAGATAGCGGCATACGGACAAGATTACGTTGGGATGAGTGCAGGCTAACGGTCTGCGTGCTGTAACCATATTGGGTTTTATAAGAACTTTTGTTCCGGGATTGATTTTGAATCCGGTTTCTTCAAGGACCATTGCCGTGGCTCTATCCAGAAGAGTGGATTCATATTCCAGAATACGGAATAAACCGACAGGAATACTTTTGGCACTATTATGTTCGCTCATTCTTTTTTCTTTCCGACTTCCGCTTTTCTGAAATTTGTTTTTTCTGCTGAGAAATGTTTACTTTTTCAGAACTGTTTTGTGAAGTACCTGCTTTATCTTTTAATTGCGGTCCGGATTTTTTTAAAACTTTTCTTTTTACGGTTGGTTGCCCGCTGCTTTTCTTCTGTTCAGCTTTAATCCCATTCCGGGGTGACTTGGCAGCCGATTTTTCTTTATTCGCAATTTTCGCTGCCGGACGGCGTTTAACTTCTTTTTCTGATAACTGTTCAGCTTGCTTGCGCCTAGTAGCTGACTTGGTGTTCTTTTCTTTATCTGCACCCGGAGTTGTTAACTTTTTATCCTGCCTCTCCTTACTTTGTTTTTTGGGTATCTTTTTTTTCTGTGAATCTGGATTCTTTTTCTGAACTGCTTTTCCAGACTCAGACTTAACCGGATTCTGCGATTTTGTTGAGCTGCTCTTTGAATTTTCTGCTGACTTAATTTCAGCTTGAGTTTTATTCTTTGTTACTTTGGCTGAACTTTTCTTTGAGGAATTTTTTGAAACTTTTCCTTTAAGCCCTGATGAACTGAAATCGTGACGGAACTGATTGTAGAAACCATCCTGATCGAGATTTCTAAGAATGGATATGAAACCGACATCCCATAACAGGGAGAATATAAGGATAAAGAAAGTTCCTGATGTCAGTATTATTATACCCGAAGTTATTTCAAGCGGATCTGTGCCATACATATTATATGTAGGAATCAGTGCCTTATTTATAATGTCATCAACCAGCAGTCGCGGTTCGGGCTGCATTTTGTGTTTGAGATCAAGGCTCAACCTGTTGAGAATCTGGCTGACTATATACATACTCTCTTTTACCGGCATTGAATATCGGGCTTCTAAAATATCTCCCCGATTATAATACATGCGCTGAATATCACCTAAAAAATATTTAAGGGTATATCCAAGATCACCTTTTATAGTCACATTTTTCCCATCCGGTTCAATGAGCAGTTTATTATTCATCAGTATTATCGTGGCAGCCCTTGCCGTGGCCTCATTTGAAAAGGACAGTGTTCCGTCATAATTTTTGCCGAGTAGCTTTTTATTTCGTATTTCAAGTTCATTGAACGGAGGGGTAATTCCTTTACGCATGGATCTGAATACTGAATCCATGATAAAGTTGGCACTCTTGCCATTGAAAAAATTAAAATTCATTGAAGCTGAGAGAGCTGCTGAGGCCAGCAGGATGATGATGCCTGTAATGAAAGATTTTACCGACCTGTTCATTTGGCTGCCTCCTCTTTAGCTCTTCCAGCTAGCTTGGATTTTATCCCAGTGAACAGTTCGTAGATAAACCATGAAACAGCTATACCTGTTCCTATGATGAGAATGTAACGTCCGCTTTCGTTAAGAGTTGAGCAGAGATTGTAGGAAAGATCGGCCCCGGATAATCTCAGGTAGTCCGGTATTGCCAGCAATCTGTTTATAATAACGGAAATTATTGTCAGTGATATTAATCCCTTTACTTTATGCGGCTTTATGTATTCAAGGGCATGTCCGCCGATATGGACTCCTGCAACTGATCCTAAAATAAGTCCGCTGACACTATATATAGTGATGAAACCTTTCAGTCCGAAACCACCGATGGTCAGAAAACCGGAAGAGATAGCAATTCTGGTGAAATCAGCTCCGATCATGGCTGATCCAAGACATGCGAATCCACGGGTCAGAATTGTAAATCCAAAGATAAGTCCTCCTGAACCGATAAGCGACATGAAGAAACCACCGGCAAGGGAGAACAGGAAAACCGGCAGTGCTGAAATTCTGTCATGTTGTTTCTTGAGTGTATTAAGCTCTTCCTGCGTTATTTCATTTTCTTTAAGCCCGTCATTTGGAGGATAAAATTTGAGGCTGGAAGGAAAACTCAGGTACGGGAATATTTTAATTCCTCTTATTTTTTTTGCTACATCCCACGGCTCTTCATTTATCTGGTGAGATTCAAAACTTTCAATTTGTGGTTTGATATCTTGCTCAGGTGGAGTTTCCGGTTTGGTCTCGGTTTCATCAGGATTTATGTTTTCTGTTTTTTCTTCGTCCGCTTTATTGTCGGGATTTATATATTTCTCGGATTTTTCTTTTTCAAGACGCAGCGCCGCCGCATATCTGGCCGCGGATTCGCGAAAGTCAGGCACAATTATAAAAGCATAGCTGATAAGCCACATTACAATCATTAATGATATGAAGATATTACTTCCCGGTGGAGAACCCATATAAATTTTAATTGAAAGCCATAATCCGGTGAAACCGCCAAGCGCGGTTCCAATTGAAAGAACTCCGCTAAAGATGTAACGAACTTTTTTTCTAATGATGAGCCTGATTGTCTGCACCAGTGTAAAGATGAAAATTCTGAACATCTCTGCACCTACGGCATAAATACCTGCAACACCAAAGCTCATTAAAGCAGGAACAACCATAAATCCGCCACCGGTTCCGGCGGCAGCGCTGAGTATTCCTGCGGCAAGACCTGCCAGCGGAGGAATCCATAAAGGAAGGTCTGTAAGATCAGGCAGGGCGTATGGTGAAAATTTTCCGCCGAGATTATCAGGAAAGGGGATTCCGGCAGCCGGACAGGCTGTAGCAGTAAATACTGTTAGTATTATTGTGATGAATAATAAGATGCGGATGTCGATGCGGTTGGTTAGCATAATAGAGCCCGCTGGGTAGATATTTTTTTTATTGTTCACATTAAAGGTTAACGGATTTCATTTCAATAACAATAAATTTTAATGGAACAAAAGATCGGCGTTAAAATACAGTAAAATATTACATATATTCCCACTGGATTCTGTTCGTCATTTTGGAGTAATCATGAATGATTTTATCTTTTCACTTGATAATGTAACGCTCACCATGAGCAAGGTTGATATTCTTAAAGGAATAGACTGGACTGTCAGAAAAGGTGAACACTGGGCTGTGCTTGGGGTTAACGGTTCCGGCAAGAGCAGCCTTTTTCGTGTCGTCGCAGGAGAGTTATGGCCTGATATAGATCTCAGCCGCACTTACTGTTTTGATGGCAGCAGAACACATAGTCCCATTGAAGCTATGGAGCGTATCCGGCTGGTGTCCCCGGAACAGCAGGATATTTTTTATTCCATGGGCTGGCTGGTTTCGGGACAGGAAGCAGTTCTGGCAGGCAAGGATAACACTCCGTTTCTTTATCGTCTTGCTGATGAGCGGGAATATACTCAGGTCAGAGAATTCATGGCCTCACTTGGTATGGATGATCTGGCTGACAAAAATATTCTGACAATGTCCCGTGGAGAGGCTAGAAAAGTTCTCATTGCCAGAGCCTTGATCGCCAAACCTGACGTGCTGATTCTTGATGAATTTATGGAAGGTATCGATCAGGATTCCAGAGAAATAATTTTTGCAGCGGTTGAAAAGGCCGCAGCAGAGGGAACCATAATAATATGCTCGGCACACCGCAGTAAAGAACTCCCTCCGTGTATCAACAGAACTCTGGGTATAAGCGGCGGCAGAATAACCTGTGCGGATATGGAGGATTCAGAAGCAGTCTGTACCCTGCCTGAATTTGAAGTTCCTGAACCTCCTGAAATCAGCAAAGTTGAACCTGACACGGTGCTTTTCAGAATTAAAGATTCAAATGTCATACTTTTGGGAAAACAGATTTTAACCGGAATTAACTGGGAAGTACGTGGAGATGAAAACTGGGCTTTGCTCGGCCGCAACGGTGCAGGAAAAACTACACTGATGAAACTTTTGAACGGAGATCTGCCCCCCTATGCCGGAGGCGGAGTTGAAAGACTTCCTGAAAAAGGTGGCTGCTTAAGCGAAGTCAGAAGTTTCTTCAGTTATATCTCGGCAGGACTTCAGGCTAACTACGGGGCAGATGTTGGTAAGCCATTGACCCTGATGGAGCTTGTTATTTCGGGGTATTTCTCATCTATCGGTCTTTTTGATGAAATCACCGAGGCCCAGAAAAAAAGGGCCATGGAATGGCTGGATTATTTCGGGCTGGCTGATTTTGCAGACCGCAACATGGCGCGCCTGTCATACGGGCAGCTGCGCAAAGGCTTTATAGCCAGAGCTCTTGCTCCTGACCCGGCAGTCCTTTTGCTGGATGAACCTTTGGCCGGACTGGACCATTCGACAAGAAACGAGGTTTATCATTTGCTGGAGAAAGTTGCTCAGGCCGGAGTCAGAATGGTTTACATAACCCATCACTCTGAAGAACTTATCCCTTCCATAACCAATATTATTGAACTGGAAGACGGAAAAATATCCTTCTGCGGCAAACGGACTGATTATGAAAAAGGCCGGGTCTAATCTTTGACCCAGCCTTTTGCTCTCATACATCTGTTGTAGATTTCATTTTCCTTTTTGTATTCACGATGCAGGGCATCATAATTTTTTAGCTGGCGGTAGTCGTTTCCCGGCTCTGAATGCGCAGCTTTTTTAGACCGTTCCAGACAGCTGGAACGGTCTTTTTTATAAACAGCCCTGCGGTCTTCGTTCGGTTTTAGGCTGGGGTTATGCCACGTTGCACACCCACCGAGAATCAGAAGTAGAGTAATGACAAAATATTTCATTCAGCTTCTCATGCTTTTACGATGAATCCACCGTTTTTGAGGATTTCTTTATTATATGGAAAAGGTTCACCATCAAGAGTTGTCATGGTTCCGCCGGCTCCGGTTACAACGGCTTCGCCTGCCGCGGTGTCCCATTCCATAGTTGGATTGAATCTGGGATAAAGATGCGCTTTACCTTCCGCTACAAGGCAGAATTTGATGGCGCTTCCTGATGGAACCATCTCCGCAATATTGAACTGCTCCAGATACTCGGCAAGATTAGGTGACGGATGTGAGCGGCTTCCTACCACTTTAAGACCTTCACCTTCTTCAGGCGGACAAGTTTTAATAGGACTTAGAGGTTCCCTGTTTCTGGAAATAAATGATCCTGTTTCAGGTCCTCCGGCATACAGAGTATCAAGAACAGGAGCGTATACAGCACCAAGAGCCGGGCGTTTGTTTTTCATGTATGCAATGCAGACACAAAATTCGCCGTTGTCCTTGATGAACTCTTTGGTTCCGTCCAGAGGGTCCACAAGGAAAAATTCAGTCCAGTGTTTCCTTGTTTCATAATCTGCGGATGCGGTTTCTTCGGAGATTATCGGTATCTCGGGGTAAGCCGCTTTTAATTCTTTTAGGATAACTTCGTTTGAAGCCTTATCAGCCTGAGTTACAGGTGATTCGTCAGCTTTCAGTTCTACGTCAAAACCTTTGGAACGGACTTCCATGATTTTTTCGCCGGCCTTAATCGCAATATCTGATATAACATTTATCATATTCTGCATTTGCTTGGATTAGCAAAGCAAGAGAAGCTTGTCATTAATATTAATAAATGAATGAAATAAAATTAAGTGAAATCTGATACTGTTCCGAGACGCTTTGACTTTACACCATACAAAAGTTTAGGTTGGTGACTATGAAAATACGTATTCGATTATATGGAGAACTTTCACCCCGCATGGATGGTGGAGAAGGAATTATTGAGGTGCCGGAAGGAACAACTGTCAGCGATATCCCTTCTATTCTGGATATTGATCAAGCTAAAATAGCGATGATTTTTGTCGGGCATGACCGTGCTTCCGGTGAGCACGCGCTTGAAGATGGAGATTCATTAAAGATTATTCCACCTGTTTCCGGAGGATGATTTGACGAATGATTTGGAGAATGAGTTGATTAATTTTGAAGAACTTATTCAGCAAATTAAATTATCAGCTGAAGTAAAAAAATCGCACAGCGAATCTGTAAGCATCGCGCCCCAAAGCCTGCTTCATGAATTTTCAGGGAGTAATGGTCTTGCTCAGGGTGATGTTGAGCGAATGCTTTTGTCACGCGGGTTTATTCCCGAAAGATATTCTAGAAATCTGAATACTTTTTCCGTCTCCGGACAGGAAAAAATATGTGCGGCTAAAATAGCCCTTGTAGGGCTAGGAGGACTTGGCGGACATGTTCTGGAATTGCTTGCAAGAGCCGGAGTGGGGTGCATAAAAGCCTGTGATGGAGATGTCTTTGAACCATCAAATTTAAACCGCCAGCTTTTGTCAACGGAAGCAAATATTGGTTTGAAAAAAAGCACTGCTGCCGCAGAGAGAGTTCATCTGATAAATTCAGCCGTGGCTTTTGAAGAGGTGGATGAATTCCTTCGTGGCGAAGATTTTATGGATTTTTTTAAAGACGCTGATATTGCCGTTGATTGTCTTGGCGGAACAGAGTTTAGGAGTGATCTTAAAATTGCAGCGGCCAAAGCAGGAATTCCTTTGGTTTCAGCCGGGGTTGCAGGTTGGACCGGAATGGTGGCAACCATTTTGCCCGGTGGAATCTCTCCTTTTGATTTTTTAGGAGGCAGTGAAGGCTTGGAAGAAGAGCTTGGAACGCAGGGGCCGGGGATAGTTATGGCTGCCGGTCTGCAATGTTCTGAAATTTTGAAGATTGCTTCGGGCATGAATCCGGGGCTGGCCGGGAAAGCGCTTCTTTTCGACCTGATGAAAATGTATTTTGATACAGTTACATTTTAATTATTAAAAAAAATGAGATGGCTGTTAATTCTCTTCAACGTCAATAAACTTTTGTCTGATAGCCCATATTGTGTCGAGAATCTGCATAAAAGCGTCTACGACCTCAGGGTCGAACTGTTTTCCCTTCTCCGCAAAAATAAATTCCAGAATCTTTTCATCCGGCCACGGGGATTTGTAAATTCTTTTTGTACCAAGAGCATCGAGAACATCAGCCAGAGTTGTTATTCTGGCTTCAATAGGAATGTCTTCACCTGAAAGCGGGGTGGTGCATAATTCCGTTATCTCACTCAGATGTTCTTCATCAACTTTTCCGGGGTATCCTTTTCCATCCCAGCGTTGGTGGTGATGCAGGGCTATGTTGCGGCAGATGATATCAAGCTCCGAAGTTGAATTTGAAAAAAGAGCAGCTCCATGTATGGTGTGCCATTTCATAATTTCAAATTCATTCAGGGTAAATTTTCCCGGTTTGCGCAGAATATTGTCAGGGATAGACACTTTGCCCACATCATGGAGCATCCCGGCCATCCTTATCAGGTCCTTGCGGTGTTTGATTTCTGATTTTTCAATATTTCTGTTTGAAGCCCACTGATGGTAAATTTCAGCCGAAAATGCTGCAACACGTTTAACGTGCGCACCTGTTTCCGCAGGATCACGCATTTTTGATAATCTGGCCATTCTGAGAACCAGTTCTCTGGTCATCAGACCTCGTTCGATAACTGAGGCCGCAGAATTCGTGAACAGAGGAATATATTTTATTATTTCAGGATCAAACGGAACGATAGCTCCGAACGAATCTTTGGAGTTGATAAGCTGCATTACCCCTACAATATGATTCTGAAAGCTTTTGAGGGGTACGGTTAAAATTGAAACAGTGTGATATCCTGACTGGTCGTCAAAAAAATTATTGAAGGTGTAAGGTTCTGATTTAGGTATGTCATAAGCATTGTCGATTGTAAGCGGTTGCCCTGTCATGGCTGCGTAACCGACAATAGAGTATTCGTTTACGGGCACTGAATATGAAGTATATATCTGCTTATAAACATCATTTTCGTTAAAGAGCGTGTCGTTGTGTATATAGCTGAAGTGGAGCTCATCGTTTTCACATAAATAGATTGAACCTGCGTCAGCAGCTGTAATGCGCCTTGATTCGTATAATATCTTGTCCAGAATAGTATCTACATGTTTGAGCTGGGTTATTTCCTCAGTCACATGGAGAATATCCTGAATTACTGATTCTACCACTTTTGTCTGCGATGGGAACACGGAAAATCTCCGGTTTTGATTAATATATTTTGTGCTTGAGTTTATATATTTTCTTAATCAATGAAACAAGTAAATGATAAAAATTCTGATTGATTGACATCTGATCTTCATGAACATATTTTTGTTCTAAATAAACAGGATGCGCTTTAACCGGAGGATTAAATGTTTAGGAAAATTTTAATTGTGGCATTGCTTTTGACTGCTGCCGGGTGTGCCTCGCATAACATGGACAAACCTTACCATCCTTATGAAGAATTTTCGGATTATAAGCCTTATGAAGAAAAGCTTGTTTGCCCATTCTGCAGTGTGGAATTTTTAGGAGAGATTCCCGGTATAGTTACTGGTGGAATGTAAAATTTGTATAAATTTTAAAAAAAATAAATAGATGTTTTTAAATGGTGCAATCAAATTTGATTGCACCATTTTTTATTTGTAAATTGTTTTGTTTTAAAAAATAAAAAATCATCATTATAATTTGTGTATATTTATATTTTTAAAATAGTAAATTAATTTTATATTTACTTATTTATTTAAATTTTATGATGTATATCAATAATAATTAAAAGTTAGATAACTATTCCTGTTAAAAGTAAAATTTTTAAAAATATGAAAAAGAGTAGCACATTTCAAATAGACTATTCTATAGTAAATATATATAAAATTATAGACAATTAAGCCGTACAGTACTAATAACTGCATCTTGGTCGGAATTATTAATATCGATTGTCAGTATATAAGGTGGAGATATGAAAAATATAGAATCGTTAGTTGAAGAGTTGTATTCAATTTCAGCAGCATTAAAGTTTTTAGGTGTGTGTCTGGATGATAGCAGTCCTGATTGTGATGAGACCACAGGCTCTGGTTCCGGTTATATCAGTAGTGTGCTTGGAGATAGAGTTTACAGACTGGCTGAGAAGTGTTGGGATTTAAAAAAAATGGACAGTCCTGATAGTAATTGAAAAGCTTACAAACATACTTGAAACTAGAAATAATATAAGCAAAATTCTAATTAACAATAGATTCATTGAGGGTTATCGGGTACAGTAATAATCCTATACCGGGATTACTTTTTTAGTTTAGGAAAAATTAAATTCTGTTTTTTTACCTCAGGCAATTTGCAATTCGTTTCTTCAAAATTTTATCAGATTGTATAAGTTCTATATGTGATTGGTTTTCAAATTTATGAATTTACCTTTTCAGGCAGAAAAATGAAGGGCGCGGTTCTAAAATTCAATATTATTCCTTCCAGTTAATTTAATGGAGGATTGTGGTGCCGGTTGAATTAAAAGAGATAAATAAAAATACGGAGTCTCCTGCAATACTTGTTGTTGATGATTCCGCGACCATGCGTAATTTCTTAACACGCGTTCTTTGTGACGAATATCAGGTCCAGACAGCCAAAGACGGACTTGAGTGTATAGCTAAGTACCTTACATACCGTCCAAATGTTATTTTATTGGATTTGTTGATGCCAAATATGAACGGCTTTGATGTAATCAATAAAATCAGACGGCAGATAAATGATAACGATGTTTTCATTATAGTTCTCACCGGGCAGGATGAGCAGGATATCAAGGCCAGAGCTCTTAACGAAGGTGCAAATGATTATCTTACAAAGCCTTTTCATGTCATAGAACTTAAAGCCCGTGTGGGTGTTGCTATACGGCAGTTTATGCTGAATAAGGAATTGCAGCAGGCCAACAATGATTTGCGGATGGCTTACGAGATTATTGATGATGAAGTAAAGCTGGTTGCAATGCTTCAAAATAAATTGCTCCCGCGTGAACAGCCTTCCATTGCCGGGCTTAATCTGACCAGCCTTTACCGCCCGTCAGGCAGGGCTAGCGGTGATTATTATGATGTTTACAGCATCGGCGAAAATGCCCTGAGAGTTATTGTTGCCGATGTTTCCGGCCATGGTCCCCAGTCGGCATTTATAATGGCTATTGTCAGAACTTTGTTCCGGGCTGATGGCGGTGCGCATCATGGACTTGATGTAAGTGTCGAACATATAAACAAGCATCTTCTGGACCTCATCGGTGACGATAGTTATTTTGTTACACTTTTTGCAGCGGATTTAGATTTTAAAGCTGGTGAGTTGAGCTATATAAGTGCAGGGCATTGTCCTGCTTTATTCATGCTTGACGGTCAGATGCTTGAGCCGATCAAAGCCCAGATACCGCCCCTTGGCTTTTTTGATATCAAGTGCAAGGCCGATGTTTTGAAATTCGAATCAGCCTTGAATCTTTTTATTTTTACGGACGGCTGTTACGAATGGCGGATGGGCGATGAGTATTTTAATCTGGATTCATTTCTGGATATTGCGCAGGCTCTGATGCAGAAGGGTGAGCTTGAGATAAATAATCTTGAAGATATTTTTGAGAAGGATACCGGTCACCGGCCGGTTTTTGATGATGATGTTACCGCCATAACTCTTGAATGGCGGAAATCGTAATCACTTTAATGAAGTTTATAAAAAAGGCGTTCTGAAAATTTTCAGGACGCCTTTTTGGGTTAGAATAATTTTTATTTAAAATTAGCTCTGCTTAGTTAGCCGCCTTCGCTCCCAGCTCAAGCAGTTGCGTAAAGCTGTCTTCAAGGGGCTGTTTATCTTCAATAAGCTGCTGTAAAAATTTGTTTATGTGGGGAACCATCTGAATAGCCTTGTCAATATCAGGGTTTGAACCTTTCTGATAGGCTCCGATGTTCACCATGTCTTCTACTTTATTATATGTAGCAAGCATTCTTAAAATATTTCTGCCGGAGGATACAACCTCTTTCGGGGTGATATCACTTCTGACCCTGCTGACGCTCTTGAGGACATCGATACACGGGTAGTGTCCCTGATCAGCGAGATCTCTTGTCAGTACTATATGACCATCGAGAATTGAGCGGGTGGAGTCTGCAATGGGTTCGGTAAAATCATCACCATCAACAAGAACAGTGTAAATTCCGGTTATGGAACCAAGTGGATTTTTTCCCGCACGTTCCAGAAGTTTCGGCAGCTGGGCAAAAACAGATGGAGTATATCCTCCTCTTGTGGGAGGCTCTCCTGCTGCGAGGCCTACTTCACGTCCGGCCATTGCAAAACGGGTTACGGAATCCATCATCAGAATTACATCTTTGCTCAGATCACGAAAATATTCCGCAATGGCAGTCGCAGTGTATGCAGCTCTCATTCTGATCAGCGGGCTTTTATCCGAAGTTGCTATCACCAATACGGATCGAGCCATGCCCTCAGGTCCGAGGTCACGTTCCATAAATTCTACAACTTCTCTGCCACGTTCTCCGATAAGAGCTATTACATTGATATCGGCAACAGTGTATCTGGCTATCATTCCGAGCAGTGTCGATTTACCGACACCTGATCCGGCCATAATACCGACACGCTGCCCCTTACCGAGTGTAAGTAGACTGTTTATAGCTCTGACTCCTACATCAAGTGGTTCATTGATGCGGGGGCGGTCCAATGGATTCGGGGGATCACGGTATAGTTCATTGAAGCTGTCATGAACAATTGGGCCTTTGCCGTCAATGGGTTCTCCGAAAGCGTCTACAGCGCGACCGAGAAGACCCATGCCCACAGGTATGTGCGGAGGAGCACTGGAGTTTTTAATAAGGCTTCCGGGACTTATTCCATGCAGCTCTCCATAAGGCATAAAGAGACATGCATCATCTTTGAATCCAACAACTTCAGCTGCGATTGATTCTTTATTGTCTTCCGGCATGAGGTGGCATACCGATCCGACCGGAGCCTTAATGCCTTTGCCTTCGGCGATAAGTCCAACCACCTTGCTGACTTTGCCGAAACTCTGGCACGGAGTAAGGTTGGCGATAAGATTTGTATAGGCTTTAAGATCAGCCATCCTGAGCACCGCTGCCGGCTAGCTTTACAAGAATTTCTTCTATCCCGGCCCAGCGTGATGAAACGGTGTTGTCTATCATGCTGTCTGTTGCTTCAAGAATAACTCCACCATTATCTATGGCTGGATCGGCTTTTACCTTCCAGCGTGAGATTTCAGGGAAATCTTCTTTAGCCTGATCAAGAAGCGGATTTAACAATTCCTGATCATCCGGAGAAACTCTTATGGTAAGCCCGGTCTGGCTTTCAATTTTATTCAGAGCTTCTTCGAACAGTGAACCCAGAATTTCTTGTCTTCTGGATTCCATTTCAATCCCAAGAGCTTTTTCAATCACGGTCATCACCAGTGCAACCGAATCCTGAATTCTGCCCTGAATTATTGCATCGCCATTGCTCTGTATTCCGTCAAGTATCGCCCCGATATTATTACTGAGCTGGGCAATGTGCTGGGCATTCTGTTCGGAAGCCTGTGAGAGTCCCTGAGAAAGTCCTTCTTCAAATGCTTTCTGCTTAATCTGTTCAGCTTCCGCCATGGACTTGGCTATTATGTCTTTGGCCATGGTCTGGGCTTTTACTTTGACTCTGTCAAAATATTCACGGTCGGTAGATTCGTCCCATACAGGACGTTTCTTGCCTTCCATTTCCTGAATTGTCTTCTCATCAGCATGTCCTTCTGAATCAAGACCGACTATTACCCTTCCGGTGTAATATTTGTCTGCCTTTTCTGTGCTAGATGAAGACATCGCCGGAACCTCTGCTGATCATTATACGCCCTTCATCTTCAAGACGGCGGACTGTTTTAACAATATTCTGCTGGGCGGATTCAACGTCAGAAAGTTTAACCGGTCCCATAATTTCAAGGTCTTCACGAATCATGTTGGAGGCACGTTCGGACATATTTTTGAAGAACAGTTCCTGTAGATCGTCAGAAGCACCTTTAAGGGAAGTGGTGAGTTCTTCGTTTGAAACCTCTTTAAGAAGTTCACGTATAGAACGGTCATCCAGTCCTTTGATATCTTCGAATACAAACATCAGGTTTCTGATTTCTTCGGCCATCTGGCTGGATTCTTCTTCTATCTCTGAAAGAACTTCCTCTTCAGTTGAACGGTCAACGGCGTTCAGAATTTCTGCTACAGCCGGAACACCACCAACTTTCTTTCCTTCCTTACCGCCCATGGCGATAAGCTGACTCTGGAGAACTCTGTCGACTTCAAGCAGCATTTCTTCGGCAACAGCCTCAAGTTTTGCCAGTCGCATGAGGACTTCTGCGCGAACCCCTCCGGGAAGATTGGCTATCAGATCCGCAGCCTGTTCAGAACTGAGGTGTCCGATGATAAGAGCCAGAGTCTGCGGATGTTCGTTGCGCAGAATCTGAGACAGAATCTTCGGGCTGACATTCTGGAGTTCCTGAAATGGAGCAGGTCCAGTATCAAGCTCAAGTTTATCAAGAATATATTTCGCAGTTTCTTCATCAAGGGATTTACTAAGGAGTCGTTTGACCTGATCGGCTCCACCCATGAGCAGTTCTGCTCCGTAAGCGAGATTCTCATTAAACTCTTTAAGTACTTCAAGAACCTGTTCCTTGGGTACAGAGTCCATTTCGAGCATTGCTTTGGATACCCCGGCAATTTCTTTTCTGGACATCCGCTTGAAACTTTCAGCGGTGAATTTATCTCCAAGAGCCAGAAGTACAATCGCGGTTTTCTGCTCTCCGGTGAAGGGCGTGGACAATTTATGCAGCCTCCTGCTTAATCCAAGACTTCAGGACCTGCACTGCTTGATCCATATTCTTTTCGGAAAGTTGCAGAGCCTGAGCTTTGGCGTTTTCAAGCCTACGTGCAGTATCAAGAGCCTCTTCGTCAAGATCTCCTTCAGAAAGGGAGAGTCTTTCACCTGCTTCGGGGAGTCCTGCCATTTCGTCGACATCTTCTTCAGCCACACGGGGCTTGATGAGAGCCATGACTACAGGGCGGACAACCAGAATGAGGAACAGGAAGATGAGAAGTCCGTTGAGGAAAGGCTTTCCGAGACGCTGGGCATATTCCAGCATTGTTCTCATCAGGCCCTGTTCTCCGAAAATATCCGGTGCTCCGAAAGAGATGTTGGAAACTTCCACGGAATCTCCGCGGGTATCTTCAAAACCGACCGCATTGCGGACCAGCTGTCTGATTCTTTCCATCTCCTGCGCAGAGCGGGGGATATAGGTTACTTCTCCAGTCTCTGGATTCTTTTCGTAGGTCCCGTCGATTATAACCGCTACGCTCAAACGTTTCAACTCTCCAACAGGAACAATAATCTGTTGTTCTTCTTTGTTAATTTCGTAGTTGGTGGTTTTGGATTCACGGTTGGATTCCTGAGTTGTTTCAGTTCCGGTAAATCCGTCGCCTCTGAAGTTCTCTTCAGGTACGCCACCGTCAACATTGGCACGCCCTCTGGTTGTTTCTTCACTGGTCTGTTCACTGCGGGCCACCTGGCTTTCAGGATCGAACTGCTCTGTTTTAATAGTACGCTGTCTGAAATCCAGCTCCGCATTAACTTTTGCTATAACTTTTTCAGGGCCGACTATGGGCATGAGCAGACGCTGAATGCGCTGTTCAATTTTGGTTTCCATTTCGGATTTATACTGGAGCTGGGTTGAACTTATGTTTAGCCCCATGCCGTCAGGTTCGGGCTGATAAAGGACCTGTCCGTTCATATCCGTCAGGGTGATATGCTCGGGCTTCATTCCTTCAACGGCCATTGTCACAAGATTGACTATGCCCTGAATCTGCTTTTCTTTGAGTTTGTCGCCTTTTTTAAGTTTGAGAACAACTGATGCCGAAGGTTCAGCCTGTTCTTCAATGAAGAGAGATTTTTCAGGTATGACCAGATGGACTCTGGCTCTTTCAACCTGAGGAAATTCGGTAATTGTACGGGCAAGTTCTCCCTGCAGGGCTCTCTGGTAGTTGATATGCTGAATGAATTCAGTCTGTCCTATCTGGACTTTGTCAAAAATTTCGAATCCGATGCCCTGTCCGTGCATAGCTCCTTCACCGGCTATTTTGAGTCTGAGGTCGTAGACCCTGTCAGCCGGGACAAGTATTGTCGAACCGTTATCTTTTATTTCATAAGGTTCTTTAGTTGATTTGAGGATTTCAACTACGCGGGAAGCATCTTCAGGGTAGAGCTTGGTGTAGAGAACTTTGTAGTCAGTCTGGTTAAGCCAGAAGACCATGAGCAGGAAAGATATGACAACAGTTGCGGCGAGTCCGCCTATCAGCACTCTCTGAGAAAGAGTACGATTGGACCAGAAAGACATGAATTTGTCGAAAATGTTTTTAAGAAACTGGGGCATGTTCAAACTCCTGACGTTTTTTGAACAGATATAGCAACTGTCAGTCCATAAATTAATAAATCAATAATATTAATATATTAGAAGGGCATTTTCATGACTTCCTGATAGGCTGTCATAACTTTGGAGCGCACTGCACTTGTCATCTGCATGGCAAGGCTGGCTTTCTGCAGGGTGATCATAAGCTCATGCACATTTTCATTCTCACCGGAAGCGAATTCCGTGATCATCTTATATTTGTTCTCTTCCATGTCGTTGACCCGGCCTATCGAATTTTTAACCGTATCTGAGAATGATTCAGTTGGAGCCTTGCTTGAACCCATCTGGTTTTCAATTTTTTTCTGTGCAGCTTTTTGAGTATTCAGTGCATTGGTGTAAGCCTGCATTGCAACGTTTCTTATAGCCATGATTACGCTCCTGTTTTATTTTAGTTCAGTGTGATTTAGCCCTGAGCTATCTGAGTTGCCTTGTTGAACATCTGCTTTGAGGCCTGAACGGACTGGGCGTTGGCTTCATAGGATCTCATCACGGTAATCATATTTGTCATTTCTTCGACAACGTTGATGTCCGGGTATTTAACCATTCCTTTTTCATCGGCATCGGGGTGGTTCGGTTCAAAGACTTCTCTGAAAGGACGGCTGTCGCTGACAACTCCTCTTACAGTTACACCGCGCAGCTGCCTGTTCATTTCCTGACTCATACTTTTATCAAAAGGTGAAAGCAGCTGTGAGGATTCCATCTGAACACTTTTGCGTCTGTAGGGGCCACCGTCTTCAGTCCGGGTGGTTCTTGCATTCGCCATGTTCATGGAAATAACGTTCAGATAGGTTCTCTGAGCCTTAAGCCCTGAAGCCCCGATATCCAGCGCGGTAAAGAAGTTCATTATCTTGCTCCGTCAGAAATTACTTTCTGCATTCCCTGAAAATTCTTTTTAATGACCTGAGTGAGTGCATTGTACATCATGGAGTTTTTGGTCATTGTGACCATCTCTTTATCTACATCCACAGCATCTTCACCGTGAACAACACGCGGTTGAAAGTTTGAAATGAGATCTCCGCTGAAACTGTTGGCATCGAAAGCAGCCGGAGCATGCATTTTATTTGTTTTGGTCAGCTTGCCTCTGTCATCGAGGTTGAGAGCAGACTGGAGCTGCTTTTCAAATTCCAGACGCTTCGGGCGGTATCCGGGAGTAGTCACGTTTGCGAGATTTGAAGAGACAAGATTTTGACGCTCAAGTCTTAAATCCATAACCTTGGCGGTAACGCTCATATGTTCCGGGAATAATCCTTTCATTATCGGGTCCTCCTGCAAAATTTTCCGTGTATGTTTTCCGTGGGGGAAAAGTTTTCTTATTGCTCGCAGAAACATTAGCAATTGACGTGCCATGTCCCTAATAAGCTGTAATAGTATGAAATTATTGTCGGCACTAATCATGCTTATCTGGTTAGTGTCATAAAATAGTATGGAATCTGTTTATGGCAGGATAAGGTGATTTTTGTGTTGGCACGGGTATTGCTTAAATCCAGTCAGCCAATAATGGCTTAATAAAAATGCCGCATGCAGACATACGAAAAGCGGTAAAACCAGATTTCGGAGGGGATTATGAGTCATCTCGATTACGAAATTAACAAAGAACTCGGTGAATGTTACCTTTTTATGGGCGAACTGGACAAGGCTGAAGATTATTATAAGAAGGCTGTCGGTTCTAACGGCGTGCATCCTGATCCTTATATAGGACTGGCTACAATCGCTGTTCAACGCGGAGAATTTGATGCCGCTATGGCTCTTTATAAAAAGGCTCACGAAGTTGAATCAACTGATAAGAGCTTTGCCGGAATGGGACTTATTCTGATGGAAACCGGTGATAAAGCGGAAGCTTTTAAAAATTTCGCTTCAGCTCTTGAAATCAACAAGACGAATATGGTCGCTCTGTTCGGTCTTATTAGAGTCGGTCATGAGACCGATAAAGTTGCTGAGGTTGTGCCTCACCTTGAAAGCTTCCTTGAAATTGAGCCTGATAAATTTGAAGTCAGGTATTCTCTCGCAGGATGCTTTATCTGCCTTGGCAGAGAAGGAGAGGCAAAAGAACAGCTTGAAAGGATTCTTGAAAAAGATCCTGAAAACGATGCGGCTAAAGAACTTCTCGCTCAGATTTAGCTTGTAAGTTCTTATTACATAGCCGATTCCCCTCCCGGTTGGAGCCTGCCCTGTCTTTGCTGCAAAGGGCAGGGCGGCCCCAGCTACCGGAGAAGGACTAAAAGCTTGCCTTTCAGGCGTAATTCCGGCACAACTCCACAAAAAAGATATGGAGTTCTGTTATGGATATGTTGCCTGTTAAGCGTGGAATACTCAGTGTTACTGATAAGTCCGGACTTGCTGATTTTGCCGCTGAACTTACAAAGTTCGGTGTTGAACTCGTAAGCACCGGCGGAACAAGAAAAATGCTTCTTGATTCCGGCCTCAATGTGAAATCTGTAAGCGATCTTACTGGATTTCCTGAAATTATGGGCGGACGGGTTAAAACCCTGCATCCGGGAGTACACGGTGGTGTTCTTGCGGATAAAGATAACCCGGAACATCTTGCAACTCTGAAAGAGCATGGTATTGGCACTATCGATATGATTTGTGTCAATCTTTACAACTTTGCCAAGGCCGCAAGCGAAGGACAGGATCTTAAAAACGCTGTTGAACAGATTGATATTGGCGGTCCAACCATGCTTCGTGCTGCTGCGAAAAATTTTCATTCTGTACTGGTAGTTCCCAATCCGGTTCACTACCCGCGCATAATCGAAGAAATGAAGGCTAACAACGGTTGTGTCTCTCTCAAATTGAGAAAAGATCTGGCCGCTGAAACTTTTGGTCTTGTTTCTAAATATGACTCCATGATTGCTGAATATCTGAGCTCTCATGATGCTTAAAAGCATCTTTTATTTTTGCTTGTAATGAAATCTGACACGGGAAGGCCATTCGGTCTTCCCGTGTCTTTTTTTCTTGAGCACAACTTTTTGCAGCTTGTCAGAATTTTTTTATATGGCTTTTTTGCTGTACGGTATTATCATTAGCAATACCTGATACGATATTCCCGTGTTTTGAAGTCTTAATAAAATACATTTTGTACGTTAATAAATTTCTGATGTCGGTTTTATGACATCAGGTAATGAATTTTATTTCGCGGCACATTCTGAAATCGTGCTGCAATTTATCCTGATTAAAGGATAAAAAAGGGGATGAAACCATAGCTTTAAAAGCAAAAGGAAACACGCAGGGCCTAAAACCCAGCGAGTTGAAAAGAATAAATCGTCTTGGTGATCGTCGGTATCTGGACGCATGCGGATACAGCAACGAGCAGGCCCGAGAAATTGTGCGCCTTAGTTATGATATCGGCCGTCAGATTGCTTTGCTTGTAAACCGTCAGGGCAGACCGGAAATGGTTCTGATCGGTGATCCCGGTTCAATCTATATCCCGGAACTTCCCAGAGCCCGTCAGTCAACCGGAAGACTCCGGGGGCTCAGGCTGCTGCATACTCATCTTTCAGGTGAGCAGCTGTCTGAAGAAGACCTCATGGATATGGTCTTCCTGCGGCTGGACAGTGTTACTGTTTTAGGCTCTGATGCTGAAGGCGAGCCTGAGTTTGCACAATTTGCCTACCTGATGCCTCCCGACTCTGGAGCAGAACCGTATATGCGGCTTGATCCTGTGCGCTGGGATATTGCTGATATTGATCTTGCCGCTCAGGTTAAAGCTCTTGAAGATGAATTCAGCAGGGTTGATCAGACCAGAGATACTTCTGATAAAAGAGAAAGAGCGATAGTTGTAAGTGTTTCGCAGGACCCTAAAAGTATACAGGAGAGATCTCTTGATGAACTTGAGGATCTTGCTGATACTGCCGGTGTCAAAGTTGAAGGGCGTATGGTTCAGCGGGTTAGAAAATTCAACCCTAAATTTATTCTTGGAAAAGGAAAATTATCTGAACTTGAAGTCCTTGCGTTACAAGCTGACGCGGAGCTGATTCTTTTTGATCAGGAGCTTTCACCGGCGCAGATGCGAAATCTTGTGGAAGTTACAGAGCGGAAGATTCTGGACAGAACCCAGTTGATTCTGGATATTTTTGCCCAGCATGCCACAACCAGAGCCGGAAAGCTTCAGGTTGAGATGGCCCAGCTCAAATATACCATGCCGCGTCTTGTCGGTAAAAACAGGGCCATGTCCAGACTAATGGGCGGAATCGGCGGCAGAGGACCGGGGGAAACCAAACTGGAGATTGACCGTCGTAGAATCAAAGACAGAATTTCCCGTCTTGGATCTGAACTTAAAAAGGTCAGCCGGCAGCGTGGTTTTACCAGAGACCGCAGATCCCGTGCCGGAGTTCCGGTCATTTCGCTGGTCGGATATACCAATGCCGGAAAATCAACCATATTAAATACGCTTACCAATAGTGATGTTCTTGCTGAGAACAAGCTTTTTGCAACTCTGGACCCTACAAGTCGCAGAATCAGATTCCCTCAGGATCAGGAAGTAATCCTGACAGATACTGTTGGGTTTATTAAAGAGTTGCCTAAAGAATTGAAAGAAGCTTTCAGGGCTACTCTTGAAGAACTTGAAGCTGCGGATGTACTTGTGCTTGTGGCTGACAGCTCACACCCTGAAGTTGAGGAACAGATTTCCGCTGTTGAAAATATAATCACTGAAATGGAGCTGTATGAAGTTCCGCGCATCCTTATTCTTAATAAATGGGATCTTCTTGATGAAGATCAGCGCAGTGCCATGCTGAGCCTTCATCCCGGTGCTGTTCCTGCCATCGGACGCAAAAGAAGTTCTCTGAAAGAAGCCGTTGCTGCAATACTTGACAGGCTTTAGTTTTTTTCTGTCTGGAGCTGTTCGGCCTGTTTGCGCATTTCTTCAACAGCCTTGTCCAGCAGTTCATCCGGTATGTGTTCCGGATTAGGAATTTCAGAGGCTGTTCCGGTTACAACCTCTATCCCGGTTAACGGGGTGGAGGTTGCCGAGGAAACGGTTTCCCTTGTTTTAGCCTTCATCTGCATTGCGACATTCTCAGCCCCCTCTTTATCTGTGCCGGGAAGTACCGCTACAAAAGTTCTTATCCCGGTTGTTGATAGAAAATCTCCAGCTCTCTTAAGAATTTCCTGCAATTCATTAAAAATATTTTCATATATTTTTTTACATCTTTTTTCTTCAATATCATCAAACAGCTTGTCAGAATTTTCTATCTCAAGCGTCACTATGCCTATCGGTTTTATTTCACGTGCCGACCTCAGCCATTCCCTTTGGATAAGGGTATCCAGTGACCCGGAAGGGTTTTCAGGCATAAGGGCATCATCTTCTGTTTTTCCTGGGTATTCGTTCTGGTCAGCACTGCATGCCGGAATATTTATGATGAAAATTGCATTTGAATCTTCAGTCAAAAAGTTTAGTTCTCCATCCATTTTTTTTATCAGCCGGTAGGTGAGTGGAATCCCTATGGACATTCCACCATCCTCAAAGGGAGTGAAAATTCTCTCAGGATCAATGCAGTTGTCATCCACATAAGGTGTACTGAATCTTAATTCCAGAAAATCGCCGTGTTTTTCAGCCTGTATATCCAGTCTGCTTCCTTCAGGTATATTTTTGGTACTGCCGAGAATCATGTTTATGAAAATCTGGCGCAGCAGGTCAGGATCGGCATAAACATTAGGAAGATCTTCACTGAATTGGGGATAGCATGAAATTTTTCGGTCGGTTATCTGCGGTTCAAGCAGAGCCAGACATTCATCAAGTATTGCCACCGCATTGCACATAACTATTTCAAATTTTATAGGCGAAAGGTAGTTATTGATCCGGTTGAGTATTTTTTCAAGCCTGTATGATTCCCGTACAATTATATCCGCTTCTTCAAGTTTAGGGAATCTGTCCTGCAACCTTCTGGCAAATCCGCCTATGGACATTAAAGGATTACGTATTTCATGGGCAACTTCTGCGGTTATAGCTCCCATTGTTTTTAATTTTTCATCGAGGATCATTTTTTTCTCTAAAAGAACCCTGTCAGTTATGTCTGTAACTGCACAGCGAAAACCATCCTGTCCAGAATCATCGGCAAATTTAGGCAGACTTTGAAAAAGCGCATATACAAATCGGTTATTCTTATGGCGTAATTTTATTATGACCGATAAGGGTGAACCTTTTTTCTGGGAATCAAGTATGGCATTGCTGAGTTTGATTTTATCGTTTTCAGTAACTCTTGAAACAAGCCATCCCTGAGCCAGACATTCTTCCGGAGAGAAACCAAGCATACTTGTACAGGCTCGGTTGGCGGAAGCTATGTTAAGATCGCTGTCTATTTTCAGCAGCATAACAGGAATATTTTGAACCAGCAGTGTGTTCATTTTTTCTGCCTGAAGAACTTTTTTGCGAAGAGCCCTGCGTTCTTCAAACCTTTCCAGAGCCAGATTTAATTCACCCGGAAGCAGAGGTTTTTTAAGATAGTCGTATGCTCCAAGGCGTATGGCTCTGATCATATAGTCAAATGAATCCATGCCCGTAATAAAGATCACTGTCAGTTCCCGGTTATGAGCCAGCATTTTTTCAGCCAGGGCAAGTCCATCCATTTCCGGAAGATTTACATCAATAAGAGCCAGATCTACTTTGTTTTTTTTCTGATAAGCAAGAGCTTCGCTGGGGCGGCCTACAGCGTGTGAAATATATCCTTCATCTTTTAAAAAAAATGATAGCGTATCCCTGATACTTTGTTCGTCATCAACTATTAAAGCTATGTGTCCTTTATTTCTATCCATATCAGTGCCTTGGTCAGGTCCTAGCCTGACATTTTGTTTGCAGAAGATTTTTTTATCTTTATGCTTACAGATATTAGCATCATTGAGTTGTCAAAAAAACTTTTTTTTGCCCTTTTTATAGGGCAGAATCGTATATGGTAGGTATTGCCTTACAGGTGCTAATATTGATAATGGAAGACTGTCTTTTGCAGGAATTGTTTTATTTTAAGATAATATATCAGATAGCCGTTTATGGAGGATAATGATGGCTAAAGAGGATGCGATAGAGGTTGAAGGCGTAATTCAGGAAGCTTTACCTAATGCCATGTTCAGGGTTGAACTTCAGAACGGGCATACTATTCTGGGACATATTTCCGGTAAAATGCGTAAACATTATATACGCATTCTCCCCGGCGACAAGGTCAAGGTGGAATTGTCACCATACGATCTTACAAGGGGGCGGATAACTTTCAGGATGCGTTAATTCCTCTGTGGTAACTTTGTTATCGTTAAATTATATCAGGCCTGCGGCCGGAGTTTTCATGTCACATAAAGGGGTTGTAGACTGGTTTAATGAGCGGAAGGGATTCGGATTTATTGCTGATGAATCCGGTAAGGATGTTTACGTTCATTATTCGGAGATTATCAGAGACGGCTTTAAGACCCTTGAAGTAGGGGAGAAAGTTGTTTTTGATGTGATTGATGAAGATTGCGCTCCAAAAGCTGTAGCTGTAAGAATTATCACCTACTGATTTTATATATATTTTATCAAAAAAAAACGCACATTCTTTCGGATGTGCGTTTTTTTTGAATCAGGAAATTATCTTTGTCCGGCCTCGTTCTTTGTGGGTTCGAGCACCGCATCAACATTAACAACTCGTTCAGTGAATTTGCCGTCAATCATTTCATAGCGGGTCAGTTTCCATTCAACATGGTCTATATAGTCAACTTTTGCCCAGCCTTTACTGTCCAGTCTGTTTTTTATTTCATCCAGAAAATCGTCAATATCTATATAATGACCTTCATAATCTACACTCAGCACTCCATCTTCATAAACAATTTTCTCAAAGGGGAGGCTATGCCGTATTTCTTCAAAATCTTCAGCTGAAAATCCGGAAACATCACCGTAAACTCTAACATCATCCATATAGAAAAAATCTCCTTCAAAACTTAATAATCATATCATTAGAGCATACTGTAGTCGCAATCAATTTATCTGAAAAGAGATTGTTTCAGCAAAATCTGCAAAAAAATTAATGCTTGGATTCTATAAGGTTGATAACTTTTCCGGGGAGAAGATGAAGATCAGGCTTTGAAACCTGCTCGTCAGCACCCACGGATTCTCCTTTGTGCCTTAATTCTTCTGTTATCAGTGAAGAGTATAGGACCACTGGAATACTTGATAAATCCGGGTCTTCACGAATCCATTTTGTCAGGCTGAAACCATCCATGAGTGGCATTTCAATGTCTGAGATTACTGCGTTTAAATAATCTGTAACAGGTCTTTCGTCTCGGTTTGCCTGTTCTTTAAATTCTTTCAAAATTCGCTGGGCTTCTTCTCCGTTGCTGACTGAAGTATGCCTGAAATTTGCGGCGGTAAGGCTTTCTTCAATCATGGCTCTTATTGTGGGAGAATCGTCGGCAACAAGAGCAGAATAAGCAATTGAGGCCACAGCCATTGGTTTATCGCTGCTTCCGCCAAGAGTCGGGTCCAGATCAGCGAGAATACTTTCAAGGTCCAGTAGCTGAATAAAGCGGTCTTCACGTTCAACAATGCCGACAATACAGCTCTGGTCGAAACTGCTCATAAATTTGTCTGGGGATAAGACTTCCTGCCATCCGACTCTGTGTATCTCGGTCACCCCGGAAACAAGGAAACCGGAAACAGTTTGAGAAAATTCTGTTACGATAACAATATCATAAGGCTTGATTTCTCTTTCCAAATCAAGCCATACTGCAAGATCAAGTACAGGAAGAATATGGCCTCTAAGTGGAATTGTTCCCAGAAAACAGGGATTTTCAGCTGATTCAGGGTGCTCAAGATCAGGACTTTCTATGACCTGCATAACTTTGGCTACGTTGACTCCGAAATGGCATCTTTCAGCTGGACCATCGTCAGATTCAGGAATATCTATAAAAAATTCCAATATTTCGAGTTCATTTGTTCCACTTTCAAGTAATATGTTACTTTTTGCCATATCGGGATCTCCTATCTTCCAGTTTCAGGAGTTCTTTATAATTTTTATGGTAGCATGAAAAGTTTTTCATGGTCTATACATAATTTATATTCTATATTAATATTGAGAAACAGAGTTATTTTTTTTACATGGTTTTGAAGGGAAGCATAAACCGTTTTAGAATGAAAGCATGCGAGGGGAAATTTTGTGAAAGTTCTGATTGCCGAAGACGATATGATATCCCAGAAACTTGCGGCGCGTTTTGTTGACGATATGGGCCATACAGCCTTTGTGAGTCCACATGGTAAGCACGCTTATGAGACTCTGAAAGCTGAAAATCGTTTTGATGTTCTTGTGACGGATATCATGATGCCGGAAATGGATGGAAAGCAGTTGGTGCAGACTTTAAGGGGTGATTCTAAATTTATGGATATGCCAATTATTATAATGTCTGCAGTTGTAGGAGTAGCGGAGATTTCAAACCTGCTCGCTCTGGGGGCAACTTATTTTTTGACAAAGCCCATAGACAGAAAAGAATTTGAAGATGTTTTAAATCGATGTATCTAGCCAGTATTTAAATTTGAAGCGGCTTTTCTCTAGCAGGAAAAGCCGCTTTTTTATTTGTGCAATTTGGCAGTGGATAACAGGGTTGTTACAAATTCGTAATAGGTATATTGAAAACAGGTTGTTAGCGGAAAATAATAAAACAGGAACTATTAGTTGTGAGGTACAGCCTTGACTTTGAAAATCCTAGAACAATTCAGTAATCCGGATTTATGCAGGAAATTGTTGCAGACCCTGCGCGATGAAATAGACGGGGAGCTTCGGTTTATGGAGGTCTGTGGAACACATACCGTAGCCATATTCAGAAGCGGTCTGCATTCTGTGCTGCCAGAAGAACTGGTGCATCTCAGCGGTCCCGGATGCCCGGTGTGTGTTACGCATGAGTCAGAGGTTAACGCTTTCCTTGATCTGGCGTCCCGGGATAATGTTATCCTCGCAACTTTTGGAGACCTGATGAAGGTTCCCGGACAAAATGGGAACTGTCTTAAAAATGCTCAGGCTGACGGAGCAAATGTTAAAGTAATATATTCTCCATTTGATGCCCTTAAAATAGCCGCAGAGAACCCTGACCAGACTGTAGTTTTTATCGGGGTGGGGTTTGAAACCACGGCTCCTACTATTGCTGCAACCATAAAAATGGCAAAATCTCAGGGCCTTAAAAATTTCAAAGTCCTGTCATTTCATAAAGTTGTTCCTCCTGCTCTTGATATTCTTATCAATGATCCTGAAACAAGGATTGACGGGTTTCTGCTGCCCGGCCATGTTTCCACTGTCATAGGAATCCATCCATACGATTTTATATGTGAAAAATATAAAAAACCTGCTGTGGTAACAGGGTTCGACCCGGTTGATATTCTACAGGCTCTGCTGATGATGGTTCGTGACCGCAATAAACAGAATTTAACAGTTGAAAACCAGTACCAGCGCGGTGTTTCAGAAAATGGAAACCCGAAAGCGGTTGAAATAATGGAAGAGGTTTTTTCCGTATCCGATGCCTTGTGGCGCGGACTCGGGCTTATCCCCGGTAGTGGACTTGAAATTTCACAGGCGTATGAATCTTTTGATGCTAAAAAAATGTTCGGCATCGAGATAAAAGAGTGTCCCCCTCTCCCGGGTTGTAAGTGCGGCGAGGTTTTAAAAGGCAAAAGACGGCCGGATAAATGTCCTTTATTTGCAAAGGCCTGTACTCCGGCTTCTCCTGTCGGTCCATGTATGGTTTCCACAGAAGGAAGCTGTGCTGCATACTTCAAATACAAAGTGGATTAAAAATGGCTTCAGACAAAGTTCTTCTAGATTATGGTTCAGGTGGCAGGGCTTCACAAAGGCTTATCTCAGATCTTTTTGTTAAGCATTTCAGCAATCCTGAACTTGAGCGTTTAAATGATGCTGCCATGCTTTCACCCGGTGCTAGAATTTCGATGAGTACTGACAGTTTTACTGTTGACCCTATCTTTTTCCCCGGTGGAAATATCGGCTCGCTGGCTGTTCACGGTACAGTGAATGATGTTGCTATGATTGGAGCTGTACCCAAATATTTAACCTGCGCGTATATAATTGAAGAAGGTTTTGCCATGGATGATCTGGAAAAGATCGTATCCGCCATGGGAGAAGCTGTCAGAGGCGCTGGGGTTGCTATTGTCACCGGTGATACAAAGGTTGTTCCAAAAGGGTGTGTGGATAAAATATTTATCAATACCACCGGAGTTGGAGAAATCATAACCGATCAGATCCCGGCAGGGGACAGAGCCAGCAAAGGTGATGCCGTACTCATCAGTGGAACAATGGGTGATCACGGTCTTACAATTCTCGGAACCCGTGAAGGTCTGTCTTTGGAGTCAAATGTAAAGAGTGATTCCGCATGCCTCAGTCACCTGCTGGTTCGACTCATAAAAGAAATTCCTGAGATTCATGTCTTCAGAGATCCTACAAGAGGTGGGCTGGCTACAACTCTGAATGAGATAACTTCGGCTTCAAATGTCTGTTGTGAACTTGAAGAATCAGCTATCCCGGTGCGCCCGGAAGTTGCCGGTGGATGTTCTTTTCTGGGGCTTGATCCTCTTTATCTTGCAAATGAAGGTAAATTTATCTGCATTCTGCCGGATGAGTATGCAGAAAAAGCTCTTGAGATAATGCGCTCCGATGATCTGGGCAAAGATGCCTGCCGGATAGGAACCATTACCGATGCCAACCCCGGAAAGGTGGTCCTTAAAACTCCGCTTGGTGGCAAAAGGCTTATAAACATGCTTGAAGGAGAACAGCTCCCCAGAATCTGTTGATTTATTTTTTAAAGCAGTTAATCCCCCCCGCAGCAGCCTGTTGCGGGGGGATTTTTTGTAGTATTCTCAGCCTCAGCGTGAAGTGGAGAGGATATGGTTTTTACGCCGTTTGTCTCTATACATTCTGAAGGCTTCAAACGGTTTTAATATACCCGATACTTTCCCATCACTATCAAGCACAGGCATAAATGAAACCCCTGTCTTTTCAAAAATAGAAAGAGCTTCTTTAAGGCTTGTGTTGCGATTGACTGTGACAAGAGTTCTGGACATCAGTGTGTCCACTATTTCGTTACCCGGTATCTCCTGCTGATTTTTCAGATAGCCCCTCAGATCCCGCAAAGTTATTATTCCTGTCAGTCTGTCATTTTTATCAACTACCGGAAAATGTGGAAAAGTTGAGTTTACAGCCATGTCAGCAGCGTGTTCAAGGGAGTCTGTTTCATGCAGCAGGTCAAATTCAGTTTCCATCCCTTCAACAACGCTCACGTTGACCAGTATATTGTCTTCATGGCCTCTGATAATATTGACTCCCATGCGCAGAAGTTTTCCTTCGTATATGGAATATCCATAGAACAATCTGACAATCATGGCACTGGTGATACATCCGACCATCATTGGAAGTATGACTTTATATGAATAGGTGAGTTCAAAAACAGTAAGAACAGCTGTTATCGGGGCCAGAGTTGTGCCGGCAACCATGGTTCCCATACCGACAAGAGCATACTGTCCCTGAGTCAGAGCAAGGCCGGGAAAAAGCATATTGAGCGATGAACTTATTGAAACTCCTAAAGTCGCTCCCAGTACAAGAGAAGGAGCAAAGATACCTCCGCTCATTCCAGATCCTATGCACAGGGACGTTGCAAAGAGTTTTGCCAGCAGCAGTATCAGGGCCATATCAAGCAGCATGGAACCGTTCAGCCCGGTATTTACAACATCATATCCAACGCCCATAGCTCCGGGAATTTTAAGAGCAAGGCATCCCAGCAGCAGTCCGCCAAGACCCGGTTTGAGCCATATCGGTAAGTTGATTCTGCTGAAAATGTTTTCTGATGATCTGATCATCACCATGAAGCATATTGCCAGTAGTCCGGCCACAACTCCGAGCAGGAAGAAAATTATCAGCTCATTAAAATTGCTGAATGGAAATTTGCTGATTTGAAAGGTCGGGAAATCGCCCCAGAATATTTTAGACAGAGCTGAAGCCGTAACAGAAGCCACTATTATGTGGCTTATATAGGACATTTCTGTATCCAGAAGTATTATTTCAATGGCAAACAGGGTCCCGGTGAGCGGGGCGTTGAATGTTGCGGATATACCGGCCGCAGCTCCTGAGGCAACGCATACCGGCAGCATTTCCGGCGTAATTTTCAGCAGTCTGGCAAGTGATGATGCAAGTGATGCTCCGATCTGGATGATCGGCCCCTCGCGGCCCACTGAAGCTCCGCAACCAATCAGCAGGCTGGTTACTGCCGCTTTAACAAAAGTAACCCTGTGTCTTATCCTGCCGCCGCGTACCGCAATGGCTTTGATAACTTCAGGAACTCCGGGACCGCGTGCTTCAGGTCCCCATAAATGTATTATCACTCCGGCTATTATACCGCCGGCAGTAGGAATAAGCAGCACCGCCCAGACAGGGGAGGCCGAGATTCTGTCTGGAAAACCGGCCCCCTGAGCCCATAAAATGTCCTGAAAGAAAAATATCAGCCAGCGAAATATGTATGCCCCTATTGCGGCTGCAAAACCGATCAATATCGAAAACAGCAGAAAATGAACATATTGAAGCCGTGCTGATGCTTCCGAGGCATGCCTTCTTAGTCTTTTTAGCAGAATGCCTATTGATGCAGACATTGGTTAAGATTTTATTCCTGCTGCTCTTTCTGTGCGGAGAAGGTTTCAATAAGTTTGATCGCTCTTTTAGCGAGCTGGGTGACTTCAGGTTTAGATATCTGGTCGTCAGCTCCGACTGAATCTCCCTTATGTCTGAGCTTGTCAGTGATGATAGAGGAGAAAAGGATTACCGGAAGATCTTTTAAAACAGGATCGTTTTTAATTCGTTTGGTCAGGTTATGACCATCCATCATGGGCATTTCAATGTCAGAAATAACCACGTTTATATAATCACTGAGAGGCTTTTTAGTCTCTTCTACAGCACGTTTGATTTCAAGCAATTTGTTCCAGCATTCCAGACCGGTGTTTGCTGTCTCAACCTGAAATTTCGCTCTGGTCATAAGCTCCTGAAGCATCTCTCTGATCAGGGTCGAATCATCGGCAATAAGCGCTTTGTAACCGGCAGTGGTTTCCCAGTCGAGTGTATCATCAAAGCGCAGCCCGAGTTGCGGGTTGAGTTCCGCGACTATTTTTTCAAGATCAAGTATGAGTACAATCCTGTCTTCAAATTTAACAACACCGGTTATTGAATCCTCGGACAGATGGGAAACATAAGTCGAGGGAGCTTCAACAGATTCCCAGCTGATTCTATGGATGCGGGTGACCCCGGAAACCATGAAAGCGGAAGAGACATTGTTGAATTCCGTGACAATTACTTTTGGGGCATCATGTTCAACTTTAGGCTTGCCCAGCCACATGCTCAAGTCCACAAGAGGCACAACTTTGTTACGGAGATTGAAAGTTCCGAGTATTGAGGGATCAGATACTTCGGGAAGTTTGGTAACTTTCTTGGGCATTCTGATTATTTCAAGAACCTTGGCAACATTTACACCGTAAAAGCCTTTATAAACAGTGCCGGGGTCTTCACGAGACTCTTCTTCCAGCCAGAATTCCACTATTTCAAGTTCATTTGTTCCGGCTTCGAGTAAAATATCGGTATGCACTGACATCACATTCTCCGGGCGCAGCCTTTTAAAGGCGGTTTAAAGGTGTATTTTTAATACTGTTTAATTCAGTTAATGAGGCACTATATATTTATAATACTATTACCCTGAACTTTCAGGTGAATCAATGATAAGATTACAAACTTCATCAGCCGCTGCGAATAGTTCATCCCAGTCTTCACATTGCGTAAGTCTGGCGCGTATGCTTCTTATGCCGTCAAGCCCCTTTGCATAGCGGGGGAGGATTGATCTGACTTTACGGAAAGATCGTTTTGTTCCGTAAAATTGTTTAGTCATTTCAATGTGTTCACGCATAAGACTGCCAAGCTCATCAGCAGAGGACGGTGACGAACTGCCACTTTCAAGAAGTTCAAGGTACTTTGCAAAAATTGCAGGATCATACAAAGCACCCCTTGCAAACATGATATTGTCGATACCTGTCTGATTAATACAATCGACTCCGTCCTGAGCCGTGAATAAATCGCCGCTGCCGATGACTGGAATATCAATGGCCTTTTTAAGTAAAGCCAGTTTGGACCAGTCCGCATCACCGGTAAAAAGCTGTTTTCCGTATCTGGGATGTAAAGTTATCCATCCGGCTCCTATATCCTGAAGCCTTTTGGAAACTTCAATGTAGTTATCTTCACCATAGTTGAATCCCAGTCTGATTTTTATGCCGACCCGACCCTCACCAGCAACAGTTATCATGTTTTTGGCAATAGCGACAAGTCTATCCGGGTCAAGCATTAAACCTGATCCGCCACCTGTTTTAAGAACTTTTTTAACTGAGCAGCCGCAGTTCAGATCAAACCATTTAAAGCCGCGTTCAACAAGTGAGGGCATTGCTTCTGTGAAGTCTTCAGGCTCACCGCCGAAGACTTGAACCACAAGCGGAGTATCCTTTTCGTGTGTATCAAGCAGTTCAAAAGTATTGCGGCCTCCGTATTTAAGGCCTTTTATGCTGACCATCTCGGTGCAGGCCACTGCGCAACCTTTATTGCGGCAGAGCATGCGGAAGGGGAGATCTGAATATCCGGCCAGCGGAGCCAGCCATGGAGCTTTAGAATTTATTGGAAGAGTGTTCATTATTTTTTAAATTGGTGTTATAAGGGTTATCTTGCAAGTTGGACTGAAGGAGTTTCAAATACGTGTGAAATGGCGGGAAGTCAAAGCCTGTAAGGTATCGCAGTCATTAGCAGTGTTGTGAAATAAAAAAAAGTTTAAAAAAAATGAAAAAGGTTGTTGACAAGAGAAGCGAATCACGCTTAAAAGCCGCTCCGTTGCTTGCGCAAATCAAGCAAGGTTTTCCCGGATCGGCCCAAGTCGAAATGAGAAAAAAGTTTGAAAAGCTTAAAAAAAAGCTTGCTTTTTGAAAAAAGGACTTGTAAAAGATTCGCTCCCGAGCTGGCGTAGCTCAATTGGTAGAGCAGCTGATTTGTAATCAGCAGGTTGCGGGTTCAAGTCCCATCGCCAGCTCCAAATTTGACAATTTAATATGTGGTGGGGTTCCCGAGTGGCCAAAGGGAACAGACTGTAAATCTGTCGTCGATGACTTCGGAGGTTCGAATCCTCCCCCCACCACCATTAATTGATAATCGCGCTGTAGGAGACAGGGGAACCTGTTGCTGTACTACGGACGTAAGAGCGGGAATAGCTCAATTGGCTAGAGCATCAGCCTTCCAAGCTGAGGGTTGCGGGTTCGAGTCCCGTTTCCCGCTCCATTATGACTTACCCCAGTCCAGCCTGCGCGTTAGTATAAGCCCACGTAGCTCAGTCGGTAGAGCACTTCCTTGGTAAGGAAGAGGTCACCGGTTCAAGTCCGGTCGTGGGCTCCATACATTATTGATCCACTTAACTCATTTAAACGCTTTAAAATTAGCTTCGGCTGAAAGAAAATTTAGGGGGATTTACCATGGGTAAGGCTAAATTCGAGCGCAGTAAGCCGCACGTTAATATCGGTACTGTAGGTCACATTGACCACGGTAAAACCACTCTCACCGCTGCTATCACCAAGATGGCAGGTCTCGCTGGTAAGGGTGATTATGTTGCCTTCGATGAAATCGATAAGGCTCCCGAAGAAAAAGAACGTGGTATCACAATTGCTACTGCACACGTAGAATACGAAACTGATTCTCGCCATTACGCACACGTTGACTGCCCCGGCCACGCTGACTACATCAAGAACATGATTACTGGTGCAGCTCAGATGGACGGCGCAATTCTCGTTGTTGCTGCTACTGATGGTCCCATGCCTCAGACTCGTGAGCACATCCTGCTCGCTCGTCAGGTTGGTGTACCAAGTATAGTTGTATTTCTTAACAAGTGCGACATGGTTGATGACGAAGAACTCCTGGAACTCGTAGAGATGGAAGTTCGTGAACTTCTCTCCAAGTACGATTTCCCCGGTGATGATGTACCCATCATCAAAGGTTCTGCACTGAAAGCTCTGGAAAGTGATGATCCTAAGAGCGACGAAGCAAAGCCCATTTTTGAGCTGCTCGACGCTTGTGACTCTTACATTCCTGAACCTCAGCGTGACATCGACCGTCCCTACCTCATGCCTATCGAAGATGTTTTCTCCATCTCCGGCCGTGGTACAGTTGTTACCGGTCGTGTAGAACGCGGAATCATCAAAGTTGGTGACGAAGTTGAGATCGTTGGAATTCGCCCCACCGCCAAGACTACTTGTACCGGTGTTGAAATGTTCCGCAAACTTCTCGACCAGGGTCAGGCTGGTGATAATGTTGGTATCCTCCTTCGCGGTACAAAGCGTGAAGAAGTTGAGCGCGGACAGGTTCTGGCTGCTCCCGGCACTATCACTCCTCACACCAAGTTTAAGGCAGAAGTTTACGTTCTCAGCAAAGATGAAGGTGGACGTCACACTCCTTTCTTCTCTGGCTACCGTCCTCAGTTCTATTTCCGCACAACCGACATCACCGGTATTGTTACCCTTGATGAAGGCGTAGAAATGGTAATGCCCGGTGATAACGCAACCTTCACTGTAGAAATGATTCACCCCATCGCTATGGAACCCGGTCTTCGCTTCGCTATTCGTGAAGGCGGCCGCACCGTAGGCGCTGGAGTTGTTACCGAAGTTCTGGAGTAAGACATGCGTGTCAAAGTCCAAATGCAGTGCACCGAGTGCAAGCGTCGTAACTACTCGACGATGAAGAACAAGAAGAATACTACTGGTCGTATCGAATTGATGAAATATTGTCCTTTCGATAAGAAGCACACTCTCCATAAAGAGAGCAAGTAGGTTTCTATAAAACGCAGGGCAGTAGCTCTAACGGCTAGAGCGCCGGTCTCCAAAACCGGATGCTGGGGGTTCGAATCCCTCCTGCCCTGCCACTTCATTCTGGGAAAAATTATGGCCAAGAAAAAAGGTAAAGGTGCGGGAACTCAGCAGGTAAAGGCTGAGACTCATGGAATCGGCGGCAAGTTCGGAGAATTCGTCGAATTCCTCGAAGAGTCTAAAGGCGAGATTAAAAAGGTCGTATGGCCTACTCGCAAAGAGACAATTCAGACCTGCTCCGCCGTCTTGGTCCTTGTTGTTGTCATGTCGCTTTTTCTGGGTGTTGTAGATTTAGGACTCAGCAAACTTGTTGAGACTATCCTTTCATAAATTAGGCAAACCAACCATAAGAGCTTCATGAACACAGACACTGAAACACCTCAGGGAAAAAAAGCCCGCTGGTATATTGTTCATACCTATTCAGGTTTTGAACAGCGGGTAGAGCAGACCGTAAGAGAAATGATGAGAACTGGTCAGGACAATGGACTGATCGAAGAAGTTGTCGTCCCTACCGAGAAGGTCGTAGAACTGGTTAAAGGTGAAAAAAGAACATCCACCCGGAAATTTTATCCGGGTTATGTCATGATCAAAATGGTCATGGAAGATGAATCTTGGCACCTAGTCCAGTCAATCCCGCGCGTAACCGGTTTTATCGGCGGTAAAAACCGTCCGACTCCGATGCGTGACAGCGAGGCTGCAAATATCCTGAGCATGATGGAAAATCGTCAGGAGCAGCCGAGGCCCAAATTCAATTTCGATCGTGGCGATGATGTCCGCGTTATTGATGGTCCTTTTGCTGGTTTTAACGGTGTTGTCGAAGATGTCAATTATGACAAGGGCAAGCTTCGGGTCTCCGTCTCTATTTTTGGCCGCCAGACTCCTGTTGAACTGGACTTTGTTCAGGTTAACAAAGGGTAAAGAAGCCACTACCGCACTGCTTCAGACTCACTCCGACAGTGAATCTCTTCACTGAATTCATATATAGGACATAAAGCGATGGCCAAGAAAGAAATAGGCAAGATTAAGCTTCAAATACCAGCCGGATCAGCTAACCCTTCACCGCCGGTAGGCCCGGCTTTGGGTCAGCACGGCGTGAATATAATGGAATTCTGTAAGGCATTTAATGCCAAGACACAGGATCAGAAGGGCATGATCATTCCTGTAATCATCACTGTTTTTCAGGACAGATCCTTCACCTTCATCACCAAGACTCCCCCAGCTTCAACTCTGCTCCTTAAGGCCGCAAAGCTGGAAAAAGGTTCAGGTGAGCCCAACAAAAACAAGGTGGGCAAGGTTACTAAAGCTCAGGTCGAGGAAATTGCCAAGATCAAAGCACCTGACCTTACTGCCGCAGATGTTGAAGCAGCTATGAAAAGTATCATGGGTACAGCTCGTAGCATGGGCTTAGACGTCATAGACTAGGTGAGGTGAACAGTTATGCCTAAACACGGAAAAAAATTCAGAAATGCAAGCGACGGAATTGATCGTTTCAACCTTCCGGTTGAAGATGCAATCAAGCTTGCTGTAGATAAAGCTTATGCCAAGTTTGATGAAACCGTAGATGTTGCAATCAACCTTGGTGTAGACCCCAAATATTCTGACCAGATGGTTCGTGGTGCAGTAACCCTGCCCAACGGACTTGGTAAAGAAGTTCGGGTTGCCTGCTTCTGCAGAGGTGATAAAGAAGCTGAAGCAAAGGAAGCCGGTGCTGACTTTGTAGGTGGAGAAGACCTCGTAGAAAAGGTAAAAGAAGGATGGCTTGATTTCGATAAAGCAGTTGCTACTCCTGATATGATGGCTAAAATCGGTCAGATCGGTAAAATCCTCGGACCCCGTGGACTTATGCCGAACGCTAAGACTGGTACAGTCACCATGGATGTAGCCGGTGCTGTAAACGAACTCAAAGCAGGTCGTGTAGAATTCAGGGTTGATAAAGCCGGTGTTCTTCATGCACCCATTGGTAAAGTTTCCTTTGGTGCTGAAAAGCTCATTGAAAACTTTAGATCCCTTCTTGATACTGTAAACAGATTGAAACCTTCCGGTGCAAAAGGTACTTACATGCAGAGTGTTGCTGTAGCTACCACTATGGGCCCCGGTTTTAGAGTTGATCCTGTTGCAGCAAGGAAATTTGTAGAGTCCTAAATCATCATATGCCGCCTAACGGCGGTTTTGATGTATAAATACACGGGAAGTAGAGTTGAAGAAAACAGGTGAGGATTGTCCTCTTAATTTCCTGTCGAGACAAATACTTTGACTTGCTTTCCGGGTCAAATCATTAGGAGTGTTAAGGTGAACAGGCAAGAAAAAGCCCAGATTATTGAGCAGCTTAAAGAAAAGGCTGGTAGGGCGAGCATTGCCATCGTTACCGATTTCAAAGGTGTTACTGTAGAAGACATTACAATTCTTCGTGACAACCTTCGTAAAAACGGTGTCGATTACCAAGTAGTCAAGAACACCCTGGCCCGGTTGGCTTTTGATAGCACTGATCACAGTGAACTGGCCGATAAATTCAAGGAAACCTGTGCTGTTGCACTTGGCTACGACGATCCTGTAGCCGCAGCAAAAACAGTCAGCGAATTCGCAAAGAGCAACGATAAGTTCTCTGTACGTTTCGCTAGCCTTGAGGGTAAATATCTTGACACTGAAGGAGTTACAGCCCTCTCGAAACTTCCGAGTAAGGAAGAACTCCTCGGCAAGGCTCTTGGCACAATGAATGCTGTGCCCACCAATTTTGTTAGCTTGCTCGCTAACGTACCTCGTGGTCTTCTTAATGTCCTTACAGCTGTTAAGGACCAGAAAGAAGCAGCTTAAGCCAGTTTAGGCAATCAAAGTATTCCCTGGAGGAAAAATCTCATGGCAGATATCACTAAAGATCAAGTAGTAGAATTCATTTCTAATATGACTGTTCTCGAACTCTCTGAGTTCATCAAAGAACTTGAAGAAAAATTCGGCGTTTCCGCTGCAGCTCCTGTTGCAGCAGTAGCAGCAGCTCCCGCAGCAGACGGCGGAGCAGCAGCTGAAGAAAAGACTGAATTCGATGTTATCTTGAAGGGTGCTGGCGGCAACAAGATTGCTGTTATTAAAGCAGTACGCGCAATCACCGGTCTGGGACTTAAAGAAGCAAAAGCTAAAGTTGATGAAGCTCCCGCAGCTATCAAAGAAGCAGTTGCTAAAGAAGAAGCAGAAGAAGCATTGAAACAGCTTCAGGAAGCCGGTGCAGAAGCAGAACTTAAGTAATATCGCACTGATAAATGCTTAGTAGGAGGAGCGCAAGCCCCTGAATAAGGGGCTGCGCTCTTCTCGCTGTTCTTATATTGACAAAATAATCAAATAAATTATTAAGTCTAGATCGACTCAAGGCCCCATGAGCACAGCGCTTATGCTAAGCAGGCAAGAAAAATTTCATATTACGGCATAATTTCTGCCGATTCCTGTTTATCTTGTCCATTTTGACGTGTAGACTGTAAAGTCAGTTTGACGTCAAACTGCTTCTTCCCAACCCTAACCTTCTCACTTGATGAGGATACGATGGGTCAGCTCAGAAAAACTTTTGGAAAGATCAGTGTTACTCTTCCGATTCCCCACCTGCTTGAACTGCAGGTAGACTCCTACCTTAAATTTCTTCAGCAAGACGTAGCTCCTGCTAGCAGGGCTGATGTAGGACTTGAAGGTGTATTCCGCTCGGTCTTTCCCATCGAAGATTTTAATAAGACCGCAAGTCTTGAGTATGTCAGCTACGAGATCGGCGAACCTAAATATGATATCGAGGAGTGCATCTCCAAGGGTCTCACCTATGAAGCCCCGATACGCATCAAGGTTCGTCTCGTAGTCTTTGATGTTGATGAAGAGTCTGAAAGCAGAACTGTTCGAGACATCAAAGAACAGGACATTTATTTCGGTACAGTTCCTCTTATGAGTGAGCAGGGCACTTTTATTGTCAATGGTACCGAACGTGTCATAGTTAACCAGTTACAGCGTTCTCCGGGTATCATTTTTGAACATGATTCCGGTAAGACACACTCAAGTAAAAAAGTTCTGTATAGCTGCAGGATTATTCCTATGCGCGGTTCGTGGCTCGATTTCGACTACGACCACAAGGATATCCTTTATGTGCGTATTGATAGACGCCGTAAAATGCCTGCAACTGTATTGCTTAAGGCTATGGGCCTTAGCAAGCAGGACATTCTTGATTACTTCTACGATATCGAAGAATATCAGATCGACCGCCATATAGTGCGCCGTAAAGTGGTTGAAAACCATTTTCGCAAGGAAACCGCATACGTTGATCTGACACTTGATGACGGAACTGTTGTCATCAAACGCGATAAGCCCATAACCAAATTCGGTTGGCGCAAACTTGTTCGCGGCGGTGTCGAATATATAGATGTAGATCCTAAAAGTCTCGTAGGCCAGTTTGCTTCATGTGACATTACTGATCCTGATACAGGTGAAGTTCTCGCTGAAGCTTCTGATGAAATTACCGAAAATATACTTGAGCGTATTCTTGAGCTTGGAATAAAGGATCTTAAGATTCTCCATACTCAGGGTAGTGAAGTTTCTTCAGCTATACGTGATACACTTGTGCTTGATAAGAGCACTGATGTTGAATCCGCTCAGATTGAAATATATCGCAGATTGCGTCCCAGCTCTCCTCCGACTCCCGAAATTGCTGCAAACTTTTTCGAGAATCTTTTCAGGAGCTCTGATTACTACGACCTTTCAAGTGTCGGACGCTATAAACTCAATGCCAGACTTGGCGTTGAAACTCCCCTTGAACTGCGCACACTGACCAATGAAGATATTCTTCAGGCTGTTCTTCTTCTGAGCAGACTCAAGGATTCACATGGTCCTGCTGATGATATTGACCACCTTGGAAACAGGCGTGTTCGTCCGGTTGGTGAACTGGTGGAAAACCAGTACCGTATCGGTCTTGTCCGCATGGAACGTGCAATCAAGGAAAGAATGAGCCTTCAGGAAGTTGCGACTCTCATGCCGCATGATCTGATCAATCCTAAACCGGTAGCAGCTGTGCTTAAAGAGTTCTTCGGAACTTCTCAGCTTTCCCAGTTTATGGACCAGACCAACCCGCTTTCCGAAGTAACTCATAAACGCAGACTGTCAGCACTTGGACCCGGTGGTCTTACTCGTGAACGTGCAGGATTTGAAGTCCGTGACGTTCATGTTTCCCACTATGGTAGAATTTGTCCTATTGAAACACCTGAAGGACCGAACATCGGTCTGATTGTTTCGCTGACAACCTATGCTAAAGTAAACGACTTCGGTTTTATCGAAACACCTTACAGAGTTATTAAAGAATCTACTCTGACTGATGAAATTCAGTATTTCGATGCAACCAAGGAAGCAGGACATGTTGTTGCTCAGGCAAACGCTCCTGTTGATGCTGGAAATAAATTCAGCAATCCGCTTGTAACATCCCGCCTTAATGGTGATGTTTCCATGTGGCCTGCTGAAGAAGTTACACTCATGGATATCAGTCCGAGTCAGACTGTATCTGTCTCCGCTGCTTTGATTCCGTTCCTCGAACACGATGACGCTAACCGCGCACTTATGGGATCAAACATGCAACGTCAGGCTGTTCCATTGCTCAAAACCACCCAGGCTCTGGTTGGTACTGGTATGGAAGCAAACGTTGCTCAGGATTCAGGTAGTTGTCTCCTTGCTGAAGCCGATGGTGTTATTGATTTTGTTGATGCCGAACGTCTCATTGTAACTTACGATGGAGATATTTATCCTCAGACCGGTGGCGTAAGACATTATCAGCTTCAGAAATGGCATAAGTCCAACCAGAACTCCTGTTACGGACAGCGCCCGACTCTTGGTGCAGGCACCAGAGTTAAAAAGGGTGATGTTCTGGCAGATGGTCCCGGTATCAAGGATGGTGAGCTTGCGCTTGGTAAAAACCTGCTCGTAGCTTTCATGCCATGGTGCGGATATAACTTTGAGGACTCCATTCTGATTTCAGAAAGAGTTGTTAAAGAAGATATCTATACTTCAATTCATATTGAAGAATTCGAATTGGTGGCTAGAGACACCAAACTCGGACCCGAAGAAATAACCCGCGACATACCTAATGTCAGCGAGGATATGCTCAGCAATCTTGACGAATGCGGTATCATCCGCCTCGGTGCCAAGATTTCAGCTGACGATATACTGGTCGGCAAAATCACTCCTAAGGGTGAAACTCAGCTGACTCCTGAGGAAAAACTCCTCAGAGCTATATTCGGCGATAAGGCTCGTGACGTTAAAAATACTTCCCTCAAGGTTCCACCGGGAATCGAAGGTACTATCGTTGACGTAAAAGTCTTTAACCGCCGTTCTGGTGAAAAGGACGACAGAACTAAAGCAATTGAAGATTATGAACTTGCCAAACTTGATATGAAAGAAGGCAAGCATATCAGCGCACTGACCAAAAAGGTCAGAGTAAAGGTTGCTGCTGTCGCCGCCAACAAGCAGATTTCACAGACTCTTATGGGTCGCAGAAAGGGTGAAGTCATTGCAGAAGCAGGACATACTCTGACTGAAGAAATGCTTGCTGATGTACCGCTTAAGAAACTTGGCGGACTTTTTACCGACAAAGATACTAATGAAGCCGTGAAAATGCTGCTTGCCGAATATGACAAGCAGATCAAGGTTATCAAAAGCATATACGATGTAAAACGTGAGAAGGTTACCGAAGGCGATGATCTGCCTCCGGGTGTCATCAAAATGGTTAAAGTTTACATAGCTGTTAAGCGTAAACTTTCCGTAGGTGATAAAATGGCCGGTCGTCACGGTAACAAGGGTGTTGTTTCCAACATTCTGCCTGAACAGGATATGCCGTTCTTCGCAGACGGAACTCCCATGGATATCGTTCTGAATCCGCTTGGTGTTCCTTCTCGTATGAACATCGGCCAGATTATGGAAGTTCATCTCGGATGGGCTGCTTTTGAAATTGGTCACAGATTTGCCCGTATGCTTGATGAAGGTGCGGCAACTCAGGTGCTCAGAGATGATATCAAGCGCATTTTCGATTGTGATGATATCACCGAGCTGATCGACAGCCTTGATGATGATGAACTTGTAGATGCCATCCGCAGTTCCCGCGATGGAATCATTACCAAGACACCTGTTTTCGATGGTGCTTCTGAAGAAGAGATATGGGGACTTCTTGAAAGAGCAGGACTGCCTGATGATGGTAAAGTTCAGCTCTATGACGGAAGAACCGGTGATCCTTTTGCAAACAGGGTTACTGTAGGGATTATGTATTATCTCAAACTTCATCACCTTGTTGATGAGAAAATACATGCCCGTTCAACCGGTCCTTACTCACTGGTCACTCAGCAGCCTCTTGGAGGTAAAGCTCAGTTCGGTGGTCAGCGTCTTGGAGAAATGGAAGTCTGGGCACTTGAAGCTTACGGTGCCGCTTATCTGTTGCAGGAATTCCTGACAGTCAAATCTGATGACGTCACCGGACGTGTCAAGATGTATGAAAAGATTGTCAAAGGGGATAACTTCCTCGAAGCAGGACTGCCTGAGTCCTTTAACGTTCTCGTTAAAGAGCTTATGTCTCTCGGTCTTGATGTACGTCTTCTCCGTGATACAGACGAGAAGGATGAAGCATCCAATAAGTAATGAACGCGGGGCGCAATGCCCCGCGATCTTATAACCTTATCAAGTGTGAGGTACATACATGAGTCTGGATGAACTGTTCACTATGCGCGGAGCGCCTGGCGGAGCCACTCCTGACCAGGGTCTGAAAGGACTTCAGATTTCAATCGCAGCGCCCGAAACGATCAGGGAATGGTCTTTCGGTGAGGTGAAAAAGCCCGAGACCATCAACTACAGGACCTTCAAACCTGAAAGGGACGGTCTTTTCTGCGCCAAAATTTTCGGTCCTGTTAAAGACTATGAGTGCAACTGCGGTAAGTATAAACGCATGAAGCATCGTGGCATTGTTTGTGAGAAGTGCGGAGTTGAAGTTATTGCTTCAAAAGTCCGCCGTGAACGCATGGGCCATATTGAGCTTGCTGCTCCTGTTGCACACATCTGGTTTCTTAAAACATTACCTTCCAAGATCGGTACTCTGCTTGATATAACAATGTCCGATCTTGAAAAGGTTCTTTATTTTGATTCATATATTGTTCTCGATCCTGGTGAAACACCTCTCAAGATGCACCAGATTATTTCCGAGGATCAGTATTTTCAGGTTGTAGATCATTACGGCGAAGATGCCATAAAAGTTGGAATGGGTGCTGAAACTATCCGTACATTGCTTGAAGCAATTGATATGGAAACCCTCAGGCATGAGCTGCGTGAGGAATCTATTTCAACCCGTTCACAGACCAAAAAGAAAAAGCTTACCAAACGTCTTAAAATTGTTGAAGCTTTTATCGATTCAGGCAATAAATGCGAATGGATGATTATGGAAGTTATTCCGGTTATCCCGCCTGAATTGCGTCCTTTGGTCCCTCTTGATGGCGGTCGTTTCGCAACTTCCGATCTTAACGATCTCTACCGTAGGGTTATCAACAGAAACAACAGACTTAAAAGACTTATGGAGCTGGGTGCTCCTGATATTATTATCAGGAACGAAAAAAGAATGCTCCAGGAATCTGTTGACGCACTTTTCGACAACGGTCGTCGCGGCAGAGCTATCACCGGAACTAACGGTCGTCCCCTGAAATCACTCTCTGATATGATCAAGGGTAAGCAGGGACGTTTCCGTCAGAACCTTCTTGGTAAACGTGTCGACTATTCTGGTCGTTCCGTTATTACCTGTGGACCGAAACTGAAACTTCATCAGTGCGGTCTGCCCAAGAAAATGGCTCTGGAGCTTTTCAAACCATTTATCTATGCAGAGCTTGAGCGTCGTGAGATTGCCACAACAATCAAAAGCGCTAAAAAAATGGTCGAGCGTGAAGATTTAGTCGTATGGGATATTCTCGATAATGTTGTTCGCGAGTATCCTATCATGCTCAACCGTGCTCCTACACTGCACAGGCTCGGTATTCAGTCCTTTGAACCTATTCTGATCGAAGGTAAGGCTCTTCAGCTGCACCCCCTCGTCTGCTCGGCCTACAACGCTGACTTCGATGGTGACCAGATGGCAGTTCATGTTCCGCTTTCAGTGGAAGCTCAGATAGAATGCCGTGTTCTGATGATGAGTACCAACAACATCCTTTCACCTGCGAACGGTCAGCCAATTATCAACCCGAGTCAGGATATTGTTCTCGGTTTGTACTACCTGACTGTTGAGCGTTCTTTTGTTCAGGGTGAAGGAATGGTCTTTACCGCTCCCTGGGAAGTTATCGCAGCAAACGATGCAGGTGTTGTCCACCTTCATGCTCGTATTAAAGTTCGTATCGGCGGAGAACTCGTTGATACTACCTGCGGGCGTGTTATCGTTGGCGAACTTCTTCCTCCGGAACTCGGTTTCGAGCATGTCAACAAGGTTATGACCAAAAAGAATATCGCCAAGCTGGTTGCTACAGCCTACCGTACTGCAGGAACTAAAGCTTCAGTTATTCTTTGTGACAAGCTTAAAGACCTTGGTTATGAATATTCCACTCGCGCCGGTGTTACCATCGGTGTTAAAGACCTCAATATTCCAAGCAAGAAAGCACAGCTTCTTGAGGATGCTCAAAATGAGGTTGAAGATATTGAAGCACAGTACCGTGAAGGTATTATTACCCGTACTGAAAAGTACAATAAGGTTGTCGACGTCTGGACCAAAGTCACCAATGATATCTCATCTGAAATGACCAAAGAAATTTCACAGGATATTCTTGTTGATCCTAAGACCGGTAAGAAAGAGATTAACACCAGTTTTAACTCTATCTTCATGATGGCTCATTCAGGATCAAGAGGTAACCAGGACCAGATGCGTCAGCTCGCGGGTATGCGTGGTCTGATGGCCAAGCCTTCAGGTGAAATTATTGAAACTCCGATTACTTCATCTTTCCGTGAAGGTCTGTCGGTTCTTCAGTACTTCATTTCTACTCACGGTGCTCGTAAAGGTCTTGCGGATACCGCGCTTAAAACTGCAAACTCCGGTTATCTTACACGTCGTCTTGTTGACGTTGTTCAGGATGTAACCGTCAGTGAGTATGATTGCGGAACCGTAGACGGTCTTGAAATTACCCACTACATCAAGGGTGGCGAAATCAAGGAAAAACTCGCTGACAGAGTTCTCGGTCGTGTTACCATGCATGCCATTGTCAAAGAAGACACTGGCGAGGTAATCGTACCTGAAAATACACTTATCGATGAAAAATATGCTGAACTCATCGATCAGAATGGTATAAACTCCATGACTATCCGCTCACCATTGAGCTGCCGTAGTAAACATGGTGTTTGTGCCTGCTGTTATGGACGTGATCTCGCTCGCGGTCATCTGGTCAACGTTGGGGAGACTGTCGGTATTATTGCTGCACAGTCCATCGGTGAACCCGGAACCCAGCTGACCATGCGTACCTTCCATATTGGTGGTACTGCAAGCCGCGAAATCGAGCAGTCATCCTTAGAGGCACAGCACACTGGAACAATTGTGCTGAGCCGTATGCGCACTGTGCGCAACTCCGACGGTCACCTGATGGTATTGGGTAAGAGTTGCCAGGTCGGAATTGTGGACGAGCAGGGTAGAGAACGTGAAAAATATGTTCTTCCCTCCGGCGCAAAACTGTACCTCGATGACGGGCAGGCTGTAACAAAGGGAACTACCATTGCAGAATGGGATCCCCTCGCAGAGCCCTTCATCACTGACGTAACCGGTACGGTCAAGTTTACCGACTTAGTCGAAGGCAAGACCTATCAGGAACGTGTTGACGAAGCTACAAACCAGACTACGTTCACTATTACTGAATATCGCAGTACCAACTTTAAACCTTCTATCTCCATTTGCGGTGAAGACGGTGAACCTTTGATGCGGCCTGGTACGGCACTCAAAGCGATTTATCCCCTTCCTGTCGGAGCTATTCTGATGGTTAGAGACGGTAACAGCGTTAATGCCGGTGACGTTATCGCACGTAAGCTCCGCGAAACTTCGAAGACCAAGGACATTGTTGGTGGTCTTCCCCGAGTTGCTGAGCTGTTTGAAGTGCGCAAACCGAAGGAACTTGGAATCATAACGGAGATCGACGGTGTGGTCTCCTATGGACCCGAATCCAAAGGCAAGCGCAAAATCATTGTTACCCCGGAATTCGGTGACACTAAAGAGTACCTTATACCGAAAGGTCGTCACATTACCGCTCAGGAAGGAGACTTCGTTGAGTGCGGTGATCTGTTGACAGAAGGTCTGCCTGAACTTCACGATATCCTAAGAGTTAAGGGTGAAAAATACCTTGCCCGTTTCCTCGTGGAAGAAATTCAGGATGTTTACCGTTTCCAGGGCGTTGGTATCAACGACAAGCATATAGAAGTAATTGTCCGTCAGATGCTCAAGAAGGTTTCCATCGTTGATCCCGGTGAGACTCACTTCCTTGTTGGCGAACAGGTGGACAAGCAACGCTTCGCGGAAACAAATGCTGAAGCCAGTGCCAAGGGACTTAAACCTGCAGTTGCACAGACTCTCGTTCTTGGTATCACTCAGGCTTCATTGTCCACTGAATCCTTTATTTCCGCGGCTTCCTTCCAGGAAACCACTAAGGTTCTTACAGAATCTTCACTTAGCGGTAAAAAGGACTACCTCAGAGGACTTAAAGAAAATGTTATTGTCGGACGACTTATTCCGGCAGGAACAGGTTTCCGTGCATATGCAAAAACCGGCATCATCGTACCGGATCAGCCCGAGCGCGATGACAAGTTCCTTGAAGAACTTCAAGAAGAACCACTGCTGGTTAACGAATGATGTAATAGCGCAAACGACACAGAATTTTAGCACAGGGGGAGATGTAAAACGTCTCCCGCCTGTCACATATAAGGACTGTTTTGAAATTTGTTACTTGACAAATTCTCAAAATTTAGTCTAACTGCGTCGTTCTTTGCAAAACGATAAAAATTTGGAGGGTTCATGCCAACCATAAATCAGCTTATAAGAAAAGGGCGTGAGCAGCAGATCAAGCGCAAGAAGACTCCTGCGCTTCAGGCTTGCCCCCAGCGTCGTGGAGTATGCACAAGAGTATACACCACAACCCCTAAGAAACCTAACTCCGCTCTGCGTAAGGTCGCTCGTGTGCGTCTGACTAACAGCATCGAAGTTACTGCATACATCGGCGGTGAAGGCCATAACCTTCAGGAACACTCAGTTGTTCTGATCCGCGGTGGTCGTGTAAAGGACTTACCTGGTGTTCGTTATCACATTGTCCGCGGTTCTCTCGATACTGCCGGTGTTGCAGATCGTCGTAAGGGCCGTTCCAAGTACGGCGCAAAGCGTCCTAAATAGCATTTAAGAAGGAGTATAGATATGCCTCGTAAAGGTCCAATACCCAAAAGACCGGTTCTTCCGGATCCGGTATATGGAAGTCAGCTCGCTACCAAGTTCATGAACAGACTCATGTACAGCGGTAAAAAGAGTACTTCCGAAGCAATTTTTTATGAAGCTCTGGAATTTCTGGCTGAAAAAACTCAGGAAGATCCAATTAAAGCTTTCGAAAAGGCAGTTGAAAACGTAAAGCCTCAGGTAGAAGTAAAGTCACGCCGTGTTGGTGGTGCTACTTATCAGGTTCCGGTTGAAGTTCGTCCCGAGCGTCAGACTTCACTCGCTATCAGGTGGGTCATCAACTACGCTCGTACTAGAGGTGAAAAGGGCATGGTTGCCCGCCTTAGCGGTGAACTTCTTGACGCGTTCAACAAACGCGGCGGCGCCGTTAAGAAAAAGGAAGATACCCATCGTATGGCAGACGCCAACAAAGCATTCGCCCACTATCGGTGGTAATCGGAGTTTACAGTGCCTAGATCGGTCCCCAGAGAAAAACAGCGCAACATTGGTATTATGGCCCACATTGATGCGGGTAAAACTACTACCACTGAGCGTATCTTATATTATACTGGTGTATCTCACAAAATCGGTGAAGTTCATGATGGTGAAGCCACCATGGACTGGATGGTTCAGGAGCAGGAACGCGGTATTACAATTACAAGTGCTGCTACAACCTGCTTTTGGCGTGAACACCGTATCAACATCATTGATACACCCGGCCACGTTGACTTCACCATGGAAGTTGAGCGTGCTCTTCGTGTTCTTGACGGTGCAGTTGCTGTATTCGACGCTGTTTCAGGTGTTGAACCTCAGTCCGAAACAGTATGGCGCCAGGCTGACAGGTATAAAGTTCCCCGTATAGCCTTCGTCAACAAAATGGACCGTATCGGTGCGGACTTCTTCCGTTGCGTGGATATGATCCGTGACCGTCTTGGCGCAAAGCCTGTTGCTCTTCAGATTCCTATCGGAGCTGAAGACGAATTTGAAGGTGTTGTTGACCTGGTTACAGGTAAAGCCTTCATCTACGACACTGATGTAACAGGAAAGGAATACGAAAAAGTTGATATTCCGGCTGAGTTCCAGGAACAGTATGAAGCCATGCACCTCGAACTCATTGAAGCCATTGCAGAAGAAAACGAAGAACTTCTTGATAAGTATCTCGGCGGTGAAGAAATTACCGTTGAAGAAATTACAGAAGGTATTCGTACTGCAACCAATAATCTGACAATCTGCCCGGTTCTTTGCGGAACCGCTTTCAAGAACAAAGGTGTTCAGCCCCTTCTTGATGCAGTTGTTGATTTTCTGCCTTCTCCCATGGATGTTAAAGCTATTGTTGGTATCAATCCTGATAACGACGAAGAAGTTAAATGTCCTTGTGATGATGACAAACCTCTTGGCGCACTCGCATTCAAGTTGATGACTGACCCCTTTGTAGGTCATCTTACCTTCCTGCGTATCTATTCCGGTAAGATTATCAGTGGTGACACTGTAATGAACGGAGCTACAGGTAAAAAGGAAAGAATTGGTCGTCTGCTTAAAATGCATGCTGATAAGCGTGAGGAAATCAAGGAAGCATACGCTGGTGACATCGTTGCAGCAGTTGGTCTTAAGACTGTTTCAACCGGTGACACTCTTTGTGAACTCAAATCACCTGTTGTTCTTGAGTCACTTGATATTCCTGATCCGGTTATCGAAGTTGCCATTGAGCCTAAGACAAAAGCCGACCGTGATCTGCTCAGCCAGAGTCTCGTTAAGCTTGCTAAAGAAGACCCTTCATTCCGTGTTAAAACTGATGAAGAAACAGGTCAGACTCTTATTGCCGGTATGGGCGAGCTCCATCTGGAAATCATTGTTGATCGTCTGCTTCGTGAGTTCAATGTTAACGCTAATGTTGGTGCTCCCCGCGTTGCTTACCGTGAATCTATCACCAAGAAAGTTGATACAGATCTTAAATACGCTAAGCAGTCCGGTGGTCGTGGTCAGTATGGTCACGTTGTTATCTCAATTGAGCCCAGTGAAGAAGAATTTGAATTTGCTGATGAAATCAAGGGTGGCGTAATTCCCAAGGAATACATTCCTGCCGTTGAACGTGGTATCGGCGACGCTATGAAAAATGGTGTTATTGCCGGTTACCAGCTCGTTGGTATCAAAGCTACTCTTACATTTGGTTCTTACCACGAAGTTGACTCCTCTGAGCAGGCATTCTACATTGCCGGTTCAATGGCTCTTAAAGATGCTGTTAAAAAGGCTAGTCCTCAGCTTCTTGAGCCTGTCATGGCAGTAGAAGTTGTTACTCCCGAAGAGTATCTCGGTGATGTAATGGGTGACCTTAACGGTCGTCGCGGCAGAGTAGGCAGCATGGACTCAAGAGCTAACGCTCAGGTTGTAAAGGCTGATGTTCCTCTTAGCGAAATGTTCGGTTACGCAACCGACCTTCGTTCCAAGACTCAGGGACGCGCAACTTTTACAATGCAGTTCGACCATTACGAGCCTGTTCCGAACTCAATTGCAGAAGAACTCATTAAGAAAAATTAGAAGAATTATTATTTAATCAACAATTCTTCTTGACATACCTCGATTATTAAAGGTAAGCCTCCCGGACCCCATAGTGTTCGGGAGGCTATTTTTTTGCCTTTCGACATGAAACCACGGAGACCAGGTATAAGGTTCGGCTATGCTGGCTGAACGACCATACCAGGCCTAAAAGATAACCTCACATCTTTGTACGTTGCACGGCCGTCTCCGAATTTAGTTAGGAGTTATTCGTTATGGTTTCGATGACTAGTGATCGTATCAGAATCAAGCTCAAGGCTTACGACTATCGTATCCTTGATAAAGCTGTGACCGAAATTGTGGATACTGCCCGCAATACTGGTGCAGCTATCGCCGGTCCCATTCCGCTCCCTACTCACATCCATAGGACAACTATTCAGCGTTCCGTTCACGTTGATAAAAAGTCCCGTGAGCAGTTTGAGCAGAGGACTCACAAGCGTTTGCTTGATATCCTTGAACCCACCCAGCAGACCGTAGACGCCCTTGGAAAGCTCAGCCTTCCCGCCGGCGTTGACGTCGAAATTAAGCTCTAGGGAGGGTCTAATGTCTAAAACAATCGGTATACTCGGTAAAAAACTCGGCATGACCCGTATCTTCGCTGATGACGGAACTATTGTTCCTGTTACAGTTATTGAAGCCGGACCCTGCCCTGTAATGCAGATTAAAACCGAAGAGAAGGAAGGCTACAACGCCGTCCAGATCGGTTTTGATGCTATACCAGAGCGTAAAGTTAATAAGCCCGCCAAAGGCCATCAGGAAAAGGCTGGCAAGGGATTCTTCCGCCAACTGCGTGAATTTCCCCTTGACTCTGTTTCTGAATATGAACTTGGCCAGGAAATCACTGTTGATGTTTTTGCCGCAGGAGACAAGGTAAAAGTTACCGGTACCTCCAAAGGTAAAGGCTTTCAGGGTGTTATGAAGCGTTGGAACTTTAAAGGTTCACGTGCATCTCACGGTGCTGAAAAAATCCATCGTTCTCCTGGTTCAATCGGCCACGCCACATTCCCCGGTAAGGTCTTCAAGGGCAAAAAAATGCCCGGTCAGATGGGCAATGAGCGAGTCACCATTTCCAATATTGAAATTGTCGATGTTCGTGCAGACGAGAATGTTCTCGTGGTTAAGGGACAGGTTCCCGGACCGAAGAACGGACTGGTGATGATTCGCAAGACCAGCTAGAGGGAAATAAAATGGCTACCATTACTATATATGATCAAACGAAAAAGGAAGTAGGGAGCATGGATCTCGCTTCGGAAATCTTCGAGGTTCCCGTTAAGCCCGAGATCATGCACCTGGTAGTCCGTGCTCAGCTCGCTTCAAAAAGAAGCGGCACTCATGCTACAAAAAATCGTAGCTTGAAAAGAGGCGGCGGTGCCAAGCCATGGCGTCAGAAAGGAACTGGTCGTGCTCGTTCAGGATCAACCCGTTCTCCTCTGTGGCGCGGCGGTGGAATCGTATTCGGTCCACAGCCCCGTGACTACTCCTTCAAGGTAAATAAGAAGGTTCGTCGTCTTGCACTCAAGATGGCCCTTACATCCAGACTCAATGACGAAAGCCTTATGGTTTTGAAAGGTATCGACCTTCCAGAAGCTAAGACCAAGCTCTTCGCAGAAGTCGTAGACGCTCTCGGTCTCAAGAAGGCCTTGATTATTGTCAAGGATGCTGATAATAAACTCCTCCTTTCTGCGAGGAATATTCCTGGCATCAAAATGATCTCTGCCGACCAGCTGAATGTTTATGACATTCTCAGCCATCGTCAGCTTGTGATCGTTGAAAATGCAGCACAGGATCTGCAGGAGAGGTTGAAATAGTCATGGACTATACTCAGATTCTTATCAAACCGGTCATTTCGGAAAAGGCCACCGACATCAAAGAGGCATCTAACCAGATCGCCTTTTACGTGCTTCCCGATGCCAATAAGACTGAAGTCAAAAAAGCTGTTGAAGCTGCTTTTGATGTTAAAGTCGAGGCAGTCCGCATTGTGCGTAAGCAGTCCGCTCTTCGCAAGAAGTACGGCCGCGTTGTCGGCAAAGTATCCGGCTACAAAAAGGCTTATGTCAAATTGCAGTCCGGAGATAAAATTGAATTCTTCGAGGGAGTGTAAGAGATGGCTATTCGTAAACTGAAACCGACTTCTGCAGGTCGCCGGTTCCAGACCGTCTCCACTTTTGAGGAGATTTCAAAGTCTGCACCGGAAAAAGCTCTTTCAAAGGGCTTGACTAAAAAGGCAGGTAGGAACAGCAACGGCCGGGTAACATCCCGTCGTCGTGGCGGCGGCAACAAGCGTCTTTATCGTTTTGTTGACTTCAAGCGTAATAAGCTTGATATCCCCGCTACTGTTTCAGCTATAGAATATGATCCCAACAGAAGCGCACGCATCGCACTGCTTAATTACGCAGATGGTGAAAAGCGTTATATCCTTGCTCCTGTCGGCCTCAATGTAGGCGACAAGATCCTTTCTGGTGAAGGAGCTGATATCAAGCCCGGTAATGCTCTTGTTCTCAAGAACATCCCTGTTGGTACGATCATTCACAATATTGAATTGCATCCCGGCAATGGCGGACAGTTCTGCCGTGCAGCCGGTACATACGCCCAGCTGGTCGCTAAAGAAGGCAAATATGCCCTTTTGCGTATGCCCTCAGGCGAAGTACGCAAGGTTCTCGCAACCTGCTGTGCTACCGTTGGACAGGTTGGAAACATCCACCATGAAAATATTACCATCGGTAAAGCTGGACGTAACCGCTGGCTCGGTCGTAGACCTAAAGTCAGAGGTGTTGCTATGAACCCGATCGATCATCCGCTTGGCGGTGGTGAAGGTCGTAGCGCCGGTGGTAGGCACCCTGTCTCTCCGTGGGGTATGCCTGCGAAGGGATACAAGACCCGCAAAAAGAAGAAACCTTCTTCCAAGCTCATTGTTAAACGCCGCGGGCAGAAGTAGGAGACTGTAATGCCAAGATCACTGAAAAAAGGCCCGTTTATCGATGATCATCTGCTGAAAAAGGTCGTCAAGGCTCAGGATTCCGGAGACCGTAAAGTTATCCAGACCTGGTCACGCCGTTCCACTATCATTCCTGAAATGGTAGGACTGACCTTCGCAGTACATAATGGCCGTAAGTTTATTCCTGTCTTTGTTACTGAGAACATGGTAGGACACAAGCTGGGTGAATTTTCCCCGACTCGTACCTATTATGGTCACGTAGCAGACAAAAAAAGCAAGGCCAAACGCTAGAAGGTGCTAAGCAATGGAAGCTAAAGCTGTTGCAAAATATATGCGTATCTCCGCAAGGAAGGTACGTTTGGTAGCGGAAAACATCAAAGGGAAGCCTGTTGAGGAAGCGATGAACATCTTAAAGTTCACCCCTAAAAAGGGCGCTGAAATGCTCAACAAAGTGCTTTATTCTGCCGTATCCAATGCAGAGCAGATGCCCGGAGTGGATGTTGACGCTCTTCTCGTAGACAACGTTATTATTAACGAAGGTCCTACATGGAAGAGAATTCAGCCCAGGGCTATGGGTCGTGCTTACAGAATACGTAAACGTACGAGCCATATAACCGTCGTAGTAAAAGAAATGTAGGGTAGTGTCATGGGTCAGAAAGTACATCCATATGGTTTTAGACTCGGTTACACCAAGAACTGGGTTTCAAGGTGGTACTCGAGTAAAGACTATCCGGCTTTTGTCTTTGAAGATGATAAAATTCGTAAGTACGTCAAAAAGAAAATCTTCCATGCAGGCGTTGCTAAGATTGAAATCGAACGCGCCGGTGGTAAGATCCGTCTGATCGTACACACTGCACGTCCCGGTATTGTTATCGGACGTAAGGGTGTAGAGATTGAAAAGCTTCGCGACGAACTTCGCAAAAAATTCGACAAAGAATTCTCCCTTGAAGTAAGTGAGATTCGTCGTCCTGAAACCGATGCTCAGCTCGTAGCAGAAAGCATCGCTCAGCAGCTGGAACGCCGTGTTGCATTCCGTCGTGCCATGAAGCGCACTGTCGGTCTCGCAATGAAATTCGGCGCAGAAGGCATTAAGGTTTCCTGCGGCGGACGTCTTGCCGGAGCAGAAATCGCACGTACCGAATGGTACCGCGAAGGTCGTGTTCCTCTTCAGACTCTTCGTGCAGACATCGATTACGGTGTAGCACGCGCCAGCACCACTTATGGTGTTATCGGCGTTAAGGTCTGGATTTTCAAAGGCGAAATTCTTGATCATGAGGTGGAACAGTAATGCTCGCACCGAAAAAAGTTAAATTCCGTAAAAGGCAAAAAGGTCGCCTGAAGGGTAAAGCTCTTCGTGGTTCAACCATTGCTTTTGGTGATATCGCTATCAAGGCTCTTGAGCACGGAAAACTGAGCAGCAACCAGATTGAAGCTGCTCGTATCGCCATCATGAGACACATCAAGCGTGGCGGTCAGGTTTTCATCAGGGTTTTCCCTGATATGCCCATTACTGCTAAACCTGCTGAAGTCAGACAGGGTAAAGGTAAAGGTGCTCCTGTAGGTTGGGTTGCCCCGATTAAACCCGGTCGCATCCTCTACGAAGTTAAGGGCGTTGATCTCGCTCTTGCCAAAGAAGCTTTGACTCGTGCTTCTCATAAGCTGTCTGTTAAAACTCAGATAGTGGTTAAGGAGGCTTTGTAAATGAAAGCATCAGAACTTCGTGAACTTGATACCACGCAGCTGAGTGAAAAGCTTGATGAATTCAGAAAAGAGCTTTTCAATCTCCGTTTTCAGCACGCAACTGCGCAGCTTGAAAACACTCAGAGGATTTGCGTTGTTAAAAAAAGCATCGCAAGAATCCAGACCATTCAGCGCGAAAAGCAACTGGGAGCATAAGCCATGGCAGAGCTTAATATAAATGGAAACAGGCGTATGCTGATCGGCAAAGTTGTCAGCGACAAGGCCGACAAGACAATTGTCGTTCTCGTTGAGACTCTGGTCAAGCATCCCCTGTACAAGAAATACATCCGTCGCCGTACTAAGTTTATGGCTCACGATCCTGCCAATGACTGCAAGATCGGCGATAAGGTGCAGATTGTCGAATTCCGCCCCCTGAGCCGTCGGAAAAGGTGGCATCTGGATAAAATACTGGAAAAAGCAGTTTAAAGGGGTATAGCCATGATTCAGGTAGAATCCAACCTCGACGTGGCCGACAACTCTGGTGCCAAAAAAGTATCTTGTATCAAGGTACTTGGTGGTTCCAAGAGGCGCTATGCCACAGTCGGAGACATTATAGTAGTTTCCGTCAAGGAAGCGATGCCCCATTCCAAAGTGAAGAAGGGCGCCGTGATGAAAGCTGTTGTTGTACGTACCACTAAAGAAATTGGACGTCCCGACGGCACTTACATCAAGTTCGACAATAACTCTGCCGTTCTTCTGAATAACTCTTTAGAACCTGTAGGGACTCGTATTTTCGGTCCCGTAGCTAGAGAACTGAGGCTTAAAAGCTTCATGAAAATCGTTTCTCTGGCACCAGAGGTTCTTTAAAACCTTATCAATAGTAGGTTAAACGGCATGAACAAAATACATGTTGATGACAAAGTCATGGTCATCGCCGGCAAGGATAAGGGGAAGATCGGCAAGGTTCTCAAGATAAACCGCAAGAAGGACGTAGTCCTGGTGGAGCAGGTGAACATGGTTTCACGGCACACAAAGCCGAATCCCTATGCAAATCAGCCCGGCGGTATCGTTGAGAAAGAAGCCCCTCTCCATATCTCCAACATTCAGGTTGTGTGCCCTTCGTGCACAAAAGCAACCCGCGTTGGAGTTCGTGAGACCGAAGACGGAAAGAATATCCGTTTTTGTAAAAAATGTAACGAAATCATCGACTAGGGTTTTGCGATGACACGTCTCGAAAAAATATATACGGACAAGGTCAGCCCGGCCCTTCAGAAGGAATTCGGGTACAAGAGCTCGATGGAAATCCCTTGCATAAAGTCGGTTTCCCTCAATATCGGGTTCGGCGAAGCTAGCCAGAACGCAAAGCTCATAGACGGCGTTGTAGCTGAACTGACTGCAATAGCAGGTCAGAAAGCAGTCGTCACTCGTGCAAAGAAGTCCATCGCAGCATTCAAACTGCGTGAAGGTATGCCTGTAGGCAGCCGTGTTTCTCTTCACAGAGATTTCATGTGGGACTTCCTTGACAAGCTTATGAGCTTTGCTCTCCCGCGTGTTCGCGACTTTCGCGGCATCCCGGACAAGGGCTTTGACGGACGCGGTAACTTCACTCTCGGTATCAAGGATATTACCATATTCCCTGAAATCACCGTAGACGAAGTTGAAGTGCCTAAAGGGCTGAACGTGACAATAGTCACCTCCGCTAAAACAGATAAAGAAGGCAAGATGCTCCTCGAGCTTCTTGGAATGCCCTTCAAGAAATAAGGAGGAGTCGTTGTGGCCAGGACAGCGTTAAAGGTCAAGGCTTCACGCAAACCTAAATTTAAGGTTCGCGCATATAACAGATGCCCCATCTGCGGACGTCCCAAGGCTTTTCTTAGAAAATACGGTCTTTGCCGTATCTGCTTTAGAGAAAAAGCCCTTGCGGGTGAACTGCCCGGCGTGCGTAAAGCCAGCTGGTAATCAAGGAGTTTTAAAATGCCTGTTGTCGATCCAATCGCCGATATGCTGACCCGCATTCGTAATGCACAGAATGCTTCCCACAAAGAAGTACGCATTCCGGGTTCTAAAATAAAAATGGCTATCGCCGGGATTCTTAAAGAAGACGGATTCATCACTGATATCGCTGAAGATAACGGTGAAATCCTCTGCACTTTGAAATATGCTGATGGCAAGCCGCTCATTAACGGCATGAAGAAAATCAGCACTCCCGGACGCCGTAAATTTGTTGGTGTTGACGAAATACCTAGTGTCCTCAACGGACTCGGTATCTGCATCCTTTCCACTTCCAAGGGCGTTCTTGACGGCATTAAAGCTAAGGCTGAAAATGTCGGCGGTGAGCTCTTGTGCGAAATTTGGTAGTGAGGTTTTAAAAATGTCCAGAATTGGAAATAAAGCCATACAAATACCTTCAGGAGTGGAAGTTAAAGTCGGTGCTGATAACGTAACCGTTAAAGGCCCTCTGGGGTCTATCTCCACTCCCGTCAACTCAATGGTCACTTACACAGTGGCTGATGGAGTTGTCGAGGTTGGCCGTACTGGTGATACCCGTCAGGAACGTGCTCAGCACGGTCTCCGCCGTACCCTTCTTGCTAACTGCATTGAAGGTGTTACAAAGGGATTTACTAAGTCACTTGAGGCCATAGGTGTTGGATATAAAATATCTGTCCAGGGAAAAAACGTCGTTCTGAACGTCGGTTTCTCCCATCCTGTGAACTTCCCTCTGCCTGATGGCATTGATGCCAAGGTAGATGGTGGTAAACTGTCTATCAGCGGCGTTGACAAGCAGCTCGTAGGTGAAGTCGCCGCGACCATGCGCAGGGTACGTCCGCCCGAACCTTATAAGGGTAAGGGTATCAAGTACGTCGACGAACAGATCAGACGTAAAGCCGGTAAGTCCGGTAAGAAATAGGATAGAGCCATGAAAATGACTAAAGACCAGGCCAGACGCCGCAAAAAAATCCGTATCCGCAAAAAAATCAGTGGTACTGGAGATCGTCCGCGTCTCGTCGTTTTCCGTTCCAACAAGCACATTTACGCTCAGCTTGTAGATGACGTGCTTGGAAAGACTATTACCGCTTCTTCTACAGCATCCCTCAAAGATGTTAAGCTCACTTGCGACGGAGCAATCGCCGTAGGTAAAGATATAGCTGAAAAGGCCAAAGGCCTTAACGTAGAAAAGGTAGTCTTTGACCGTAACGGATATATCTATCACGGCAGGGTCAAGGCCCTTGCAGACGCCGCTCGTGAGGGTGGCCTGAAATTCTAAGCTAATGGGATTATCCATGGAACAGAATGAACTGGGTCTGATTGAAAAAATCGTTTACCTCAATAGAGTAGCAAAAGTTGTTAAAGGCGGTAGAAGGTTTTCCTTCAGTGCTCTCGTTGTCGTAGGCGACGGTAAAGGACAAGTCGGTTATGGACTTGGTAAGGCAAATGAAGTTCCCGAAGCTATTCGTAAAGCTTCTGAAGCTGCAAGAAAAAGTATGATCAGTGTACCTCTTCTTGACGGAACTCTTCCTTACGAAGTACTTGGCCGTTTCGGAGCCGGACGCGTCATGTTGAAGCCCGCATCTAAAGGTACCGGAATTATCGCCGGTGGTCCTGTGCGTGCTGTAATGGAAGTAATCGGCGTTCACGATATTCTTACCAAGGCTATCGGTACCAACAACCCTCACAACGTACTTCGCGCCACTGTGGCCGGACTCGCATCCCTCCGCAGTGCTGATGAAGTTTCCCAGCTCCGTGGAAAGACAGTTGTGACTCCCAGAAAGTAGGAGGGGGACCATAGTGCTTAAAGTTAAACTCGTACGCAGCAGATACGGTCATAATCCCTCTCAGAGGAAAACAATCGCTGCTCTCGGTCTGCATAAAATCAGACAGGAGAAATCCTTTGAAGACACACCGGCAGTTCGCGGTATGATCAAAAAGGTAGAGCACCTTGTGGAGGTAACTGAATCATGAGGCTGCATGAATTATATCCGTTCCCCGAGGAACGCAAAAACCGTAAACGCATAGGTCGCGGCAGCGGCTCCGGCTGGGGTAAAACAGCCGGCCGTGGACATAAAGGTCAGAACGCCCGCTCCGGTGGTGGTGTTCCCGCCTACTTTGAAGGTGGTCAGATGCCTATTGCCCGTCGTCTTCCTAAGCGTGGATTCAAGAATCCTTTCCGCGAAGAGTATGTTGCTCTTAATGTTGGAATGATTGTTGAAGCCTTCGAAGGTAAAACCGAGATTTCCATTGATGAGATTTACGAACGCGGCCTTTGTAAAAGAGGCGCACTCGTTAAGGTTCTCGGTATGGGTGAAGTAAACGCAGCGGTAACCATTGAAGCTCATCGTTTCAGTGCATCCGCAACCGATAAAATCACCAAGGCCGGTGGTACGGCTAAAGCTCTGGAAGGATAATTGTGGCATTGTCTGGAGTAGATAATATTGCCCGTCTGCCTGAACTGAAGAAAAAGCTCCTTTGGACTTTTCTTCTTCTGGCTGTCTACCGGATCGGGATTCATATCCCGGTTCCGGGAGTAGACAGTTCAGCATTGGCCGATTTTTTTGAGAGCGTGTCTAACACGCTCTTCGGCCTTTTTGACATGTTTTCAGGCGGCGGGTTGCGTAACCTGTCCATTTTCGCGCTGGGCATCATGCCCTATATCTCTGCGTCAATCATTATTCAACTTCTCACTGTTGTAAGTCCTGAGCTTAAAAGACTAAGCAATGAAGAAGGTGCGCAGGGACGCAAGAAAATCACCCAGTACACCCGCTACGGAACTGTCCTTATTACTTTAGTGCAGGGATTCGGAATAGCTGTAGGTTTGGAAAGTATGTCCAGCCCTACAGGTGCTTCTGTTGTCCTGCATGCAGGTTGGGCATTTCGCGGCATAACCATATTGACTTTGACTGCAGGTACCATTTTCCTTATGTGGCTCGGTGAACAAATGACCGACCGCGGTATCGGAAACGGTATCTCTATGATCATTTTCGCAGGTATTGTCGCTAAGTTGCCTTCAGCAATTTTCAATACCGTAAGACTCATGAAAGCTGGTGAAATCTCACTTTTCATTTTGCTTCTTGTCGCAGCGGTGATGATCGCTATTCTTGCTTTCATCGTTTATATGGAAAGGGGACAGCGCAGAATACCAATTCATTACGCCAAGCGTATGATGGGACGAAAAATGTTTGGGGGCCAGACAACACATCTGCCTCTTAGAATCAACACCGCAGGTGTTATTCCTCCCATTTTTGCATCCAGTATTCTGATGTTTCCTGCTACATTGGCCACTTTTTCTAATGTTGAGTGGCTTAAAAAGGTATCGTCTTACTTTACTCCTGACTCCATAATTTATAATATAGTTTTTATCGCACTGATTATTTTCTTCTGTTATTTCTACACAGCGATCATGTTTGATCCTAAAGGAATTTCAGAAAATATTCAGAAGCAGGGCGGTTTTATCCCAGGAATACGCCCCGGTGTAAAAACCAGAGAGTATATTGACAAGGTCTTGACCAGAATTACTCTTTGGGGTGCATTTTATGTCGCCGCGATTTGCGTTATCCCTATCCTGCTTATCAAACAGTTTAATGTACCGTTTTATTTTGGTGGTACTGCGCTTTTGATTGTGGTAGGAGTCGCCATGGACTTCATGGGCAAGATTGAGTCCTATCTGATTTCCCGTCAGTATGAAGGATTAATGGGTAAGGGAAGCAAACTTAAGGGAAGGCACTAGCCTTGAAAAAATATAGAGGAATTTACCTCAAAAATGATAAAGAGATTGGCCTCATGCGTGAGGCCAATCGTCTTGTTTCTGTAATCCTTGATATGCTGGGCGAAACTATTAAGCCCGGCATTTCGACTATGGACCTTGAAAATGTTGCTGTTAAAGCATGTGAAGATTTCGGGGTACAACCTGGTTTTAAAGGATATCAAGGATTTCCATTTGCTCTTTGCTGTTCAGTAAATGAAGAGATTGTACATGGTTTTCCTTCTGAAAAAAGAATCTTGAATGAAGGTGACATTGTCAGTATTGACATGGGCGTTGTTTATAAAGGCTTCAATGGCGATTCAGCGAGAACTTATCCTGTTGGAAAGGTCGCTCCTGAAACCCAGCAGCTCCTTGACGTCACCCGTGATTCTTTAATGAAAGGAATAGAACAGGTTAAAGCCGGTAATAATCTTTATGATGTATCAAAAGCCATTCAGGACTATGCTGAATCCTTTGGTTTTGGTATTGTAAGAAGATATGTCGGTCATGGCATCGGTCGTAACTTGCACGAAAAGCCTGAAATACCTAATTTTGTTCCGGCAGGTCTGCCTGGTGTGACTTTACGCACCGGTATGGCTCTTGCCATTGAGCCTATGGTTACTCAGGGCTCTTATGAAGTTGAAGTGCTGCCTGACAATTGGACGGCAGTAACCAAAGACCGCAAACTTGCTGCTCATTTTGAACATACTGTTGCTGTTACAAGTGACGGTGCTGACATTCTGAGCATCTCATAAATATTTTTTGTTTTATAAGAGCTTGCACTTTAAAAAAAACTCTTGTATAAACACTCGTTCAAATTTCGCGGCAACGAAAGAAAGACTGGCATGGAAAGTTTTCAACTGCCTTTTTAGCCGGGCAGTTGGGCCTTCATAGGCTGCAACCGGCTAGCTCCCGGTTGATTCATCATTATTTAACTGCATTATTTGGAGACGGTCATGAAAGTAAGACCATCTGTTAAAAAGATTTGTCCCAAGTGCAAAGTAATCAGACGCAAAGGTGTTCTGCGTGTTATCTGCGAAGATCCCAGACACAAACAGCGTCAAGGATAGAGAGGTATAACTGTGGCACGCATCGCTGGAGTAGACCTGCCTAACAACAAGCGTTTGGATATTGCTTTGACTTATATTTACGGCATCGGCCGTACCACCGCTCTCAAGATTCTTGATACCGTTGGAATAGATTGGACAATCAATTCCTCTGAGCTTAGTGGTGAACAGGTCAACACAATTAGACAGGAAATTGAAGACAACTACAAGGTTGAAGGTGACCTTCGCCGTGATCAGAACGCTTCCATTAAGCGTCTTATGGATATCGGTGCTTACCGCGGTCTTCGTCATCGCAGAGGCCTTCCCTGTCGTGGTCAGAGGTCACACACCAACGCAAGGACTCGTAAAGGTCCTCGTCGTTCTGTGATGAGCAGAAAAAGAAAGTAAACCGCGATCTGCAGTCTGTAATCCGGCTTAGCCGGTCTTTACTGCCGATTGAAATATAACTCATCTGGAGAGAATGGTATGGCTAAACCCCGCCGTTCGGGCAAAAAAAGAGAAAAGAAGAATGTACCTGTTGGGCTTGCTCACGTACAGTCTACTTTCAATAATACTATAATTACCTTCACTGATCTGAAAGGTAACGTTGTAAGTTGGGCCACATCTGGTGGCGCTGGGTTCAAGGGTTCAAGAAAATCCACACCCTTCGCTGCTCAGATTGCTGCCGAAACAGCAGCTAAGAAGGCTCAGGACCAAGGTATGCGTACCGTTGGTATTTTCGTAAAAGGCCCTGGTTCCGGTCGTGAAGCTGCAATGCGCGCCATCAGTAACGTTGGCATGAAAGTCAACTTCATTCGCGACATCACACCTATCCCGCACAACGGCTGTCGTCCGCCGAAACGTCGCCGCGTTTAGTTGCGGAGGAGGAATAACCTTGGCCAGATATACTAAAGCAAAATGCAGACTCTGCCGCAGGGAAGGCGAAAAGCTTTTCCTTAAGGGAGATCGCTGCTATACTGATAAATGTTCTTATGATCGTCGTCCCTATGCCCCCGGTATGGCTGGACGTGCCAGAAAGAAACTTAGCGATTACGCTGTTCAGCTTCGTGAGAAGCAGAAAGTTCGTCGTATGTATGGTGTTCTCGAAGGACAGTTCCGTGCATACTTCCAGCGTGCTGACTCTATGAAAGGTGTTACCGGTACCAACTTGCTCGCAATGCTTGAGTGCCGTCTTGATAACACAATTTACAGGCTCGGTTTCGCAAACTCACGCGATCAGGCTCGTCAGCTTGTCCGTCACGGCATTTTCATGCTCAATGGAATACGTGTAAACGTTCCTTCCATGCAGGTAAGCCCCGGCGACGTAATTGAAGTTCGCGAAGAAGCTCGCAAAATCCCCGTTATCACTGAAGCACAGGAAGTAATCGCTCGTCGCGGTTGCCCCGAATGGCTTGTAGCAGATGGCGCGGCTTTCAAGGGCGAAGTTAAAGCTATGCCGACCAGGGAAGACATTCAGTTCCCCATAAACGAACAGCTTATCGTCGAGCTGTATTCTAAATAAAAGGTAACAGTGCATGCTTATTCAAGACGGTGACAAGCTCATCAATTCACGCAACTGGTCCGAGCTGGTAAAACCTGAACAGCTGGTACGCGATCCTAAGTCTAACGTTCTTTACGGTAAATTCGTATGTGAACCTCTTGAACGTGGATTTGCTACAACCATTGGTAACGCTTTGCGCAGAGTGCTTCTTTCCTCGATGCAGGGTGCTGCCGCTGTAGCTGTCAGGATTGAAGGTGTTCAACACGAATTCACCACTATTGAAGGCGTCATGCAAGACGTCACCGAAGTCGTACTGAATATCAAGCAGATCAGGTTCGCTATGACGACTGATGAACCTCAGTTTCTCACACTCTCTGTGAACAAGCAGGGGGCCGTCACCGCAGCTGATATCCAGGAAAACCAAAACGTTAAAGTCCTGAACAAGGACCAGCTTATTGCAACACTTTCGGAAGAAATGGAGTTTAAGCTGACACTTGAAATACGCATGGGCAAGGGATACGTCCCTGCTGAAATGCATGAGGGACTTTCTAACGATATTGGTCTGATTCAGCTCGACTCCAGCTTCTCTCCCATTCGTAAGGTTGCTTACAGTGTGGAGCAGGCTCGTGTCGGCCAGATGACCAACTACGATAAGCTCATTCTTGAAGTCTTTACCGATGGTTCCGTATCACCTGAAGATGCAGTGGCTTACAGTGCAAAGATTCTCAAAGATCAGCTCACTGTATTTATCAATTTTGATGAAGTAGGTTCAGAACAGGAAGAGTCCAAGGAAAGTGACCTTGATCTCAACCCGAATCTCTTCAAAAGTATTGATGAACTTGAGTTGTCCGTTCGCGCGACCAACTGCCTCAAGGCCGCTAATATAAGAATTGTCGGAGAGCTTGTTCAGCGTTCTGAGCAGGCAATGCTCAAGACCAAGAACTTTGGCCGCAAATCTCTCGACGAAATTCGCAGAGTGCTGGACAGCATGGACCTGAAGTTTGGAATGGTCTTGGAAGACTTCGATAAAAAGCATCAGGAATGGCTGAAGAGGAAAGAGAAAAATGAGGCATAACAAGTCCGGAAGAAAGTTTAACAGGACTAATTCACATAGAAAGGCTATGTTGCGTAACATGGTTCGTTCCCTGTTGACTTATGAACATATCCGTACCACTGAACCGAAGGCAAAAGAGCTCAGAAAATCTGCTGAAAAGCTTATTACTCTCGCTCTTCGTAATGATCTTCATTCCAGACGTCTTGCATACAAGACTCTCGAAAGTCATAGCCTTGTCAAAAAGCTTTTTGACGAAATCGGTCCCCGCTTTAATGGCGGTGGTGGTTACACCCGTATTATTAAACTCTCAGAACCCCGTAAGGGTGATTGCGCTCCTATGTGCATAATCGAACTTACCAAGCGTACTGAGACTGCTGAAGCTCCTGTGACTGAAGCTCAGGAAGCATAAAATAGCATATCCTAAAAGGGTGGGCTTTTAGTCCACCCTTTTTTGTCTATACTGGTATAGATAAAATCTATAAGAGAAATTTAAAATGGATTTACGAAGACTCGAAGCTTTTTGTAAGGTCTATGAATTAAGAAGTTTTTCCAAAGCCGGCAAGGACCTTTACTTATCTCAGCCTACTATTAGCGCACATATTTCTACTCTTGAAGAAGAACTTGGAGTTCAGCTTTTCGATAGATTGGGCAGGGCTATTATGCCTACTCAAGCGGGCGAAGTTTTATATAAAAATGCCCGTGATATTTATGATCTGATCAATAAGGCTCAATCTGAAATCAATCTTTTGCGTGATAAAGTTGTCGGCGACCTGAACATTGGTGGCAGCACTATTCCTTCTCATTATCTTCTGCCGGAAATTTTATACGAGTTCTGCAAAAAATATCCTGATGTCAGAGCTCATCTGACTGTTGGTGATACAGAAAATATTTTAGATCAGGTTGTATCAGGTAAATTGATTCTGGGTGTAGTTGGAGCACGACTTGATATTCCTAATATAGAATATGTTCCGGTAATGAGAGATGAACTTGTCGTCGTTGCTCCTCCGGTTCTGGTAAGTAATTACCGTTCTTTTGAAGATATCCAGCAATTGGCAGAATTACCCTGGGTTATGCGTGAGGGTGGTTCCGGCACTCGTAAAGCTTTTGAAGCTGCTCTTGCCGAGCTTGGTGCAAGCATTCGTGATTTGAATGTCACTGTATGGGTGGAAAGCACTCAGGCCGTTGTTCAGTGTGTTAAAGCCGGACTGGGCATCAGTGTTACCTCCAAACTTGCAGCCGCTCCGTATATTGAGTCTGGAGAACTTGTGCATATGACAAGTTTACCACTTAATCTTGATCGCAGTTTCTTTTTAGCCCATCTTAAGGGGCGTAAGTTTTTCCCGGCTGTCAGATATTTCATCGACCATATCCGTCAGCATTCTTTTGAAGATAAGCTTTCTGATTAAAAGTCAGCACAACAAAAAAATCCCGAACCTAGGTTCGGGATTTTTTTTGGTCATTATATAGAATGGGGAGTTTTAAATTTTGAAGAAATCAAGTTTTGGCATCTGGCTTAATTCGCCAACATCGACAAGATGATTACCAAATGTTTTAAGACCCATAATTTCTTTATCTTCGAGGTCATAAACCAGACCCTTGTAATAAGAATTAGTCTCCTCAGCATCCATTAAACTGTTTTCAGCCGTAAGTTCAGCCATTTTAAGTATATTTCGCTGACCCCATTTTTTAGCTTCAATCAATTTTTTGACAGCTTCACGCATTTCATCAGGCTTTCTTGCTGCACTTTCTTTCTGGATTATCCATACTCCGAAAATAAATGGAAGGGTTGTCCATTCACGCCATGCTTCGCCAAGGTCTAAAAGATAAGGATAATCTTCGTGATGCCTCAGATTTAAGGCTTCATCACCTATGGCCAGAATTGCGTTCGGGCGTTCACCTGAATTAAGTACAGCGGTGGCGTTACCCGTTTCGTAAAATGGATTAACCGGTATATATTTAGAGAGCAGGAGTCTTAAGAGAACTGCTGATGTATGCGACTGGGCACTGGCCAGTATCTTTTTACCGGAAAGTTCTTCAACTGGACAACGGCTGAGCAGAATAACTGATTGAACCGGTCCGCAGCTTCCAATGGCCAGATCGGGCAGCAGATGATACTGCTCACTGTGGCGAAGGTATTCTACAGATGATGTCGAAGCTATATCCAGAAGACCCTCAGACATCATTTTATTAAGATGTGCAGGAGGTCCGTAAAAGAACTCAAAATTATGCCCCATAATCTCTGATTCAAGAGGATAATATATCGGCAGGACATTAAGGTAACTTATTCTTCCAACTCTTATCTTCTCAGCCATTAGTCATCCTTTTCCGCATAGCTGTAATCCATTAATCTGCGCATTGGTTTAAAGCCGGCTTTAGTAATTAATCTATGAATTTGATCCTCGGATAATCTGAAAGATATTCCGGCTGCTTTAACTACATTTTCTTCAATCATAGTTGAACCGAAATCATTTCCGCCGAAGTAGAGTGCCAGCTGAGATATTTTTGGGCCCATGGTAACCCATGAGACCTGAAGATTATCAAAATTATCCAGCACAAGGCGGGAAACAGCCAGCATGCGTAAATATTCCACACTGGTGACCTTACGGGCATCAGGAATATTTGTATGGTCAGGCTGGAATGTCCAGGGGATAAAAGCTGTAAATCCACCGGTACGATCCTGAACTTCCCTTAAAGCAAATAGATGCTGTAAACGGTCTGCCTGAGTTTCGATATGACCGAACATCATTGTAGCAGTTGTTCTCAGGCCAAGATTATGCGCTGTCTCCATTACTTCCAGCCACTGTCCTGCAGGACATTTCCGCGGAGCAATTTTGGAGCGCACTTCGTCCACAAGAATTTCAGCTCCGCCGCCGGGAATGGAATCAAGGCCGGCCTTCATAAGGCGTTCAATGACTTCCTTTATAGAAATATTTTCTATTCCACTGAAATGGACAATCTCGGGCGGAGAAAATGCGTGTATATGTATTTTGTAGTTATCTTTTATAAAGCGGAGCATGTCTTCATAAAATTCAAGACGCAGGTCAGGATGGTGTCCGCCCTGCATGAGAATCTGGGTTCCTCCCAGATCAATAGTTTCCTGAATTTTTTGTCCAAGCTCTTCCCGTGTGAGGATGAATCCGCCATCCTGATCCGGGGCTTTAAAAAAAGCGCAAAAACGGCATCCGCACACACAGATGTTTGAATAGTTGATATTACGATCAACTACATAAGTCACATATGGTTCCGGGTGCTTTTTAAGCCGAACACTGTGGGCCATACGGCCAAGATCAAAGAGGTCAGCCTTTTCCAGCAATTCTGTGGCTTCTTCAAAATTAATTCTTTGACCTGCTTCTATTTTAGCTCCAATTTCATGGATGCTTGCCGGGCTTTGAGTAAGGTTCATATTAAAATTCCTTTGAATTTTGATCAGGAAATGAGGTTGAAGCGGGGATCGCGCTCCACAGGTGTAAAACCACATCCTCTTATCATTTCTTCAAGCTCTTTTCGGGTCAGGGCCTGCTCGGAGTTGACTCCAGCCATGTGACCTATTTTTTCCTCAACCACAGTTCCGTCAAAATCATCAGCCCCGAACTGAAGTGCAACCTGAGCCTGTTTTACTGTGAGCATAACCCAGTAGGCTTTGATATGGGGAATGTTGTCCAGCATAAGTCTGCTTATGGCTATTGTTCTAAGTTCATCAAGACCGGTCAGCGGATCTTCAATTTCAAGTTTGCTGTTCTCGGTGAGGAAAGGCAGAGGAATGAAGCATGTGAAGCCTTTGCTGGCATCCTGCTGCTTTCTTAATCTGTCCAGATGATCAAGCCTTTCATCTATTGATTCAATGTGGCCGAAAAGCATGGTGCAGTTTGTTGTAATTCCAAGGCTGTGGGCTTCGCTATGAACTTTGAGCCATTCAGCTGCACTGATTTTTTTCGGGCATATTTTATTTCTGGTTTCTTCTGCAAAAATTTCAGCGCCACCACCCGGCATCATAACCAGACCGCATTTTTGAAGTCTTTTCAAAACTTCAAGAGTTGAAATACCTTCCAACTTTGCGAAGTGGGCAATTTCAACAGCAGTGAATGCTTTTATGGGGGCTTCGGGAAATTCTTCGCTGATAGCTGTCAGGGTTTCCTCAAAAAAGGAAAGGGGAAGATCAGGGTGGCAGCCACCGACTATATGTGTTTCACGGGGTTTGACCGGAGCGGATCTGAGCTTTTCAAGGATTTGTTCCTTGGTGAAGATAAAAGCTCCTTCTTCTCCGCGTTCTCTTGCGTATGCACAGAATTTACAACCGTTAACACAGATATTAGTGTAGTTTATATGACGGTTTAAAACATAGTAGGTTTTATCGCTGTGAAGCCTGTGCCGGACCATTGAAGCCAAAGCTCCGACAGCTGTAATATCGGGACACTCAAACAGTTTTCTGCCGTCATCAATGGAAAGACGCTCAGAAGCGGTCACCTTTTCCAGAATTTCAGCAAGTCCCAGAGATTTGAAATAGTTTTTGGATATCATTTGTTCACCTTTGTTCAGCCGTGAATAAAAGTCGTATGCCTAGAGTGTCAACACTGGATTTTCGTTCTTTAAAAGACTAAAAAACGCTAAATCTTCAACTTGTTTAATCCCTGCCTATCCATTTAAGATTTAAAAATCGGGTGAAGGCAGCAGAGATAAAAAGGCATAAGCAGCCTTAATGTTATGCCGGACTAAAAGAAACAGCCCGGATTCTTCCAACTGTATTATACAGTGTTAATTATAATCTGACTTTTGAAGTCATTAAAAGAGAGGCAGTTTTTTTATGGATACAGTTTTTCAGTTGAGCTATTCACCTTGCCCGAATGACACTTACATTTTTTACGCTCTTGCAACAGGTCTTGTAGACCTCTCTCCCTATAAATTCAATATCAGACTTGCCGATGTTGAAGTTCTGAATGGCTGGGCCCGTAATGGAACCATGGATATCTGCAAGGTTTCCGCTCATGCGGCTGCTCATATTATGGACGATTATGTTCTGCTCCGGGCCGGAGGAGCTTTGGGCCGCGGAGTTGGACCGCTGCTGCTGGGCAGAAGTGAGCTGGAAATTGAAGCCCTTGATGGGAAAAAAGTGGCTATACCCGGTCGTCATACCACGGCTAATCTGCTTTTCAGGCTTATGTGCCGAAATGCGGGGATTGAAGTCGAAACAGTTGAACTTGTCTTTGACCAGATTATGCCGGCTGTTAAAAACGGCAGTGTGGACGCAGGTGTTGTTATACATGAAGGGCGTTTTACCTTTGGCGACTATGGCCTTTTTAAACTGGCTGATCTTGGCAGCTGGTGGGAAGGTTATTGCGGCCTGCCCATCCCGCTCGGATCAATAGCTATCAAAAGAAGTCTAGGCCCCGAGGTTGCAGCAAAGATTAATAATGGAATCCGGGAAAGTATAGAGATAGCTCACTCAGATCCTTCTATTCCATGGGACTATATCAAGAAGAATGCTCAGGAGATGGACGATAATGTCATCCGCCAGCATATAAAAACTTTTGTTACCGACTACAGCGTGGATGTTGGTTCAGAAGGAGAAGAAGCCGTGTCCAGACTGCTTGGCGAAGCAGCTTTGATGGACGGGGTTAAACTTCCTGAACTTCCCGTATTCATTAAATCCTGATTTTTTTCAGAGGTCGGGGGATTACGTTTTTTCCGGCCTCTGTCCTGACTGATAAAGACTCCGAGCATGACCAGTCCGGCAGCCATGAATTCCTGAATTGAAAAAGTTTCCCCAAGAATAAGCCAGCCCAGAAATATTGTAATGACGGGAATCAGGTTAACGAAGGCTGTTGTCTGGTTGGCCGGGAGTCTGCTCATTCCGAAATTATATAATCCGTATGCGCCGATGGTTATGAATATTCCCAGATAGACAATAGACAGAGTCGGCATGAGTTCAAAATTTTCAGGGAACTTTGTTGACGGCAGTGCCAGCAGCGGAAGGTAGAATATCGTACCTGCAAAAGCCTGAATCGCAGTTATGAGCACAGAGGAATACCGCGAAGTCATTTTTTTTAGAATAGTCATGTAGCCGACAGCACAGCACATAGCCAAAAATTCAAGAAAATTTCCCAGCATAGGATCAGGTGAAGATTCTGTTGACCCGGCACCTATAGAAAGCCACACCCCGCCGGCCACGGCAATGCAGAAACCGAAAATAGTCATCGGCCTGACATCTTCCCCCAGCAAAAATTTTGCCGAGACAGCCATCATGAGCGGAAGCATGGCAACAATCATCCCTGCCTGTGAGGCTGAGGTATAAATCATCGCATGACTTTCAAATACAAAATACATACAGGGTTCGCAAAAGGCCATGAGTAACAGCCATTTTATATCCTGTCTGCGTATGGGCGTTTTTTTAAATCTTGGGATGAGGAATAAAAAGCAGATGCTGGCCACAAACATTCTTCCGAATATTATTACATTGGGGTCGAAAACAACCAGCGCCATTTTCAGAACAACAAAGGTACTGGCCCATAATGAGACCGCAATAATCAGAGCGAATACAGCTATGTATTTTGACTCCTGAAGGGGCATCTCCAATCTCCAATAAAAACAGGCTGAAAACGGCTTAAATTGCAAACCGTAATTTACCCGGTAACATTGTTTAATAAAATTGAATTGTGCCTGCTTCAAAAGTCAGGGGAACAAATTCGGGTGCGGCTTATGTGGAATATAGTGTTCAGATAAAAATGGGTCGAAGCCGTCTTCTCAGCAGCTCAGTATATTCTGATAGGATTAAATTCAGCTTGAATTGTTGTCAATGAATTCGTATTTTCAAGTAAAGATTTTCCTTTTTTCGAATTTTAAAGCCCTGAGAATATTATTTCGTTTGGAAAAGCCTTTTACTGAATAAAAAGGTAACTGTTGAAGATGGGGGTAGTTTTTGAAAATAAAAAAAACCGCTTTCGGTTAAGGAAAGCGGTTTGAATTCTCAAATAAAATTAAGAATTTTTATTAAACGCACCATGCAAGCAGATTGAACGGTGTATAATTGTTGTCCGGATTTTCAGCATATCTGCATCCGAGGTTTGAATCATCCCTTTTATTGATGATTTCACTATCGGAACCTACAAAGAAAGGGCATTCATTGTTGTTGCAGACAACAATAACTCCCCAGCCGGTTTCAGGCGGGGCAACCCATGGCTCCAGCGGTTTGTTGCAATGGGGGCAGGTCCTTTCTTCAAGCTCTACACCCTTGTAAGTATAAGTCACTTTCTGTCTCCTTGTAAAAAAGTCTGTTCTTAGTCGATTCACTTGAAAGTGAAGTTAAGCATCGGCATGAAATCGTCAAGCGTTTGTTTCTTCAAGTTCCCTCAAAGCCTTGAAAAGAGCGCGGGACGATTTTGGCGGTTTACCTGCTGCAATTTCTTTCCCGGCATTTCTGGCAAGTTGCAGAATGCGCTGCCTGTCGATGGAAGGGAATTTTTCGGCAAGTTCATTGATTAATTCAAATTCGCCTGCAACCAGAGCATCACGCCATTTTTCAAGCTGCTGAAATTTTTTAGCATCATCTTTATTACCAAGTTCAACGTTTTCAATAAAACGCAGGATTGGTTCTGAATCAATCTCACGCATGAGTTTGCCCAGATATTGAATCTGCCTTCTGCGAGCCTCGTGCTTTTTTATCTTCTGGGTCTCAAGGACTGCATCGACAAATTTTTCAGGCAGTCCTGATTTTTTGACAAGCTCAGGCCCCAGTTTGACTATTTTTTCGGCAGCTTTCTGCAGAGCAGTCATTTCCCTTTTTTTCTGGGATCTGCTGGGAGTGCTGTCCTGCTCGGAATCATCATATTCGTAATCATCATATTGCATCATGGGTATCCTCATATACTCTGATTCTGTCCCCGGCAAGTTTAATGACTTTCGTAAACTTACCGGGGATTATTGATGATATCTGAATAACATTAAAAATGTCAGACTTTGCTGAAATTTTATTTTGCAGGCATGTTGAATTAGTTTCTATTTGTTATCCATACCCCGCCGATAACCAGTGCTCCTCCGGCAATGACTGTGGGGCCCATAAGCTCTCCGAAACAAAAATATCCCAGCACAACTGCGGTTACAGGTACGAGGTTGATAAAAATACCTGTTTTTGAAGCTCCGATAACCTGAAGGGCTTCATAATACCAGCTGAAAGCCAGTCCTGTTCCCATTATGGCCAGATAGAGAAGGCTTGCCCAGTCTATTAATCCGGCTGACGCGGCCTGAGAAAAGAGATCATGGCTGATTGCAAACGGGAGCAGCATCACTGTTCCTATAAAGCAGGACCATGCCACCGCCTCAACCGGGGATACTATATCTACGGTTTTTTTACCGGCAATTGAATAAGCGGCCCAGGTTACAACGCATCCAAGTATGCACAGATCACCATTGGTCATACCCTGATGCAGAATATCCAGAGGATTGCCTCTGGCGATGACCAGAGCGACTCCGGTTAGAGAAATTATGAATCCCAGAATTTTGGGAAAAGTAAATTTTTCTTTAAACAATAATGCGGAGCTGATGGCAATTACCGTTGGAGTTCCTGCTATAATAAGTGAAGCTCTTCCGGCCTCTACCGTTTCAAGCCCGGTGAAAAAGAGGATGTTGTAGAGAAAAACACCGGTTGCCCCTAAAATAACCACGGGAAAGAATTGTTTTTTGGTTATGCGCGGGTAATGGCCTGTAAATTTTTTGACCATGAAAAACATGAAAAAAGATGCAAAAAAGAAGCGCAGAAAACCTGCATTGTACGGGGAGAGGTGACCTGCAAGTATTTTACCTGCTATCCATGTCCCGCCCCAGAATAAAACAGAGCCGATAAGTTTGAAATAAAGAAGAAATCCAGCAGACATTTTGAAACTCTTAAAATTTTTATGAAGGGTAGGTTGTTCAAGTTGCTCAAAAGGACAGGTTCAAATTATGCCAGGGTGGCATTTAGACACAGACAATTATTTTCTGTCAGCGGTTTTAAGTTATAAAAGGAAGCAGGAAATATGGGACAGTGTCTTTTTAAAATCAAGTGTTAAAATGGATTCAGCGAAAATTATCCGTTAATTATGCTTTTTGTACAATTAATGTGTATTTTAATCTGCAAAAATGTATTTTTAAAGAATAATTGTTAAAACGATTATATTGATGGTTTGCCTTTAAGCATGCTAGCCTGTATAAGATTTATTCCTCTGATTCATAATCCTTATTTCTAATCCGGCAGCGATTTTTTGGGGCTGCATTCTGTCTCTGAAACTGACATTGTTATATTAATCGGAAAAGTTAAACACATTCTGAGGGGCTATCCTTCAAGTGGATTTTGCTCTCAAGGAATCCTGTTTTCCAAAAAAATCTGATTGATTGTTGGCAGGAATAAATTGCAAACACATAATTTGGTTCTGGCAGACTTCTAAAGTCTTTTATTCGCGCTTTATGTTGTTTAACTGAACAAAAGTCTTTTAAATAAGAAAAAAACAACTAATAGGCTTGACAATCTTAAAAAAATGGAATTTTATTCTCAATGACAATGAGTAAAAGAAAAATCGACGAAACAGATAAAAAAATCCTGATGATTCTTCAGGATAACGGTAGAGTCTCCAATGCTGATATCGCCCGTAAGATAGGTATGGCACCTTCGGCTGTTCTTGAGAGAGTTCGCAAGCTGGAACGCCGTAAAGTACTGGTTGGATATGAGGGGATAGTCGATCCCAAAGCTATTGGACAGTCTCTTACCGCATTTATCTACGTGGATGTGATTGAGGGAGTGGGTGCAACCGGAACAGGAGCCGAGTTGTCCAAAATCCCCGGAGTGCTGGAAGTACATTACTGTGCCGGAAAGGACAGTTATCTGATCAAAGTCAGGTGTCAGGATACGGAAGGACTGGCCCAGATGCTTGGCCGGATCGGAAGAATAGAGTCGGTAAGGGATACCAACTCAACTATCGTGCTTAATACCATAAAGGAATCTCGCGCTATTCCTCTTGATCTTGAGGAGGCCGATGATGCCTGAGAGGTTGTCTAACATCAAATACGCAGGTGGAAAATTCGCTCCGACCCCGTGTTTCTATAACTGAAACGGTTGAATAACCGCTGTGTGAATGGAAAATCAGGGGGAAGGCGCAGATTTAACACCTGTTAAACAGACAGGAGGACAGACAGCTGTATGACTGTTGACATTTCAACGCTGGACCCCAGAATCATTGAACGCGGTAAAGAATTTTTTAAATCCATTTCAGGTGAGTCCCCATCTATTTTCAATAAGGGCTGGTGGACTGGTAAAGTTATGGATTGGGCTATGCAGAACGAAGACTTTAAAGTCCAGATGTTTCGTTTTGTTGATGTTCTGCCTTACCTCAATACTTCAGAATCCTTATCAAGGCATATCGAAGAATATTTTGCAGGAGACGGCAGCGAGAATATTCCCGATGTCCTTAAATGGGGAGCCAGTAAAACCGGTATCGGGGGCGGCCTTGTAGCCAAAGTACTGAACAAGACAATCCGTTCCAATATTGAAGGAATGGCTCGCCAGTTCATTATCGGCCAGAAAGCGAGTGAAGCGGTAAAAGGAATCCGTAAACTCCGTAAAGACGGTTTTGCCTTCGTGCTTGACCTTCTCGGCGAAGCTACGGTCAGTGCTGAAGAAGCTTCAGCTTACAGAGACGGCTATATGGAAGTGCTTGAGGCTATCCACAAAGAGTGTGACAAGTGGTCTGCTCTTGATGCTTCCGGTGACCTTGACTGGGGCAATGCTCCAAAAGTCAATGTAGCGGTCAAACCTTCTGCTTTCTATTCTCAGGCAAAACCTGTTGCATTTGAAGATACTGTTCAGGGAATGGTGGACAGCATCGAACCTGTTTATAAGAAGATTATGGACATGAATGGTTTCATGTGCATTGATATGGAAGCCCTTGAATATAAAGAAGCTACCATAGAACTGTATAAACGGTTGCGTAAAAAATATCCTGAATATGAGTACATAGGCATAGTCTTTCAGGCATATCTCAAAAGCACCGCTGATGATGTCGCCGGCATGATAGAATGGGCTCGCGAAGTTAATCTGCCGATCTCAATCCGTCTTGTTAAGGGTGCATACTGGGATTCGGAAACAGTTATCGCAAAACAGAATGACTGGCCTGTCCCCGTCCATACCCGCAAACCTGAATCCGATCTGGCCTATGAGCAGATTGCAAAAATGATTCTTGAGAATCATGATATCTGCCATTATGCCTGCGCTTCTCATAACATCCGTACTATTTCCGCTATTATGGAAATGGCTATTGAAATGGGTGTGCCTGAAGATCGCTATGAATTTCAGGTGCTGTACGGAATGGCTGAGCCGGTTCGTAAAGGTCTGCTCAAAGTTGCCAAAAGAGTGCGCCTCTATTGCCCGTATGGTGATTTGATTCCGGGCATGGCTTATCTGGTCAGACGCCTTCTTGAAAATACAGCTAACGAATCTTTCCTCAAGCAGACTTTTGCTGATGAAGCGGATATTGAAATCCTTCTGGAAAATCCTGCAAAAACTCTTGAAAGGGAAATTTCCGAAAGTCCTGAGCCTAAGCCTGATACCCGTCCCCGTTACAGGGGAATTAACGGGGAGCTTGAACCCTTCAATAATTTCCCCCCGGTCGATTTCACAATCAAGTCCGAGAGGGATGCTTTTGTCGAGGCCATTGAATCCGTTCGTGGAAATATTGGCAAAAAGTACCCCCTTTATATCAACGGTAAAGAAGTAACCACTGAAGATACAATTGATTCCTATAATCCGGCTGATACAGCAGAAATTATTGGAACTGTTTGTCAGGCCGGTATCCCGGAAGTTGATCAGGCCATAGCAGGAGCAAAGGATGCCTACCTCAAGTGGCGTGATGTCTCCCCGCGCGAAAGGGCGCAGGTGCTGCTTGATGCCGCCAGATACTGCAAGGAAAATATTTATGAACTTTCAGCCTTGCAGGTTGTTGAAGTCGGCAAGCAGTGGTCGCAGGCTCACGGTGACGTAGCTGAAGCGATCGACTTCATGGAATATTATGCCCGTGAAATGATTCGCCTTGGCGATCCCAGACGTATGGGAAATGCTCCTGGCGAATTGAGTCAGTATTTTTATCAGGGTAAAGGAGTTGCCGCAGTTATAGCCCCGTGGAACTTCCCGTTTGCCATCAGCGTCGGTATGGTTTCAGCCGCCATTGTCTGCGGATGCCCGGTTGTATATAAACCTTCCGGACTTTCTTCCTGCATAGGTTACGGTCTGGTTGAAATGTTCAAGGCCGCAGGAATTCCGGACGGAGTCTTCAACTATATCCCCGGACGTGGTTCGGTGATGGGTGACCACCTTGTGGACAGTCCTGATATCTCGGTAATCGCATTCACCGGTTCCATGGAAGTGGGACTGCGCATACAGGAGAGGGCAGCAAAGGTTCATCCCGGTCAGGAGCAGTGCAAAAAGGTCATCGCTGAAATGGGTGGTAAAAACGCCATCATTATCGATGATGATGCTGATCTTGATGAAGCCGTACTCGGAGTTCTTTATTCCGCATTCGGATATCAGGGCCAGAAATGTTCCGCATGCTCGCGTGTAATTGTGCTGGATTCCATTTACGATCGTTTTGTTCATCGTCTGACTGAAGCTGCCAAGTCGGTTAAACTCGGACCAGCAGATAATCCTGATAACTATATGGGACCGGTTGTCGATAAGGCCGCTCAGAAAAATGTTCTAAGTTATATTGATATTGCGGAACAGGAAGGCAGAATTTTGGTTAAGCGCGAGGTCTCAGACGAGCTTAAAGCAAAAGGCTGCTATGTTCCCATGACCATTGTTGAGAATATCACCAAAGAGCAGCGCATTGCTCAGGAAGAAATATTCGGTCCTGTGCTGGCTGTTATGCGGGCAAAGGATTTCGATGAAGCTCTCGATATAGCTAATTCCACAAAGTTCGGACTAACCGGTTCAATCTACTCCCGTAGTCCCAAGCATCTTGAAAAAGGTGCAAGGGAATTCAGGGTCGGTAACCTTTACCTTAATAAAGTAAGTGTCGGTGCTTTGGTTGAAAGGCACTCATTCGGTGGATTTAAAATGTCCGGTGTTGGTTCAAAATCTGGTGGACCAGATTATCTGCTCCAGTTTATGGATCCGCGTATCGTCTGCGAGAATACCATACGCCGTGGTTTTGCTCCTATTGCCGAAGATGATGACTGGATTTCTTAAAACAAATATTAACTGTTATAATCTGGGGAGGCTTAGGCCTCCCTTTTTTTATTAAGTCTCATATTTCTTTCATGAACAATCCAACATAGAAAAATAGCTATTTGAAGAGAGTAAATCGGTTTCAGGAGTATATTCATAACCAGCATTATGACTCGCGATGCTTGAATTATCTTTTTGGGGTTGCTGCTAAAATTGTAGGTAATTTTCTGAAAATGATAAAAATACAACTCAATCAGCAGAACTCTTGAGGGAATTTTATATTCCGGTGTTCTGATAATTTTTGCTGCTTGTAAAAAAAATAAGGGCCGTGGTAAATCCGCGGCCCTTATTTTTTATTCTTTGTTGGAAATCTTATCCAGATCTTCAGCAAGATGGACAAGCTCGTTAAGTGATTCCACCGTCATATTTACTCTCTCTGACACTTTTCCGGCCAGATCATTAACCTCTTCCATTGCCCTGTTTATTTCTTCCGAACTTGCGGATTGTTCTTCAGAGGCTGTGGCAATATTGCTGACACTCATTGCCGAGTCCTGAGCCATTGAAACAATATCTCTTAAGGATGAACCTGATTTATTTGCAAAGTCAGCTGCTTTAACTGCCAGCACACCGGCTTCTTCCGTCATCTTCTTGGATTCTTTTGCCTGAGTCTGAATTCCGTCAATAACAACTTCTACTTCTCTTGTTGCTTCAACTGTTTTTTCTGCAAGCTTGCGGACTTCATCTGCAACAACTGCAAAACCTCGTCCTGCTTCACCAGCCCGTGCTGCTTCAATTGCCGCATTCAGTGCCAGCAGATTGGTCTGGTCGGCAATATCATTAATTACCCCTAGAACAGAGCCTATATTTGTGGATTTATCCTCCAGCTGAATCATAATTTCAGCCAGTGATTCCGTTTGTGACTTAACTGAATTAATAGCGTCTGTTGCCTTAAGGACAATCTCAGCCCCTTCTTCGGCCTTGTCTTTGGTTTCAAGTGATTTATCGGAAGCTTTTGAAGCATTTTCAGCAACATCAAGCACACTTGCATTCATCTGGCTGAAAGCGGTGACAGTCTCAGAAATAAGTCTCTGCTGCGAAGCTACGGAATCATTTACGGAGTTGATTTCGTTTTCAAGTTTAGCAGAGCTGTTGAATATGTCTGACGAAGCTTTTCTGGTTGATTGATTTACTTCGTTTATTCTTTCAAGCTGCCGGTTTATGTTATCTTCCTTTAAAACGAGATCTGTCACCACTCTGGCAACTTCCAGATAACCGCTGATATTACCTTTAGAATCTTTTAAAACATTGGCTACCGGCTGGATGTGAAGTTCATTACCATTGCTGTCCTTCAACCTGATTGTTTCAGTCATCTCCCGGTGTCCACTTTTGCGGCATTTTTCTATGGGGCATTTTTCAGTGGAGCATAATTCGGTTTTAAATATATTGCGGCAGGTTGATTTGTGGACCATTGCTTCTTCCAGTCCAGCAAATTCAGCAACGCTTTTGTTGGCGAATTTTATGTTATAATCTTTATCCACCACAAATATAGGATCAGGAACAGCATTCACTACATCAACATATATCTGCATTTCATGAATCATGTGTGATAATTTATCCAGAAGATCGTTGAACGCTGTGGTCATTCCACCTATTTCGTCCCGGTATTTGATGCTGATTTTGCTGTCGAGGTCCGCACGGTCTTCGTTGATATCTCTGATTTTGCGGGTAATAAGATTTACAGGATTTATAGCCATTTTTCGCAGGGCGATATAGACTATACAAAGTGGTATGAAAATCATCAGGGCAACGCAGCCGAACAAGGCCAGATTAGTGGTGTCAGACAGGTCGGCCATTTTTTTGAGGTCTATATATCCGGCTAGGATTCCGATCTGCTTTCCCCGGTAATCCAGAATCGGCATTGTAGCGAGAGCTGAATCCTTGCCTTCAATAATAACTTTGTCTTCCCGGCTGCCATCCAGAATTTTTTGGGTTATTCTATCAAGGTATTTTGAATGCTGTGTCCCGCTTACAAGGATATAATTTTGTCCGACAACCGGATATTTTGATTGATCCTTTAGGGAGGTTGCAGTGCTCAGCATTTCTTTGTTCATGAAAAGCATTGCGTAGATTCCGGCATCTTCAACACTGCTTAGGATCGGCGAAAAACTGTGCAGTACCTCGGCAGAACCCAGAGTGTTACCGTTTTCATCTTTAACAGGGACAAGTCCTCTTATCGCAAATCCTCCCCGTCCAAGCTCTATGCCTCCAACCGGTGATTTTCTCCTGTTAACATCCAGAACAGTATTTCTGAATCCGGACAGGTCGTCCGAAATATCAACCCATTGGCCATTTCTTTTAGCCTGTTTTTTTCGCCACAGGCGGACAAGGCTTCTGCCGTTTGAAAGGTGGAAATGGAGACGGAGTTTTGCTCCGCTGATTTCCGAAAAATTTTTAAGTTCAGGGGCAAGAGTCTGGCGCAGGTATTCTCTTGCCTGTTGAGATTCGGAAGATCTTTCGTCATCAATATTTCCGCTGTTGGCCATTTCAAAGGCCTTTTTGACTTCAGGGCTTCCTGCAAAAATCGCTGCTGTTCTTTGTGCTGATTTTGTTGAATCTGAAATTTTATTTGAAACTGTTGAAAATGCTGTGTTTACAATTGATTTTACATGCATTTTCTTCAGTGAATTAAATGATGAATTCAGTATAAAAATACTGACACAACCTAAGATGATAGTGACGATGATCTGCGGGAGCAGAATTTTTGAACTAAGTTTCATAAAAATTCCTCTATTCATTATGGGGGAGATTTTGGTGTTATTAATTTAGAAATATAATTGATTATACTTTGTGTAAAAAATCACAATCAGATAGGCTGTTTTGAGTTAATGTGTGTTGAATATAATATAATGTTGTTATATTTAGCACAGAATATATGTTTTGCTCAACCTTTTTATAATTTATTCAAGGTTAATAATTTTAATATCGACTGGTCGGATACCTTTTAATTAATTAAATCTGCAAAGTTTTGAGGGATTTTTTCGGCTGATAATATTTTTATTTTTTTAAATCGGAACAGCTTCTGTAAATTGCGAAGCCTGATTTTTATTAAAATGAGTCCTCGCTTTTCTTTACGGATTGATCGTAATAAGGCTATACATAAATATATTTAATCAACTACCTGGAACATATTATGATTGAAGGTGATTCCGCTTTAAAAACGGAAGGCAATAAAATTTTTTTATCCGGAAGGATGGATGCTGATGGCGTCGGCAGAATATGGCTTAAAGCTGCTGAAACCGTTTCTTCCGGTGCAGGTCCGGTAGTTATTGACTGTTCTTCCGTGAATTACATGGATGGAAGCGGTGCAGCACTTCTGCTCATGCTTCGCAAAAGAGCAGCTGAGCAAAAAAGAAGTGTCGATATAGAAAATCTCAAATCTGAATACGCCAGCTTTCTGGAAATTTTAAAGCCTGATGAAAATGGTCTCCATGGTTCAGGCGTTAAAAAGAAAAAGGGACTTGCACGTTGGATTTCCGCACTTGGAGTAACTGCCCATGAATTCGGGTGCGATCTTTATGATCAGATAGAATTTATCGGATCATGCATGCTGGCTCTTAAAGAAGTAATATTCAGCCGCAGAGGATTTCGCTGGAAGGACTTCTGGCTTGGCTGTGAAAAGGTTGGTGCTGACGGTCTGCCTATTATACTGCTGATCGGTTTTTTAATGGGCCTGATAATGTCATTTCAGTCAGCCATAACCCTCAAGAATTTTGGCGGAGAAATTTTTGTCCCGAATATGCTCGGGTTGGTTATGTTCAGGGAACTTGGACCAATGGTTACCGCCATTCTCATTGCCGGCAGGACCGGGTCTGCTTTTGCCGCTGAAATAGGCACGATGAAAGTGAACGAAGAATTGGATGCCTTATCTACTATGGGGCTGAATCCGGTTCGATTTCTTGTGCTGCCGAGAGTGCTTTCAGCTGTTTCCATGGCTCCGCTGCTTACTCTTTTTTTTAATTTCATGAGTCTTGTCGGCGGCGCAATCGTCATGCTCTCGATGGATTATCCACTTTCTACCTATTGCGGCCGGGTTTTTGCCAATGTCGGCTGGACTGATTTTATCGGCGGCATGGTCAAAGGAGTTGTTTTCAGCTTTCTGGTCGCCGGGATAGGATGTCAGAGAGGGCTTGTAACTAGAAGCGGGGCCAGCGCGGTTGGTGATTCCACCACCAGCGCAGTTGTCAGCGGAATTATCCTCATCGCAGTGTCGGATGGTCTTTTTGCCGTACTGTTCTATCTGGCGGGAATATAAAGTATGAATAGTCCCGACTCATTGATAAAAGTCACCAACCTTACCTGTGCTTATGGTGATTCTGTCGTTATAGATAATATTTCTTTTGATGTCAGGAGCGGCGAGATATTTATTATTCTCGGTGGATCAGGTTGCGGGAAAAGCACCGTGTTAAAGCACATGATAGGTCTTTATCATCCTGCCGGGGGTAAAATCCTTGTGGATGGTGACGATATAGGTTCTGCAACCGGAAATAAACGTCTTGATATTTTACAGCGCATCGGGGTGATGTATCAGATGGGCGCACTTTTCGGCTCCATGAGCCTGCTTGAAAATGTCTGCCTTCCACTTGAGGAATTCACTTCAATGCCCCTTGAAGCAATGAACTTTGTGGCCCGTACCAAACTTGCACTGGTCGGTCTTGAAGGATCTGCTGATAAAATGCCTTCTGAGCTTTCCGGTGGTATGCTTAAGCGCGGCGCAATAGCCAGAGCTATGGCCCTTGACCCTAAAATCCTTTTTCTGGATGAGCCTTCTGCAGGTCTTGATCCCATAACTTCAGCTGAACTTGATGAGCTGATCAGAAGTCTTTCACGGTCTCTCGGGGTAACTTTTGTTATTGTTACCCATGAACTTGCTTCAATTTTCTCAATAGCTGACCGGGTCATAATGCTTGATAAAAGTACCAAAGGCATAATTGCCGAGGGTGATCCCAGAGAGCTCAGAGAGAAATCTGACCATCCGATTGTAAAAAGTTTTTTTCAGCGTGATATCTCAGGAGAGTGACCAGAGTGCCTGTCCTGATTAAAATGGAGCTTATATGAGTCGAAAAACAAACCCTTTCAGACTGGGACTTTTTATACTGATCGGAACAGTCCTGCTGCTGTCCAGCCTTGCCATACTCGGTGCTGGTAAGATTTTCAGGCAGCCCATATATATGGAGACATATCTGAATGAATCCGTCAACGGTCTGGAAATTGGATCTCCCATAAAATTTCGTGGTGTTAAAATCGGTTCTGTAAGTGAAATAGGCTTTGTTACGGATAACTATGTTTCTTATGACAAAAGCTCATTGAGATATGTTTATGTTCGCGGCGACCTTGATCACAGTATGTTTGATACTCAGGAAGAAAGGGATGTTTTCAAGGGCATTAAAAATGAGGTGGCTCACGGTTTGAGAGCCCGGGCTGTTTCTTTAGGATTAACCGGTCAGCTTTTTCTGGAGATAGATTATGTCGATCCGGATAAAAATCCACCACTAAAAATAGATTGGGAACCGAAATATATTTATATTCCTTCAGCTCCGAGTATGCTGAGCCGGGTAGAGGCGGCTGTAGAATCTGTCGGTGACACTCTCACAGATTTAAATAATGCTAAAATAGCTGAAGCCATTGAAGATGTACGTAAGGTTGCACGGAGTCTGAGTCATTTTCTCAATAATTCAGATACCGGTGGAATAAGCAAAAATCTGACAGGCTCACTGCATCAGGCTGAAATTCTGTTAACCAGAATGAACAAGCTGCTTGCGGCACCGGAAGCTGAAACAATACTGCCTGATGCTTCGGCAGCACTGCATAATTTGCGCTATGTTCTTGATAACAGCTCAAAAGATATGGTTGTGGCTGTAAAAGATCTTAAAGCGACAGCCAGAAGCATGAAGAATGTCTCAGGCAGGGTTGAAGATTTCATGAAGACTCCAAAAGGGCAGAGTACCATGAATAATCTTTCTGAGACTATGAGTAATGTCAGTGAAGCCTCGGAAAAAATTAAGGCCGCTGCGGTCCGTTTTGAGTCGACCATAAGCAGAATCAATCTTGTCATGGCCGGGCAGGAAGGCAACATCGAAGCAATTCTGGAAAATATTCGCCGTCTTGTTGAGAATCTGCGTGAGCTAAGCGGGGAAGCCCGTCAGTATCCTTCTGGGGTTCTTTTTGGAAATCCTCCGAAGAAAAGTAACTCCAACTAGTATGTTGAGGATTATAAAATGAAAATCAGTATAAAAATTGTCATATCTTTTCTGATTATCGGGGCGATAGCTGCCGGATGCGTGAAATTCGACAGGCCGGCTTTGGATCGTAAGTATTTTGTTATGTCTGTAGAAAGGAATAAAGACAGCCATACCAACGGTACAGAAACCCTTGTTGTTCGCAGGTTCCAGATTTCACCGCAATATCAGGACAGAGAGCTGGTTTACCGTAAGGATAAATCAATCTATGAAGCCGACTACTATAATTTATTTTTTGTTCCGCCGACAGAAATGCTGACTAACGACCTGCGCCGCTGGTTTTCTGATTCCGGTATATTTAAAAATGTAGTTTCCCCATCAAGCCTTTCTTCCGGAGGTCTTGTTCTGGAAGGGCTGGTGAATTCACTGTACGGGGATTATCATGGAAATGTTCCCGCAGCAGTTGTGGAAATACAATTTTTCCTCGTAGATAATCAGGATGAAAATACCCCTATTATATATTCAAGGACGTTCAGTGAAAAAATAAAGCTGAAATCAAAGGATAGTGCTGAGCTTGTGGAGGGAATGAGCTCGGGGATAAAAAATATCTTCAGCAAGCTTGAAGCCGATCTGGTTGGTCTTAAAGCCGTTAGTGAGGAAAAGCCTAACTAATGATATTATGCTGATATGATATTCTATTTTTGCCGTTTATTTTGGCATGATACATGTTGTCATCAGCACGTTTAAGGAAGTTGTTCGAAAATTCTTCAGGAATATATTCAGCTATTCCAACGCTCAAGGTTTTGATAACTGTAGTGTTTGCATTCGGGTGGAATTTTTCTTCCTCCATCGTCTGCATGATGCGTTTTGCGGTTATTATCGCATCCGTTCCGCTTGTTTCAGGGAGAACCACCAGAAATTCTTCCCCGCCGTAGCGGAATCCTTTATCAGTTTCTCTGATGCTGGACTGGATAATCTGGCCAAGCCGGTTTAAAACAGAATCGCCGGCGAGATGACCGTAGGTATCATTAAACTTTTTGAAGTCGTCTACATCCATCAGAATGATGCTCAGAGGCCGATTATAGCGTTTGCTGCGGCTTATTTCATTTTCAAAAACATCATGCAGCTGTCTTCTGTTGTAAAGGCCCGTCAGCTGATCGGTCACGCTGAGGCTTTTAAAGCGTTCTTCACTCTCTTTTAAAAGTCTTTCAGCCTTTTCCCTTTCTTTAATCTCCGTTTCAAGTTCCGCATTTTTTTCATCAAGCTCGTGCAGAAGCACCGCAAGCTGTGCGGAGTTCTCTTCCTGTAGTTCTTTTACTTCCTGAAGTTCGCTTATTCTTTTTTCTTTTAGGAGAAATTGTTCGTAATCGTAGGTGATGTCATTGAAAATGCAGATTGTTAAGCGGCATTTTGAACTTTCTATACAGGAGCTGACAGTAAGTTCTATCCAGATTGTTCGGCCGTCTTTACACTTGAAAGGGTGCTTGAATCTGGAACATACTCCTGGATTACTGAAAAGTTCTGAAATTGCGAGCAAACTTTCTTCATCTTCGGAAGCAAGTATTGGTGCCAATGGTCGGGCAACTATTTCTTTTGAATGGTAGCCGGTGATATGGGTGAATGCATCATTTACTTCGCGTACTCTACCGTCCTCGTTCAACACAACAATAGCTGAAGCTGCACTTATAAAAAGATGTTTATAGTGTATTTGAGTACAATCTTCCCCGGTAAGCATATTCTGCTTTTTGATTGTATTTTGATTTTTTTTCAAAGTGATTAGCTCCGTCAGGCTTATGCTTGTCTGCCATACAGACGGTTTAGCTTTATTAGCTGACTAGGTAAAAATGTGTGAGAGACCTTACATTAAAAGAGCCAAAAGCAAAACTATTTTGGTTAGAAAATAAAAAAAAGCAAAATACTTATTATTATAAGTAAATATGTCCGTATAGTATATGTTTATTATTATTTTAATCTACATTAATTCATCTTGCTCTTTTTTTCAATTTGGTCAAATATATGCTCCCTGTTTTGCAGGGGAACTGTGAAATAGAAAATAATGTAGTTGAGGATATACTATAAATGACTTTTAAGCTTCTTCTTTCTCCTATTATCTGTGCTCTTATCGGATGGGTTACCAACTATCTTGCTGTTAAGATGTTATTTCATCCGCATAAGCCGATAAAAGTCTGGCCGTTTGTCATTCAGGGCATTTTCCCCAAGCGTCAGAATGAGCTTGCCGAGAGCCTTGGCCGAATGATTGAAAAGGAACTTATATCTCATGAAGATATCAAGAGTGTCATCTGTGATCCATCTTTTATAGAAAAGCACAAGGTGGTTGTTCTTGATTATCTTGATGTCTTTTTCAAAGAAAAGGTCACAACGCTGCATCCTATGGTCAGTATGTTTCTGAATGATGATACCATGAAGACCATTCGTGGTATGCTCTCAACAGAACTTGATGAAATGCTCCCCAAACTTATTCAGACCACATCATCCCAACTTGAAAATTCACTGGACTTCAAGTGTCTGGTTCAGAAAAAAGTTGAGAATTTTTCAATGGAACAGCTGGAAAATATTCTTTTTTCCATAATGAAAAAAGAATTCAGATTTATTGAAATTTTTGGTGGAGTGCTTGGATTTATTATCGGACTTATTCAGATTTTTATTTTCATCTAGAAAATATTTTTTAAAAGCAGAAAAAGCCCCGTGCTGTTTGAACAGCACGGGGCTTTTATTTTACAGTGCTTAAGTCCTGTTGAGTAACAGCTTAAAAGCTAACCGTTACAGGTCTCAATGAATTTTTTATATCTTTCAGCGTAAGGGGGAAACTTGAAAAAAGCAGAACCTGAAACCAGAACATCAGCTCCGGCTTCAACCAGCTCTCTACAGTTTTCCATGGTAACGCCGCCATCTACCTGAATGAGTGTTTCAGCTTTCTGAGCTGTAATCATTGATTTCAGCTCGCTGATTTTTTCAGTGCAGAATGGAATATATTTCTGTCCGCCGAATCCCGGGTTAACACTCATTATGAGTACCATATATAACTGCGGGATAAGGTATTTAATTTCGTCCAGAGGTGTTGCCGGGTTCAGGGCAACAGCAGGTTTAACACCTGCATCCGCAATTGCCGAAACAACTCTTTCAAGATGATTTGTGGCTTCGGCATGAACGCAGATGAGGTCTGCTCCGGCATCAACAAATTCCTGAATATACCTCTCCGGCTGTTCAATCATAAGGTGGCAGTCGAAAAAGAGATTCGACTCTTTGCGCATAGATTTTATTACCGGAGGTCCGAAGGTTATATTAGGGACGAACATTCCATCCATGACATCAAGATGAGCCCATTCCAGTCCTGCTTCTTCAAGTGCTTTAAGCTCATCGGCAAGTCTGCTGAAGTCGCATGAAAGTAATGACGGAGAAATGATGGTTTTTTTCTGAGTCATCAGTTTTTCTCTCTCTGGTCGCTTTCCATATTGAAATCGACTTTTATTTTTAACATTTTGCTGGCCGGCATGTTCAGGATTTCAATACCGGTCTTATCAGTTATGGATTGCAGTGTTTTTTCAACTTCATCCCATTCAGGACCAATAAATGTAAACCAGATGTTAAACTCGTTTTCACGAAGATAGTTATGGGTTACACCCGAATGCTTATTAACTTCAGCAACAAAATCATCCAGCTTATCTTCAGGAACTTTTGCAGCGCACAATGTTGAACGCCAGCCCAGTTCGCGTGAGCCGAAGTTAGCTCCTATCCTTCTTATTACACCGTCTTCCCGGAGTTTATTGACTCTGGACAGTGCTTCATCTTCGCTTATACCGGCAATGCGTCCGATTTCGGCGTATGGTCTGCCGGTAATAGGAAAACCGGATTGGATTACGTCCAGAATGGTTTTATCAACTGAATCCATTAATCCTCCTGATTTTTTACGCGCGGTTTTTTCTTGGGAGTATAAGAGCAGAGCGGTTCCTGTTTCAGATATCCGCCTTCCATTGTTGCCGCACGGGCGCGACAGCCACCACAAACTTTTTCATACTCACAGTAGCCGCACTTGCCATCATAAACTTCCGGGTTACGGAGGTTGAGAAATTGCGGTGAGCTGCTCCATATTTTGGGGAAAGGTATTTCCCTGACATTACCGCAATCAAGCTCCAGATAACCGCAGGGCTGGACCTGACCGGTATGTGAAATGAAACAGAAGCCTATACCACCAAGGCATCCTCTGCTGACAGCATCAAGACCGAAGTTCTCGAAGTTGACCGGGATTCCCTCTTCTTTAGCTCTCTGGCGCAAAATACGGTGGTAGTGTGGAGCACATGTAGCTTTCAACTGCATGTCAGTAGTTTTCTGGAAATCGTAGAACCAGTTGAGCACTTCTTCATATTCATCTGCCGAGATTATTTCTGTTCCCAGTTCAGCAGCTCTTCCTGTCGGTACAAGAAGGAATATGTGCCATGCCGAGGCACCGATATCCTTGGCAAGATGGAAGATATCTTTGAACATGTGCAGGTTGTTACGGGTTACAGTGGTATTGATCTGGAACTCGATTCCTGCATCTTTAAGATACTGTATTCCGCGCATTGCTTTTTCAAATGCGCCTTTTTCTCCACGGAAAGTGTCATGCTGTTCGGGAATGGCTGCATCAATTGAAATTGAGCAGCGTTCAATGCCGACTTCTTTAAGACGTACTGAATTTTCAGCAGTCAGCAGTGTTCCGTTGGGAGCCATTACACAGCGCAGGTCTTTGGACTTTGCGTATTCAACCAGTTCAAAGACATCATCACGCATAAGCGGCTCACCACCGGTGAAGATGATGATCGGATTTCCTGTCTCAGGAAAGGTATCGATAAGTGCTTTAGCTTCTGCTGTGGAAAGTTCTCCCGGGTAGGGTTCCGGGTGTGCTTCAGCCCTGCAATGCTTGCATGCAAGGTTACATGAACGGGTTATTTCCCATGCTATCAGACGTAGCGGAGGGGAACCGTCAGCATTTTTCTGAGGGATGGGGTGAACACCGGGGTGAGCACCGGGATGTCCTCCGCCCGGATGCTTTGCGCCGGGGTGACCGTGTGGATGTTTGTTTTCACTCATATATTATCCAAGTAATTTAAGAACGTCTTCGGTAAAATAGCTCATAATGAGATCTGCACCGGCTCTTTTAATGCCGATAAGAGATTCCATTGCAACAGCCTGCTCGTCTATCCAGCCGTTTAATCCGGCGGCTTTGATGATAGAGTACTCTCCGCTGACCTGATACGCAGCAATGGGCAGATCGAAAGAGTCGCGCAGTGAACGTACCATATCAAGATAGGGACCGGCTGGTTTAACCATCAGGATGTCGGCACCTTCAATCATATCAGCGGTTGCTTCACGAAGTCCCTCACGGGAATTGGCAATATCCATCTGGTATGTTTTACGGTCTCCGAATTTGGGAGCACCTTCAGCTGCATCACGGAAAGGTCCGTAGTATGCGGAAGCGTACTTCACAGCATAAGACATTATCGGCGTATTGATGAATCCGTTCTGGTCAAGACCCTGTCTGATAGCCTGAACACGTCCGTCCATCATGTCGGAGGGGGCAACCATATCGGCTCCGGCCTCAACGTGGGAGATGGCTGTTTGTGCCAGCAGCTCCAGTGTTGAGTCGTTATCAACAAAACCGTCTTTAATGAGACCGCAATGTCCGTGCGAAGTATATTCACACAGGCAGACATCGGTGGTTACTACAAGGTCCGGCCATTTATCCTTTAATCTTTTTACGGCCTGCTGGACTATACCGTCTTTAGCGTATGCCTGAGAACCGACAGGGTCTTTTTCAGCCGGAATGCCGAAGAGCATAAGACTTTTGAGACCGTTCTTAACAGCTTCGCCAACAGTTTTTTCAAGCTGGTTCAGGCTGAGCTGATACTGTCCGGGCATAGACTTGATTGGAGCTTTAAATTCTGGATCATCATTTTCCGCTACAAAATAAAGCATCATCAAGTCATTAGCGGTAATCGTATTTTCTCTGAAAAGGTCACGGATGGAGGCGGTACGCCTGAGTCTGCGTCCTCTGAAAAAGTCATAAGTCATTGCAGCCTCCGTATGGGGGGTAGATTTATTGTTATAAAATTAAACCCCGGCGAATTTTTCCGCCGGGGTTTTTATTTCAAGCTTAGTCTTCCTTGCGGATTTCTTCATCTGTCAGGTAGCATGCCGGGTCCTGAGCCCAGATATCATCATAGTAGGCTTCCGCGCGGGCACGGAAGTTACCGCCGCATATCTTGAGATAGCGACACTTGGCGCAGCGTCCGCCGACATACTGTTTTTTATCTTTAAGTTTGTGCAGCAGCTCAATATTCTCATCAGTCCAGATTTCAGAGAAAGGACGTTCGAGAACATTGCCGAAGGTATGGTTACGCCAGAACTGGTCTGCGTGAACCTGTCCGTCCCATGAAATACAGCCTATTCCACGACCGGAGTTGTTGCCTTCATTGAACTGTAGAAGTTTGAGAACTTCTTCCGCACGTTTGGGGTCTTCTTTAAGCAGGCGCAGATAAACGAGAGGGCCGTCAGCATGGTTGTCAACAGTAAGAACTTCTTTGGGATGTCCTGCATCGAAAAGGGCTCTTGTTTCATCCATGATGAGGTTGACCACTTTGCGGGTTTCTGCATGGTCCAGATCTTCCTTAATCAGTTCTGAGCCGCGGCCCGAATAGACAAGGTGGTAGAAACAGACACGGGGAACTTCCATATCTTTGAGGATCTGAAAAATGGTAGGTACTTCAACCCAGTTGCGTTTGTTGATTGTAAAGCGCAGACCTACTTTGAGTCCTTCGGCCTTACAGTTTTCAACGCCTTCAAGGGCTTTTTTAAAAGCACCGGGAACTCCGCGGAATTTGTCGTGTGTTTCTTCTCCGCCATCAAGGGAGATACCAACATAAGACAGTCCTACTTCTTTAAGTTCCTTTGCTTTTTCTTTGGTAATCAGAGTTCCGTTAGTTGATATAACGGCTCTCATACCTTTACCGACAGCATAATGGGCCAGTTCCACGAGGTCTTTGCGTACGAGCGGTTCTCCACCGGAGAAGAGCATTACCGGAGCGCCGAATTGTGCAAGGTCGTCTATAAGTGTTTTTGCCTGAGGTGTTGAAATTTCATCAACTCCGTCAGGGTCGACAGCCTGAGCATAACAATGCACACACTTCAGATTACATCTGCGTGTCATGTTCCAGACTACAACAGGTTTTTTATCTTCAGAGAACTGCAGCAGGTGAGAGGGCAGTTTTCCAGAATCACGGCCATAACGCAGAACATCAGAAGATTCGACTGCATCACAGTAAAGTTTTGAAATACCTATCATTTAAAATTCCTCGCTAGCCTTTTCAAACGTTTAAAAAATTTGAAAGGCCAGGTTGCCGGTTTGCAATTGTATTAATTCAGTCCGGAATAAATCCGGTTGATTCATCCGTGTCCATTTTAACCCGCAGGTTAACGTGGACTTTGGAGGTATCATAAATGGACTTCGGGGGAAAGCCGAAACCCCCATGAAATTTTAGCCAGAGCCTTAGGATATGACTTGTTGCAGGGATGTCAATGCCGCATAAAACATAGCTTCAGGTAAAAACATCCTTAACAGGTGGGGTATGATTTGAAAAGTGCCGGATCATGAAGCTGATCCGGCACTTTTTTTATGACGATAATGTGATTTGAACCCTGCGGTTGAATTGCTTATTGTATTCCGATGTATCAGGTACCAGCGGCTGTGTTGAGCCTACACCACGGGTAATCAGTCGGTCCGGCGATATCATAAAGTTATCGATAAGATATTTTTTGACTGCTTCCGCGCGGTCCTTACTCAACTTCATGTTAAATTCTTTAGAGGCATCACTATCTGTATGACCAGTGATAGTTACCTTTTTATCTTTTAATTTTTGCCCGTTAAGAGCTTTACCCAACTCATTTAAAATAGGAAGAGATTTTGGATCTATTGTAGATTCACTCTTATCAAATTGAATAGCGAGGTTGATTGAAGGCTGCTTTTCAGGTTGCGGCAGAGCTGCAGGTTTGAGAACGGTATTCTCGCTTTCAAGTGTTTTAAATTCTTTAGGTTGCGGTTCTTCCTGCTGCTGATATGAAAGGACCTGCTCTTTCTGCTCCTGCTCGGCTTTCTGCATTGCTGCTGTCAATGCGGATGTCATACCGGCAGAAGAGGACTCGAATAAAGCCCACGATGTCAGCGGAACAGCCATGTTGCCGGAAATAGCCTGAGTTATGCTGTAAAGTGCGGAATCCGGCATACGATGCGTGCGTTTGAAAACTATAAAATCATCATCCATTCTTTTATCTATTCTGCCGGATTGCTCAAAGGAGCAAAGCATCTGTCCATGCTGTGTTTCGTATATTTTTACCTGAATTGTCAAAGCAGAGCTGTCTACTGTGTGACCGAGGTACAGATATGGAACGAAGCCGACAATAAGAAGGTCATAACCTCTGTTGCGGGCTGTAAAAAGAGCATCTTCAAGCCCTCTGTAGGCTAGATTGTCATCATAGACCATTGAAGGAAAAAGTTGCAGTCCGGTCCAGTTTTCCCAGACCAGCTTTCCGATCTGTTGACCCCAGAATCTGCCGTTGGGGATACCCTGTGTTACATGATACGGATAGAAAAGAGCTGAAAGTGGTTTGTAGTGCGGTTTTTGCGGACGAGTGTAAACCATTAGTCTGGATAGTTCCACTGCACTGTCTTCATAATATATTGATTGAGTCGCTAGTTGGGGCTCAAAATGGGTGCAGGAAACCAGAAACAATGCAAGCAGGATAATAATTTTTTTCATTTTTGAAATTTCCGGTTGAAGTTATCCAGAAGTCTGATTTTTGACATGACAATATTCTGTCAGGAAATAAGCAAATTTTATGCCGTATTCAAGTTAGAAATTGCATGTTGGGGGCAATACTTATTTTTAAAGTATCATATTGTATTGCAGTGAAACGAAAAATATCTGGTCTGTTTTTCAAAATAAAATGACAGCAATAACTGAAATTGTTTTGCTGTCAGATATTTTTTAAAACTATACAGATTAGGATAAAATTTGAGGAATAAACAAAAATGAAAAGACAATTCTATTGTAGAAATCTTGTCGGGGCAGGGGCCGTCTGTATAGAGTTGAGTATCTGCTCACGTGATTGAATCAGGCTTTCTTTAAGTTCAAGTCGCCTTTGTATAGAAAGTCTTTTAAATTCGGGTTTTGATGTCAGTTCTATCAGCTGAGCCATTTCTATTTTAACCCGCTCAATCTGGATAAGGACTTCACTTTCCGGATGGCAGATATGAGTGCAGGCTTCAGCGAGTTCTGTAATTTCGTTAGCCATTTTAAGGAAATTTCCGGGCTGGACTTCTCTAACCGTATTTATTTTTTTTTTGATGGTATTAAATGTATTCTCCAGCCAGTCTTTTATTTTCATATTCTCTCCGTAGATATGATGCCTTTATGGATGCGCCTTTTTAAGGATAATGATTTATCTCTATAAGATATAAAAGCTTTTTATTAACGTAAAGCTGAATAATCGTCTGTAGAGCTTAAAAATAAATAGATATTAATTTTTTACCGCTATTACAGCATATTGATGCTTAATATTTTTTATCTGAATTAAAATGGCAACAGCATACAGATTGACTGAGGCGGCTGTAGTAATGTTTTGTGCGGCATTATCGATGAAAAAGTCCCGCTTCATGTCATGGAGCGGGACTTTTTCTTATGCGGCACGTTGTCAAGCACCCCGCTAATTCTGATTTTATGTTTTCGTAGGCCGCATTCATCCCTCACCTTGCGGTGCAATTAATTGATATTCCTTTTCTTATTCGTGCTCAGCGGCACCAAGTACCGATTCGGTACCAAATCAATTTAGGATCGCCATTTTTATTTCGTTGTCAAAGCAACCAAAAGCCCCTCGCGATCCGTTATACTGCCTTAGTTGGAATACTGAGTTTCCAAAGTAAAGCAGCAAGTTTTCGAGCAAGTGCAGCAATTGCCTTTTGGGGTACTCCATGCTTGCTCAAGATTCTGTTGTAAAATTCTT
>NZ_AUCX01000019.1 GCF_000429985.1 Maridesulfovibrio bastinii DSM 16055
AGTCTTATGCTGTATGAGCAGTTTGGAAATTTAAAATTCAAGTATCGAAATAGATCGTTTTGGTGTCGAGGCTATTATGTCGACACGGTAGGTAAAAATACTGCAAAGATAAAAGAATATATCCGGCACCAACTTGAAAGTGATAAATTGGGAGATCAATTATCTCTCCCATATCCGGGTAACCCGTTCACGGGTCGCAAGTAACAGAAATGCAGCTGTCAGACTTTTAAATATGCGCCTGTTAGGGCGCTGCTGGTAACAGAGCCTTACAGGCGCATATGAAAAACCACCGGCTATGCCGGTGGATACTTATTATGTGAAAAAAATTGTTTTACGATGCTCAGATCGTTAACTGTATATTCACCACAACTATGGATAGTGGCTGTACAGGTCTAACCTAATGTTATGAATTTGTTTAAGTCTGTCATTAGCTATAGAAAGTTAATTAACAAAAAGCCCCATATTTAGAATCAGCTAACTTAGAAATAGCTATTCCTTCCATTTCAATAAGCCATCCTGGACGGCAGACGGCTCCTTTAACCATTATCCATGCTAGAGATTCTGGAAGTGATTCCCGCAAAAATGAATTAACAAGTTGAGCGTCTGACGGATCTCTCAGGTAAATGACTAGAATTTTGAGATCTTCCATCTCAGCTTTATATTGTTGTAATAGAGCTTCTATATTGATCAGGGTTCTTTCAGCCTGCTTTATTACATTTTGAGGATGAAGAATTTCACCATTTAAATCAATGCTGGCTGTACCAGAAATATAATAATGAGAACGATCTCCGTACATTACTCTCGTTGCTCTTTCAAAAGTGACATTATAGTCATAGGTGGGGCACAAATAATCTGGAGCATTCATATAAGTTATCTGATCCGGGTTTATTCCTGTGATGCAAAGAGTATCCATATTGATCAGATTAGAAGCACAGTAGCCTGATCCTTCTATTCCAGTACTCGCAATGTAATGACTTTCTTTAGTTAATCCTGCTGAATCAAACAATTCACGTCGAGCATCAACCATTCCCTGATAATTATTGTCTATATCCCGCACATATATCCATGTCCTTATGACATTATCGCGGATTGTTGCTTTGTATTTTGATATTGCCGAATCAAGATATGTAAAAGCCTGATGTGTCTGTTCATAGGATGAACCAGCTATACCAATTTTACTTTTGATCCATTGGCTACAATAGTTACCGTGTGTTACTGAAATATTTTCTTGTGCTTTGTTTACTTTAATACTGCCGGCAGTGGTTTTGATGTGGTACGCTTCTAATGCAATCTTTCCTCCCATAGCTGGAGGCTGTCCTATTATGCTTATGAAACTTTGTTCCTCAATATCCTTAATTCTCTGCTTCAACAGCGGAAGTTGGTTTGCTATATCACTGAGATGGAATCTTAAAAAAATTCCACTTTCATCTGAAAGTCCTTCCTGTTGCATTACCTCTTTATATTGCCCTAAAATATCCTGAACTGATCCAGTAAAGTCCAGTCCATGTCTTGATTCTGCAGCTATATATATTTCATCGCCAAGATTACTTTTATATTTTGAAAAAGAGATAGGATTACTCATTTATACAACCATTAAATATTCTTTTAGGTGCTTAAAAAAATGCAAAATTTTAATTTAAAAGCAGTTGAATAGATATCTTGAAATACAATTTAAAATTTTCTTAAAAAGAATATCTATTTATAATCTACAATAAAGCAACAATTACAAGGAATATAATTTCTATAGCTAAAAAGAAGATTTTGAATGCATTTGCATTAGATAATCAAAGTCTTTTTTGAAGAGATTTTATTAGTCAGAAGCAAAATTTGTTCTAAGCATAGATTTTCTTTCAGCCTGCTTGAGCTTTGAGAAAGATAAAAAGTAGTATTATATTTTTTAAGGCTTTGGTTAGTAGAGTTGAAATAATAGAAAAATTGTAATGCTGGCAGACTTATTAATTAAAATAGCTATGTGCGGGTATTCAGTATTGTTCAATATTGATGCGAATATATTTTGTTATTCAAAAAAATCCTGCAATTCAAACTTTTGATTTAAATTGCAGGATTCCAGTTAAAAAACTAAGGTTTGATATAAGCACAGCCTTCGTGCTGTAATCTGCATAGTTCTACTATACCAGCTGGAACAATTTCACACTGTTCAAGCATTTGTTCTTTTTTGAAACCAAATTTCTTCATTGAATTGTTACAGAGGCAAAATCTTACGCCCTGCTTATGAAGAGTTTTGATAGTTTCAACTTGATTTTGGGCCAGATCCTGCTTGAAAAGTTTGATTGCATCGCCATTTGCAACCATATGAATTTCCGCATCCTCTCCAGAAACAGCTGCAAGCATATTGGTAATGTTAGTTAATCCCATAACAAGTGCGCTGCCTTCATCATCCTGATCGAGGTGGAAAACCACTTTGTAATTCATCGGACTAATTCTCCCTAAAAGGTGTTTAAATTATAGGTCGGGACCATACTGCTACATTAATGAACAGGCAAGCATGAGTTGCTGCCAATTTTAAATTTCTTGAGTCTGATGTTTATAGCTTGATATAGACATTATATTATTAAGGTTGTATATATTATAAAAATTTTGTCTCAAACAAACATAGAAGAGGGATATATGAGCGAGCCTAAAAAAAGTGTAGATTATATTTTTCATGGTCTGGATGCTCTTGATATACTGCTTTGTTCTAAAGAAGCTGAAAATCTTGATGTAAGAAAAATTGTTGGGTTACTTCATCCTGTGCTGGAGGATGCCAAAAGGCGTGCTTTAACTGAATTGCAGGCTCGTAGCGGTTTGAAAGCAAAAGAATAAATGATTTTTAAATAAATCTACTGTTTTGGTAAAAGAAATAAAAGGGCATCCGTTTTTTTGCGGATGCCCTTTTAACTTACTGTTTAGAACTTAGTTTATTCTGTTTCATTAAAATTAAAACTTTTCATAATAACCAATTAATTGGGGGAGAGTAGAGTCCAGCTTGGTTAGTATGGGAAAATCTGGCTTTTAGTTGGGCCAATTTTTGACATTTTTCCATCAATAGCATTCATTCTGGCTTTTGCTGCCTCTTTCTGCGTCTTTGTATCAGCACGTTTAATAACTGTTTTTAAAAGTTTCTTAGCTGTTTCATATTGTCCTTTCATTTCATAAATCATTGAGGACCGGTACATTGCAGTTACTGCCCATATATTTTGCTCTGGATATTCATAAGCAAGCTTCAAGTATAACTTAAGGGATTTTTCCTTTTGGCCCATGGCGTATTCACCTTCAGCTATCCAGAATAATATTTCAGCTTGTAGTTCAGGTTTAAGTTCTGCGTGTTTTTTCCAAATTTCTTCAAGTATCACTTGAGCTTTATGCTTGTCTCCCTTCTGCTGAATTAATAAGGCCAGCTTCAATTCTTTTTCAGGCTCTAAAGAGCCTCCTGCGTTTGATAATTGAGAGTATAGCTCTAAGGCCGCAGCTTCATCACCAAGAAGAAGCTCATATTCCGTTTTAGCTACAAGGAATTCAATTTTTGCCTGCGGATTTAATTTTTCGACATCAATATGTTTAAGATAAAATCCTGCAAGCTTAAACTCTCTTTTGCTTATCGCGATTCTTGATAAAGCTATATAGCTGTCTGCGCCAAGTGCTGATTCCGGGAAAAGATATGCTGCTCTGCGTAAATTAGTGACATTATGATCTGATTCTATTGTTCGGTTCATCTCAGCAAAAAGGAGTAGTCTATCTAAAGGATGACTGTTTATAACTGAATTAATATCTTTTTCAGATACAGCTTTCCAGAACGAAGAATTAATATCAGGGAAATATTCCAGACCGGCAGCAGAACAAAGGCTTGAAGCTATAAAGAAAATATCTTTTCGTCCTGCCTCTGTTGAGGAAAGAATTTTGCTGAATGGGGTTTTGAAAGCTATACATCCTGCCAGCCTCAAGCTGAGGGGTAAGTTTGAAATATCAATATGTTCCCATGTTGCTTTAGCTTGTTCCAGATTATCGCTTAAAAAGCTGAAAGCCAGTTTGTAATTTTGAAGGGCGTTTACCAGATCACCTGATAATAAGAGAGAACCTGTTTCGCGATCAATTGTGGAAAGGGCTTCGTTGGGGTCCATTTTCATCAATTTCACTCTGAAAGCAGCCCATGCTGGAGAAGATGGGTCAGGTAGTTTCCAAATGTTATCTGATCCAATGGCAGAGGAGAGTGTTCCTGAAGCAAGAAAAGCCCAGGGATGAATCAGGCCGTTATCTTTAAACTTGTTTAATTCCTGAGTTGTTTTTCCTGTTTCTGCAAAAGTCAAAACTCCTTGCCAAAAAGTTTTAACAAGGTCATCGGATAATTCTGAGATAATTTCTTTTGAGTTTTCTATTGATCCAAGGCTTGCTGCTGCCAAAGATTTTGAAATCAGAATCCGGTCATTATCGTTTACCATTGTAGCGTTACCGGAAATAATTTCAGGAGCAGTGCTGTTCACATCGCCATTATGCCATTGCTTACTGACATTCAGAACAAAGTAAGTGGTAGGCCAAACAGTTGAAGCCTGTTTAATGGCTTGGTCTAAAATCATGCGTCTTGCTTCCGAAGCAGGGACCGGAGTAACTAGATAGCTCCAGAACATGTTCCTCCAGACATCAAACCAATAGCTTTTAAATTCAGTTTCTTTTTCAAACTGCTTTTTAAGTTTTTGGTCATCCATTAATTTTGCAGCCTGACTAAACCATATAAAAGATTGATCCGGCTTACCGAAGGATCTTAAAACCTGTCCACCCAACCAGAGTCTTTTAACTTCTGTTGAATTATCATTAAAAGAAGGGGTGCTTTGAAGAATTTTCATAGCTTCAGAGTAACGCCCAAGTAAGTATGAGGTGTTAGCACGTTTCATTATAAGTTCCGGAGATTCATCATGTTGCGAGTATGAATCAGAAAGAATATCCCAGGCTCCGTAATCTTCAAGCCAGGATTCAAAACTTTGTTTTTGGGGAGCGGCAGAAACATTAAGTCCAGATCCGAATAGAGATAGAGCCAATGCTGCAGACATAAATATTTTTTTATTTTTCATCATAATACCAGCCTGTATAATCAATAAAATGGATATGAAAAATACCGGGATAAATTCGTGATTAAATTTATCCGGTAACATCTATCAAACTTGATTGCCTTAATGACCTGAATCAGGTCAGCGGTAAAGTCAAATGTAAATAACAAAGTCCTATGAAGAGGAAAATGAAAATGTGAAATTTCAATTAAGAATATGGTCAAATATCCATGAGCCAACTTGGGAGATATAAAAAGTTCTCAAGCGGTCTAATCAGGTTTAATTGAATTCGCATTATAAGGATGTCTTCGATGAACCTTAATTTAAGATTAAAAATAGTAAAACATGAGCATAGAAGGATGGTATTTTTTAAATTTAGCTCTTAGCTTAAAATCTCAAAAATATGAATATGGATAAGGATGTAATCAAAAAAAACGCTTAGGAGCTAAATTTGAGTCGGCTTTTTTTACTAAATTTATAGGAAAGTTTTAGCTGACCTTTATATAAATAAATAATGTATAAATTTAATATGTTAATAGAATAGATATTCAAAGGGGAAGAATGAGACATTACTATTATATTTGTAAAATTATCGATAAGTTAGTTATTTCAGGTAGGTAGAGTATTTTTATTTTTAGTAAAGTTTACATAATTTACATTATGCGACAAAAATTAATATCATAAAATACAGTGAGTTATTAAGCTTTGACCAAATTGACCTGCTAATTAATGAGCTAATCCGGTTTTAAATTGTAACTGCCAATAAGCTGAACCCCATTCAGAACACTCAAATGGATATTTAGATGCCTAGGCATATATTGATATCAATTTAATGGTTTGAGCTTAATTTTGACTTGTTGTGATCCTGTTTTAAATAGGTTTATTCTCACTTTTAAGACACAGATGCAGTTCTCAGGTGGTTAGAAATGTATCCTTATTATGTTTACTTTTTGGTAAAACTGGAGCAGCTATTCTTATATGTTTGGCTGGGGTTGAGAAATTACTTTTCTAAATTCTCAATTCTATAATGAGCTTCAATCTAAATTCTACTCGATAATTTTGGATGAGAAATTTGCATTTATGATATTTTGTCAGACTTCCAAAATGAGAAATTAACAAAAGGTAGTTTTCACACTAAATTCTCAATATTAATTTAATTAAATGTTAACTTACAATTGAGAACTATTTTCTCATTAGGCCTCACCATACCGAGAATTACTTGTGGATAGTTGAGATAACTCACTCTCCCCTTTTATGGAGATGAATAGTAAATATTACTGCCTAATGAGGTAATGAAAAAATTATATGGGTGTCTGCTTATAGTTAGTATGCTCAGCACCATGCGTGAAATATCTGTTTCTATATGCATGCTCTCAAGGACTGCGGAAATAAAAAGACTGCAGCGTTAGATCAAAGGATCGCAACTTATTTATGGGATTAGAACGAAGAGCAATGTAATTAATTCTCAATTTTTTAGGCTGTTACTAAATTTAATCTTTCAAAGTTAATGGAATCTGTTTGCAAAAATTTTATCTGATTATGCGAGCTGTTAAATGAATACTTTAATTTCTTATTCAATTCTCTCTAGTCATTAAATAACCAATACCCTACTCATGATAGGTCATCCTGAATCAAAAATTATTATGATCGTTTAGCATGGCGTTAACATTTATTCCAACCTTTCAGGGTTATGGGATAGTTTCTTAAGTTAATGTTCTACTTTAACTTAACGGATAATACCCTTTGTAAAGGTCAACTTTTGGTTGCCATAATTGCAGACCACCCTAATCCGGTTATAATATTGGTGTAGCGTTAATAAAAAATTATTTCTAAAATTATAAGTCTAAATTTCTATTTTAAGGGTTTAAAAAAAATAAATTGATATCTAGTTCGAAAAATTAGATTTTTGCAACAGAAGCTAATTTAGGGGAATTTAAAAAGAATTAGACCTATTTCAAAATTTTATAACGAAATAAATGATCATATCTAGGTGAAATAAGTACTTAAAACACCTTCATGCGCTATAATTTAGTCCTCAAATATCGCAAACTTTGTCAATCTTGCTTTGTCTATTGCAGAGAAATTTTCTCGCCGAATCGAGAGGCTCTTTCTATCTAAGAGCAAGCGCCCTTCTTGGTATTTGATAAAATTTTCAAACTTATTCTATGAACGATTGCTACAGATATGAATATCGCGTTGGCGTATTTTGCTAGAGAAAGTGAAATTGACTTCCTAAATTTTTACTGATTTGCTGGATACTCTTTTACTTCTCGCTGGTATGAATTCTGGCAGTATCTAAATTAGGGACCTGTTCTTTATAGCCTTATCTTCAATTTAATTTTATTTTTTGATCCTAGGAATATGTTCAGTTCTTGAAGTTAAGCTTCAGCTTTTTGTCCAAAAAATTCTTCTATAAAATTGCTATCTACAAGAACGTAGTCTGCTCCGGTTAAAGCAATTGTTGAAAGATTATATTCTGAATTGAGACTGGATATTGTGAGTGAACAATCGAGTTCATGAATTTTTAAAATCTGACTTCCATTGGCTATTTCATTTATATTTTTAGAAGCCATAAATATAAGTGAAGCTCCTGCTCCAGCTGCGACCAACATTTGGGAACTATTTACAATTCCATTAATGCTGACATTAACCTGCCCTTTGCTCATGGTGTTGCAAGCTTTAAGAGATTCAATTGAAAATTTGAGCGTAGGAATAATGTTGGGGCTGAGTGTTAAAATTTTTCGAGAAGCACACAAAATATCATTTTCATACTTTTCTTTAATTTGAATAAACAAGGGGATGTTCGTGTGCTGCATATATTTCAAAATTTCAGAACTCTCTTTGTTCTCTATTTCTGAAATATACACTCCATGTAAAATCCCAAGTTGCAAAAAAAGTTTAATTTCATCCACTGTTGATGGGCAAAGAATAAATTTCAAAATTAGACCCTTAATATTTTGATTAAAAAAGAAAAGACAGAGCCTTAATGATTTATACCATAAGGTTCTGTCTTTTTTAGAAACATTATAAAAAAAAATGCAGGTATTATGCTGATCTTTGATACGGTGAAGCCGGAATATTGCTATTCCACAAAGAGCAGCAAAAATCTTAAAATCAGGCTTCTTCTTTTTCTTTTTCTTTTTCCTCGGATTCAATTTTTTCACCGGGAATTTCAGCACCTATGCTTTTAAGATATTTGTCACGACATTCGTAAGAACAAAAGCAAAAAACCTTATCCCCATTTTTTACTCTAATCCCACTGTCTTTTTTTACATAAGTGCCACATACCGGGTCTTTTATCATTTCTCCGGTACTGGCCATTTTTTGCTGATTTTTAGCAGCCTGTTCCTGTTTTTTCTGCTTATCACCTGAAAAAAGTTTCCAGGCTATAAAAAGAGCAACAGCTATAACCAGAAATTTAATCATTAATTCTCCGTTGTTAACGAAGGGCGTCTGTATAACGGTCATGGCCGAAAAAATCGACCATGACCGAATATTTTAATCCTGATAAATTTTATTTTCTTCAAGCTTGAAATCAATTTTTTCAAGACATGCGGAAAGAGAATCTCCATCCGGGAAAACAAAATCAGGGTCCAGATCCTTGAGAGGATATAGAACAAACGCCCTGTCTTTCATGCGAGGGTGCGGAACCTGCAAAAAGTCGCCAGCATTAATAACTTCATCACCGAAAGTCAGCAAATCGATATCAATTACCCGCGGTCCATTTTCAAGACCTCTTTTGCGGCCCATCTGCCCTTCAACTGCCAACAGGGTTGAAAGAATTCCCTGCGGGGACCAGAGTTCAGGATCAACATCAAGTCTTACAACCTGATTGGTAAACCATTGCTGATCTTTAAGTCCCTGCGGTTCGGTCAAATAAATTTCTGACCAACCTGCCGGTTCAATTCCTTCATATTTTTCAAGTCTTGCAACAGCCTCATTGAGGTTATCCTCAGTATCTCCAATATTGGAGCCGAGACCGATGTAAACTTTTAGAGTTGGGAAATCCGTGATACAGCCTCCTTTAGCCTATCGGTGTCAACCGTAAGTGAAATGCGGAAATATCCTTCACCGGGAGCACCAAAACCGTTACCGGGAGTAACAACAACGCCGGTTTCACGTAAAAGTTTGGAAACAAATTCTGCAGAAGTGTAACCCTTGGGGGTATTCGCCCAAACATAAATTGATGCTTCCGGAACCCGGCAAGAGATATTGATATTACGCAGAGCGTCAATAACATAATCACGGCGCTCTTTATAAATCTGGCGAAATTCCTTCACATAAGGTTCACCGTGTTTTAATGCCTCAATACCGGCTTCCTGAACAGCCTGAAAAATTCCAGAGTCACAATTTTCTTTAATTTTTCCAAGTCCGGCAACGAGTGTTTCGTTACCAACTGCCATACCTATGCGCCATCCGGTCATGTTGTATGTTTTGGAAAGTGAGTGGAATTCTATAGCAACCTCTTTTGCGCCCGGAGTTTCCAGAATAGAAAGAGGTTTTTTGTTATCATCATAGTAAACTTCAGTGTAGGCTGCGTCCTGAACAATAATCACATTGAATTCGCGGGCCTTATCAACCAGCTTCTGGTAGAATTCAGGAGTAGCAGTTGCTGCAGTCGGGTTATTTGGGTAGTTGGTGTAGAAAATTTTAGCTTTCTTCCATGTATCATCATCAATAGCGTCAAGATCAGGAAGGTAATCATTTTCTTCAACAAGGGGAATTGTCAGAACTTCACCACCGGCAAATCCGGAAGCAACCGGATATACAGGATAATTGGGAGAAGCAACAATAACGAGATCGCCCGGATTAACAAAAGCGAGGGGGAAATGTGCGATACCTTCTTTTGAACCGATGAGGCTGACTATTTCCTTATGTGGATCGAGATCAACATTAAATCTTTCTTTGTACCAGTCAGCTACAGCCTGTCTGAATGTGAGTAATCCTATATAGTCAGGATAACGGTGGTTTACAGGTTTTTTAGCTGATTCGTAAAGAGCGTCTATAATGAATTGGGGAGTCGGGAGATCGGGATCACCGATACCGAGACTGATAATGTCGACACCCTGAGCTGCCACTTCCTGCTTTACACGGTCAATTTCTGCGAAAAGATACGGTGGAAGGGTGGCAAGCCTGTCGGCAAGCTTGAATTCTGGCATTACTCTCTTACTCCTTGAGTTTTTTATTCAATTTAACTTATTCTTTTAAATGGGGATTCGGCTGCTGTCAATCAGCACTCGGCCTTGTTTAGCGTGAATCATAAGTGTACAACACTAATACATATGACCGATACCACTAACAATAATGAAAACACGCGTCACGCTTTTATTGAGCGTTACCTTGAATATCTGCTGATTGAACGAGGGCTTTCGGAAAACAGTCTGAGTGGCTATATGGCCGATCTGGATACTTTTTCCGCTTTCCTCAAAGAACGCTCTTCCAGTCTGGAAGAGGTGAACAGTCAAACCCTCATGCTCTATCTCACATATTTGAGATCGCGCGGATTAAAAAACCGTTCCATAGCCCGTCATCTTTCATCAATCAGAGGCTTATTTGGTTTTTGCGCTTCGAATGATCTTTTGAAAGACGATCCCGCCGCCCTTCTTGAAAATCCGAAACTACCAAAGAAACTCCCGGTATTTTTAAGCCGGGAAGAAATTGCGGCAATACTCAAACGTCCGGTCACAACCGATAAATTAGGTTTCAGAGACAGGGTAATGCTTGAGCTTCTTTATGCCGCAGGTATGCGTGTTTCAGAACTTATAAGCCTGAGTATCAGGGATTTCGATGCTCAGACAGGTGTATTAACTGTTTTTGGAAAAGGTTCCAAAGAACGCTTTGTACCGATTCATTATATTGCCCAGGATTTCTTAAACCAGTACATTAACAATTGGCGTCCGGCATTCAATCCTAAAGAAGATAACATCTTTTTGAATAGATCCGGCAAAGGCCTGACCCGCCAAGGGGTCTGGAAGATGATCAAAAGGTATGCGCAGGAGGCGGGAATAAAGAGATCAATATCTCCTCATACGTTCAGGCACTCGTTCGCAACCCATCTTCTGGAAGGCGGTGCGGATTTAAGAACCGTACAACTTCTTTTGGGCCACGCCGATATTAGTGCTACCGAAATTTACACACATATTCAAGCTGGAAGACTCATTCAAATGCATAGAAAATTTCACCCACGCTCAACAATGTGAGATCATTAACCATGTCATCAAATGATAATAAAATTCAAAGTAAAACTGTGATCACCGGCCACATTAATGCCGATTTCGATTGTCTTGCCGCAATAGTTGCTGCGGGAAAATTGTATCCCGAGGCGACACTTGTTTTCCCCGGCAGTCAGGAAAAAAATCTTAGAAATTTTTATATTGAAAGTGCCACTTACTTTTTTAATTTTAAGAATTTTAAAGATATCGATATAGATTCCGTAGAGTTGCTGGTTGTTGTAGACACCTCCAGAAGCCCAAGAATTTCACACGTTCAGAGTCTTCTGGAAAAAGAAAATTTGCGCATACATGTTTATGACCATCACATGGAATCCCAGTGTGATCTGAACCCTGAAAAAATAATTAAAAAGCCGTGGGGTTCCAGCGTTGCCATCCTGACTCATGAAATAAGGAAAGAAAATCTGACCCTGCATCAGGAAGAAGCAACGATTCTCGGAGTCGGTATATATGAAGACACCGGCTCATTCACTTTCAATTCCACTACCGAGCATGATTTCGAAGCTGCAAAGTGGCTGCTTTCTCAGGGAATGGAGCTTGATGTAATAACCGACCTGATAAACAGGGAACTTGATGGGCAGCAAATTTCTCTGCTTGGTGAGCTGGTAAGCAACGCCGCCACACATTCTATACATAATATAGATATAGTTATCTCAGAAGTCAGTACTCCTGATTATGTTGGAGATTTTTCACTTCTGGTCCATAAATTCATGGATATTGAAAATGTTAAAATATTATTTGCTCTCGCCCGGATGAACGACAGGGTTCATCTTGTGGCCCGCTCTAAAACACCGGAAGTTGATGTGGGAGCTATCTGTGCAAGTTTCGGCGGTGGCGGGCATACTTATGCTGCTTCCGCAACAATAAAAGACCGCACTCCGGCGCAGGTCCGTGATGAACTTTTTGCCCTGCTCTATTCACAGATCAATCCTTCAATTACAATTGAAAAACTGATGTCAAAACGCCCGGTAGTCATTCCGCGCAATATGACAATTGCCAAGGCTGTTGAAAAAATGACTCAATACAGCCTTAAAGGTGTGCCGGTAGTAGATTCACTGGATAATATGCGCGTTGTCGGGATTCTGGAACATAATATAGCAGACAAGGCTCTTTCCCATAAACTCGATAATGTTGAAGTTGAAATTTATATGCAGCAGACTTTTTCAACAATAACTAAAACAACTCCGCTTTTTGATGTGATGGACATCATTCTGGGGCGCAAACAGCGTCTGGTCCCTGTTGTTGATAAAGATAAAGTCATGGCGGTAATAACAAGAACAGATTTAATAAATCTCATGGTTCAGGACCCGGCCAGAATACCTGAATCACTCTATCCTGCTAAAAAGCAGGTTAGAAATATCGCTAATATCATGCGCAACCGTCTCCCGGAAAATATTCTTAATATCCTGGAGACTGCCGGCAGACTGGCTGAAGAATATGGAATTGAAGTTTATATTGTAGGGGGATTTGTAAGGGATATAATTCTTACCCGAAATAATCTTGATCTTGATCTGGTTGTTGAAGGCGAAGGTATTTCTTTTGCTAAAAAACTAGCTGATAATCTTGGTGGGCGCATTAAGTCCCATAACAAATTTAAAACAGCGGTAATTATTTTACCTGACGGCCAGAGGATTGATGTGGCGACAGCCCGTCTTGAATATTATGAATACCCTGCCGCCCTGCCGACCGTTGAGCTGTCATCTATAAAGATGGACCTTTACCGACGGGACTTTACCATAAATGCTCTTGCGGTTCATCTGAACCCTTCTAATTTTGGCAAACTCGTTGATTTTTTCGGTTCGCAGCGTGATATAAAGGAAAGAGTTTTAAGAGTTCTTCACTCTCTTAGCTTTGTTGAAGATCCTACCAGAATTTTAAGGGCGATACGCTTTGAACAACGTTTTGGATTCACCATAGGCGGGCAGACCTCAAGACTTATAAAGAATGCTCTCAAACTTAAACTTTTCAATAAACTTTCAGGCTATCGAATTCTTCATGAATTAAAAATAATTTTAAAGGAAGAAAAAGTTCTGCCTTGTCTTAGCAGACTGGATGAACTTGGGATTCTGGAAGCTGTTCACCCTTTGTTGAAATTGTCTTCAGCCCGGACAAAAGTTCTTGCTGAACTAGAAAAAGTTCTGGACTGGTATGAAAGACTTTACCTAGAGCCCGAGATTTCACGCTGGAAAACATTTTTTCTTGGAATGTGCCTCGGAATTTCTAAAAAAAATATGTTCCAAGTATATCAGCGTCTTAGCTTTTCTCAAAGTGAAGAAAGAGAATTTATTCACATGCGAGAAGCAATCTTCATGGCTTCAGGACGTATAATTAATGTTAAACAGGAGCTGGCCCCGAGCAAAATTTATGAAATACTCTCCCCTGTTCCGGTTGAAGGAATCCTCTTTATAATGGCCAGAGCAGAAAGGGAGAATGTAAAAAAGAATATTTCCCAGTACCTGACAATAATAAGAAACAAAGAGATTGAAGTCGGCGGGGATGATCTTAAAGATATGGGACTGATTCCGGGGCCGGTTTATACAGAGTTGCTTAATGAAGTGAAAATGGCTTGTCTTGACGGGGTTGCCCGCACTCGTGAAGATCAGCTTGAATTTTTGAGGAAAAAAGTCCTCTCTTTGAGAGAAAAATCACAAAGTATGACAACAGGTCCACTATTCGGAAAGCTTAATGATATGTGATATAGTTATTTGTATTTTTTATTGCCCTTAAGGTGCAAGGTGTGTAGAACAACAACACTTTCGGTTTGCCGTTGGCTTCACGTCGACTTCGGTGTATTGCTTTAATCAGCCGGATGAACTGGCAGCCGTAATCGTCTTGGTCCCGCTAATAATCACGGCAAGGAGTAGAACAGGCTTTACTCCTGTTTTGTTTGTGATATTGCGCTTATTATTTATATACCCTAAAGTCGGATAGCAAGGTTAATAAAAGTTATGGAAGTACTCTGGGCTCCCTGGAGAATGGACTACATATTAGGCCCGAAGCCTGATGAATGTGTTTTCTGCATTCCTGAGCATACAGATGAAGATGAAGAACGCTGTATTCTGCTTCGAGCCGAACACTGTTTTGTGCTGCTGAATAAATTTCCGTATAATAACGGACATTTGATGGTCTGCCCTTACAGGCATGTCAGCAGCCTGACTGATTTATCGGAAGAAGAGTCTTGCGAAATTATGAAATGCGTTACCATAAGCTGCAAGATTTTAGAGGAAACGTTTAATCCTCAGGGAATTAATGTAGGACTCAATATCGGAGAAGCTGCGGGAGCGGGCATAGCCGCCCATCTTCACTTCCAGTTGGTTCCCCGGTGGAGCGGGGATGCCTCTTTTATGGCTGTATTCGGTGAAACTACTGTTATCCCGGAACATCTGTCCTCTACCTACAAAAAGCTTAAGCCGCTGTTTGACAGGTACGGTAAGTAACACTTAAGGAGGGTTTAATGCGTTACTTGAAAGTTTTGGCTCTGATTCTGCTTTTCTTCCTTTCAATGGTCTTTTTTGTACAGAACACACCCGAGTTATCAAAGGAAGTGACTCTTTCACTTGAGCTGGTTCATTATAAATTCGTCAGCGTACCGCTTCCTTACTATCTTTTGATTCTGGTTTCATTCTGTATAGGCGCAATTCTCTGCCTGATTTATTTCATGGCTGACAAACTGCGTCTTACAGGTATTTTGCGTGCTTATAAAACCAGAATGGCTACTCTTGAACAGGAAGTTAACTCACTGCGCAATCTTCCCCTTGAGGAAAAGAATTACCCCTCCTCCAGCGACAGCGAAGAAACTGCCGAATAAATATCCGGAGATGCATGTTGTCATTTTTCGGTCTGTTTAAAAATAAGAACCTGTCGGCGTCCGCATCACGGACGTCTTCAGGTTCTTTTTCTCTTTTGAAATCAGAAGCGGGACTGGCTGATACCCGTGCTGCCATTGATGAACTGTCTCAGGTTGTTAAAGATAACCCCGAGGCTGTTGAAATCTACCTTGCCCTTGGCAATCTTTACCGCTCACAGGGTGAATTTGACCGCGCTGCACAGATCAGAAACAGTCTTATAGTCCGTCCGGGACTGGACGATACTCTCAAAGCAAGAACACTGTATGAGCTTGGAAGAGATTTTATGCGTGGAGGCTTTCTGGACAGAGCTGAAAACGCATTTGACAAAGCCCGTGAAATTGTAGGAGATTCTCCTGAAATAATTCGTGAGCTTGCCGGACTCGCTGCCGGTGTACGCGAATTTGAAAAAGCGGCACAATTTTATTCCACTTTGCGTATGCCTCTTCAAGAGGCCCATTATCTGGCCCGCGCGGCTGAGGATGAATTTAAAGAATCCCAGAGCAAAGGCTTTAGAACCGTCAAAAAAGCTCTCAAGGTTGCAAGCGGTTCTATTGAAGCATGGTTGCTGTTGCTTTCAGAATTAAAAAAAGAAGCAAATCTTAAAGAATTTTCAAAAAGATTTCCCGAGGCTTTAAACCATGTGCCTCTGGATCTCAGGTTTACGCTTGTTGAAGGCCTTCTGACAGGAGCTCCTTCTTCATGCGGACATACGGCTATAGAAACAGATCTGGTAACCGAAAGTGACCGCGCTTTTTATAAAGTTATGCTGGAAGCTCTCGAAGCTACATCCGAGATAGATGTAACCCTTTGTTATTACGGAGCAAGACTCCTCCATCTTTGTGGAGAGGAGAAAGAGGCCCGCCTCTGGCTTGAAAAAACACTGGTTCTCAATCAGAATTTCTGGCTGGCCCGTCTTGAGCTTTTCCGCCATGCCAAAGAAGAACAGACTCTGACTCCATTTTTCAGCAATCAGCTTGACTTTTTTGTCAACGTTGCCTGCGAAGTTAAACGCTTCACCTGCTCGGGTTGCGGACTTAAAGGAGACAGGTTATTCTTCGTCTGTCCTAAATGCCATAGTTGGTATTCCATAACTTTCCGTAAAGAATTGAACCAGTAAAAGAGACCCGCCATATTGTGAGCAAAATTAAACTCACCCCCATGTTTGAACAATACCTCCAGATAAAGGAGGAGCACCCGGATGCACTTCTGTTTTACAGAATGGGGGATTTTTTCGAACTGTTTTTTGAAGACGCTGAAATCGCAGCCCGCGAACTTCAGATCGCTTTAACATGCCGTAATCCCAATTCGGACGTAAAGGTTCCGATGTGCGGAGTTCCGCATCACGCTGTAGAAGCTTATCTTTCGCAACTGCTGGATAAGGGTTACAAAGTTGCGCTCTGCAACCAGATTGAGGACCCCAAAGAAGCCAAGGGCCTTGTAAAACGTGCCGTAACGAGAATCTATACTCCCGGAACTGTTGTTGAAGACTCAACCCTCAAGGCTAAGACCAACAACTACCTTGCCGCCCTTTCCTATGATCATGATAAAAATTATGGCGGACTCGCATGGGTGGATTTTTCAACAGGACAATTTACAGGTATTTCCAGCAGAAACGAAGCCGAACTATGGCAATGGATTATGAAAATCAGTCCGAAAGAAATTATACTCCAGCGCGAGTATAAAGTTCCTTCCGGATATTCTGATCTTGATGCCAGAATTACTTATGCTCCTTCTGCCGGATATTTTAATCTTAAAAGTGCGGAGCAAAGTCTTTTTGAATGCCAGAATGTGGCTGATCTTCATGCTCTGGACCTTCATAACAAGCCTGAGCTGACAAAAGCATGCGGTGCCGTACTGGCATATCTGCGGCAGACCCAGATGTGTGAAATGAAGCATCTGCGCGAATTTTCGCCTGTAAATATTGCCAGACATCTTATTCTGGATGATGTTACAGAACGAAATCTTGAAATTTTTAAAAGGCTGGATGGCAGAAGCGGTAAAGGCACGTTAATTAACGCGATTGACCGTACCCTCACCCCGATGGGGGGCAGAATGCTCGCGGCGAGACTTAGAGAACCGTGGCGTGAATTTACCACCATTGAGAACAGCCAGAAAGCAGTCTCTTTTTTTTATGAAAATGATTCACTGCGGGGAACCTTAAGAGAAAAACTTAATTCCATTTATGATCTTGAAAGGCTTTCAACAAGAGTCGTCCTTGGCAGAGCTACCCCCAAGGATTTTATCAGCCTTCGTCAGAGTCTCGGAGAACTTCCGGAAATAGGCGATATTCTGGCTTCTGTTGTCCCTGAAAAGAATTCAGCTGAAGATTCGGGCTTTTCTGATAATTTAAGGGAGATAATTTCAAAATGGGACTCCATGGCGGATATTGCCGCTGTGCTTGAAAGAGCTCTGGTCAACTCTCCTCCGCCGCTTATTACCGAAGGCGGACTTTTCCGCAGCGGATATGATGATAGACTTGACGAACTGATTCAACTGACCGAACATGGTGAAGCAAAGCTTGATGATCTGCTCGGCAGTGAAAAAGAAAAAAATGATCTGCCTAAGCTTAAAATAGGCTATAATAAAGTTTTCGGTTATTATTTCGAAATTTCCAAAGCTTATAAGGGACAGGTTCCGGACTACTTTGAAAGACGCCAGACACTTGTAAATAGTGAAAGGTATATTACTCCGGAACTTAAGGAGCTAGAGGAAAAACTGGTTTCAGCTTCAGACGAAAGGAAGAGGCTGGAATATAATCTGTTTCAGCAGCTGCGTGAGCGCATTGCCGCGGAGCGAAGCAGATTTATGTTCATGGCAGATGCTGTTGCGGCTCTGGACTTCTGGCAGGGACTTGCCGAGGCGGCAAGAACCAATTCATGGGTCCGTCCGGAAATTCATTCGGGAATGGAAATTGAAATTGATGAAGGACGCCATCCTGTGGTGGAGGCGGTTCAGGGATCAGCCAATTACATACCCAACAGTATCACTATTGACGAGAAAAGACGTATTCTGCTGATTACCGGTCCTAACATGGCTGGTAAATCCACAGTTCTCAGACAGGTAGCCATTATGGCGATCATGGCACAGATAGGTTCTTTCGTTCCCGCATCCCGCGCGGTGATAGGACTGGTGGACCGGGTCTTCTCTAGGGTTGGAGCCTCGGATAACCTTGCCCAGGGTCAATCCACCTTCATGGTCGAAATGATGGAAACCGCTAGGATTCTGAGACAGGCTACCAAACGAAGTCTGGTAATTCTGGATGAAATCGGACGTGGAACCAGCACTTTTGACGGCCTTGCCCTGGCATGGGCGGTTGTTGAAGAGCTCTCCAAAAGGGCCAAAGGCGGAATAAGAACTCTTTTTGCAACTCATTACCATGAGCTGACCTCGCTTGAAGGGGTTATAGAGGGACTGAGAAACTTTAATATCGCTGTGCGGGAATGGAAAGGAGACATTCTTTTTCTAAGACGTCTTGTTCCGGGACCGGCAGATAAAAGTTACGGTATTGAAGTTGCCCGACTGGCTGGTGTTCCGCGCCCTGTGGTTATAAGGGCGAGGGAAATTCTGGCTGAACTGGAAAAAAAATCACAGAATCAGGAATCTGCGGGTTCAAAACAGTCTGTTGTTCAAAACATTCTGCCCGGACTTATTAACAAGGAACACAATGTTCCTGTTAATAATGTGGAACCTCCGTTTGTTCAGGAACTCAGGGATCTTGATGTCAACGGGCTCTCCCCTATTGAAGCACTGACTGTGATTAACAGATGGAAAAAATCTCTTGGAGAATAGTAAATGAAAAAATCACTCTGGTTGAAGCAGGCTGTTGTTCCTGCCATGCTGATGCTGTGCCTTGCTTTATCCGGTTGCGGAGTCAAAATATGGCCCTCACCGGTTAAAAGTGAAGACATTTTTAAAATCGCATCGGTAAACGGCACCAGAAGCGGCAGTTGCCTTACAGTCACGGTGAAGCTTTCCGGAGCATACCAGAATCTGGCCAATATCAGCATGCAGTATCAGGCTGATGGAGACGGTCCCGGAGAAGGATGCCCCACCTGTCCGTTTTTTCCAGCAAACCGTGAGAACTATATACCCGGAAGCAGTAATATTTCATCTGACGGAGCAATTCTGTCCTTCACCGAATGCGGGTTAGATCCGCAGAAAAGTTATCGTTGGAGAATTGTTGCAAGCAATGTGTATGATACACTTGGTCTTGCTATCTCGGATGTTTTTACTGCAGCACCATAAAATTAAACGGAGTCCCTTGATATGAACTATTTTGAATTTAAAGATAACGAACTTTTTGCTGAAAATATCAGCGTTACGGAACTTGCCCACGAGTATGGCACTCCACTCTATGTTTACAGTGCGGCTACCCTGCGCCGTCATTTTGATGCTTTTGACTCTGCTTTTTCAGGTCTTGAGCATCTGACCTGCTTTTCTGTTAAAGCCAACTCAAACCTCAGTGTTCTTAAACTCCTTGCTGAAAAAGGAGCCGGAATGGATATCGTTTCCGGAGGAGAACTCTATCGCGCCCTTAAAGCAGGCGTTCCCTCAGACCGCATTGTTTATTCCGGTGTAGGCAAAAAAGCGTATGAAATTGCTGAAGCTCTGAAAGCCGACATACTTATGTTCAATGTTGAAAGTGTCGGAGAGCTTCATCGCATCAACGAAGTTGCCGGTTCCATGGGTAAAAAAGCACGCATCAGTTTCCGTATCAATCCTGATGTTGATCCGAAAACCCATCCTTATATTTCAACCGGAATGAAAAAAAATAAATTCGGTCTGGAAATTGAAAATGCTTTTGAAGCATATAAGACCGCTAAAGATCTTCCCAATGTCGACCCTGTTGGAATGGACTGCCACATCGGTTCACAGTTGACAGAGATTGCACCTTTCCTTGAAGCTCTGGAAAAACTTCTCAAGTTTAACCAGAGACTTAAAGATATCGGCATTAATATTTCCACCCTTGATCTCGGTGGAGGACTCGGCATCACTTATGATGAAGAAGAACCGCCTCATCCTAAAGAATTCGGAGAAGCTCTTACAAAGGCATTAAAGGATCAGGGCCTTAAAGTAATACTTGAACCCGGACGTGTTATTGCCGGTAACTCCGGCATTCTGGTAACTGAAGTTGTTTATACTAAAAAATCACCTACAAAGAATTTCCTGATTGTAGATGCCGGTATGAACGATTTGATCCGCCCTTCTCTCTACGGTTCTTATCACCGTCTGGAAGAGGTTGTAAAAAAAGGACGCCCGGAAATTGAGTGCGATGTTGTCGGCCCTATCTGCGAATCAGGAGATTTTATCGCCCGTGACCGCAACCTTCCTGAAATGGAACAGGGAGAACTGCTGGCTGCATACTCTGCCGGAGCTTACGGCTTTACAATGGCCTCAAACTACAATTCACGTCCCCGCGCTGCGGAAGTCATTGTTGACGGTGATGATGTGATAGTTGCCCGCAGAAGAGAATCTTACGAGGATCTCGTTAATCTTGAATGCTGATAATCAAGTAGGCTTAAGCTTATAATCAACACCGGCGTATATTTTACGCCGGTGTTGTTAAAGACAGTTTCCAGCATGACCTGTTTCGTGCCTCGAATCTGTCTTTTTGTTTTAAACCGTGTTTTTTTAATTCAGCTGATGGACTTATATGGCCAGATTGAACTCATTTTATCTTTCCCCAGATAAATGGCAGAAACCGTTCACGCTACAGGACGGTGAAGCCCGGCACATGCTTAAAGTTTTGCGGACTCCGGTTGGTGAAACTGTCAGAATTTTTGACGGTCAGGGCAGGAGCGGTCTTTTTGAATTGCTGGAAGCGACCAAAAGCAAAGCCGTACTTACGCCGCTAAATGAGGAGTTCTTTGAAGATTCCCGCAATCTGACCCTGGCTATAGGCTGGAATAAATCTTCACGCCGAGGTTGGATTTTAGAAAAAGCAGTTGAACTTGGCTGCCGTTCCATTATTTTCTTTCAAGCGGAAAGAAGTCAGGGAAAAATTCCTGATAAAAATAAGGAAAAATGGCAGGATGCGCTGATAACCGCGGCTAAACAATGCGGCAATGTCTGGCTGCCTGAAATTAAAACCATCGGCGGTGGAATTGACGGACTGACTGAAATATCAGGAGAATTTGATAATAAAACCGTGCTGTGGGAAAATCAGGGCAAGGGCAGCCTGTTTAATCCGGCTGATTTTTCAAAAGGTCAATCCATAGTTGTCATCGGTCCTGAAGGTGGACTTTCAGAGCTTGAAGTTTCTAAACTTGAATTGAATGGTTTTAAGCCGCTCAGCCTCGGGACCAGTATTCTGAGATGGGAAACCGCTGCTGTTTTGTGTTTGTCTGCCTGTTATCTGGAATCACAAAAACATGCGCAGTAATAGCACACGGAGTTGAAATTGAAATTGGAACTGACAGACAACCAGCCCCTTGCTGACCGTATTCGCCCACAAAGTATTGATGATTTTGTCGGGCAGAATCATATTCGTGAGAGGCTTCAGGCTTTTGCGAGAGCCAAAAGACTGTCCAGTCTGCTCCTTTTCGGTCCTCCGGGGTGTGGAAAATCAACAATGGCTCTGCTGCTTGCCAAAATAAGCGGAAGACATTTTGTGCGCATCAGTGCTCCCGAAGCCGGAATTGCAGCCTTGCGGAAGCAGCTTGCAGGTATGGATATTCTCATACTTGATGAACTGCACCGTTTTTCAAAATCGCAGCAGGATTTTTTTCTTCCTCTGCTTGAATCCGGTCAGATTACCCTTTTGGCTACAACAACTGAAAACCCGTCTTTCAGTGTAACCAGACAACTGCTTTCAAGACTTCATGTTCTGCGTCTGCGCCAGCTTTCAAAAAGTGATCTCATCAGCATCGCCCGCCGTGGAGCTCAGGAACTGAATGTAGAGATGGATGATGAAGTGTACAGCCTGCTTGCCGCCCTTTCAGGTGGTGACGGCAGAACTCTTTTAAATCTACTGGAATATACAGCACAACTGCCTGAGGATAAAAGAGAGCCTGAAAATTTACGCAAGGTTATGCCGGACGTAATTATCAGAGGTGATAGGGATGGTGATTCCCACTACGAGCTGGCTTCGGCACTTATCAAATCCATCCGCGGCAGTGACCCGGATGCAGCCCTGTATTATCTTGGATGCCTTATTGAAAGCGGTGAAGACCCTAAGTTCATTGCCAGACGTCTTATTATTTCCGCCGGTGAAGATATCGGGCTGGCTGACCCTTATGCTCTAACTATGGCCGTTTCCTGCCAGCAGGCAGTTGAATTCATCGGTATGCCGGAAGGTCGCATCCCTCTTGCTGAAGTTGCCGTATATCTGGCCCTTGCCCCTAAAAGTAATTCCACCTACGCCGGATATCATACGGTATCACAGGAAATTCGCCAGAACGGGATGATGCAGGTTCCTTTGCATCTTCGAAATGCAACAACCGCACAGCAGAAAGAATGGGGATTCGGACGGAACTATAAATATCCGCATTCTTACCCTAAATCATGGGTCGAGCAGGCCTATCTGCCTGAAGAACTTTTAGGGCGTAAATTTTACGCTGCAAAAGATCAGGGAGAAGAACCCAGACTGAATGCCTGGCTCAAAGCACATTTTAGAAATAGACCCGTCATTCCAAATAAAGATGGAAAAAAACGATAAATTTTAAATTTCATAAAATCATCCGTATAAATCAGCCGGGGTTGTTGCCCGTACCCATCAAGACATGTATAGTTTAGTAGCAGCTACTGATATTGCTGCTTTACATTTAATGATTCAGCGGAGTTTTTGATGGAATCACTTAACAACCTTGTTGTAGACAACATCATTGAAAGCCTCCCCATAGGGCTGATTGTTATTTCTCCTATAGGTGAAATAATAGTTTTGAATGAAGCTGTCTGCCAGATGCTTGGTCTGGAACGTAAAAAGCATCTCGGTTGTGGCTGGGCAGAACTGTTTATTACCGGAGAAAATGAAAATCTTGAATTCAATCAGGTTATTATAGACACAATTTCAAACCATCACACGATGAAGCGAACCGAGGTCGTCTACACTGATCATAACGGGCGTAAAAAATTGTTTAATATGACATCTTCCTTTTTAAAGGAGGAAGGCAATGTCGCCGGTCTGGTTCTGCTGATGCAGGATGTAACTGAAGATCACCGCAGAACCGAGCGTGAAAAGAAAATTCTTTCCCGTTATGCCGATTTGCAGAAAGACAGGATGGAAGGCCTTAACTCCCTTGCCAGAGCTGTTGCTCATCAGCTTCGAAATCCTGCAATGGCAATCAGCGGCCTTTCAAAAATTGTGCATAGAAAAACCGAAGATCCGGCGATTCGTGAATATGTGGAAGCTATAGAGGAAGAAGCCGGACGGCTGGAAAATCTGGTGCGGGGAGTTAATGACTATGCCTCAGTCAAAAATTTATCAATACGTCGCGAAAAGACCATAGATCTTCTGGAAAATTCCCTATCTACAGCAAATAGTTTACTAAAATGCATTGATGAATCCATTGAGATGAAACTTGAATGCCTTGTAGAAAATCTCAATGTCGATCCAGCATTATTTGTTTCGGTTTTAAGAGAACTTTTTATGAATGCAAGTAACTTTACACCGCAGAAGCATACAGTTGTAAAAGTTAAGGTATTTGCAAAAAATAAAAAAATTTATCTGGCGGTAAAAGATAAAGGTATGGGTATTGATCCGAGGCAGCTTCCGTTTGTATTTGATCCTTTCTATACTACTAAACCCAAAGGAGTCGGGATGGGACTGCCAAGGGTTAAAAGAATAATTTTTGAACACGGCGGAAAAATTATTCTAAAAAGTAAAGGTAAAGATACCGGAACAACGGCTCTCATAGAGCTGCCGGAAACGAAGCCTGATTATGATCACCCTGCTGAAGAGTCGTCACCAGCAGCAGAATAGGCTTTTAAAGCCTCGTCCAGATCATCGTATATATTATAGATATCATCAAATTTAACCAGTTTGAAAATCTGGTATACGTTCTCATTAAGTCCGCAAAGGCAGACCCTTTGCCCGGCCTGACTTCTTTTTTTGAAAAACAAGACCAGCGCACCAAGACCTGAACTGTTTATAAAAACAATTCCTGACAGATCGATAATAATTTTAGCAGATTTCTGATCTAATTTTTCAGCGGTCAACTTATGAAACATCTCTACCGATGAGGCATCGAGATTTCCCTTAAGCTTAACGATATCAATATCGCCGTTTTTGAAAAATAAAATATCCATCAGTGAATCAGACATAAAACACACTGCCCTGTTTCAGAGAACTATTAATTATTCTGTCTGAAAAATCAGCCGAAAAATGCATTCATCAGCCCGGTGATCTGATTGTCATAACATTCCACAAAGTCAGTAACTTTTTCAATATCCAGCGAAAGCATTTCCCATGCTCCGGTATCAATTCCGGGCATAACGTACATGCCGCCTTCAGCTATGCCGGTAGCATTGGCAAGATTGTCGGCAACCTGTAAAATGGCTGCTTCCATTTTATGTTCACTGTTCAAAGCGGAATGGTGATGACTGATTATTTCTGTTAAATAGTCCGGGAAATCCCAGCGTTTCAGCAATACAGAGGCGATATCAGTATGATTGAATCCAAGACACATGTCTTCGGCCTCAATCTGCGGGACAAAATTTTCACGGGCATAGAGCATGGCCTGAACCGAGGCATAAGGCATTTTTTTATACAGAACCAGCTTGCCGACATCATGCAGCAGACCAGCCGTAAATATTTTTTCTGACGAAATTCCTGAAAGATTATCAGCTATGATTTTTGCAAAAACAGCCACACTGAGTGAGTGTTTCCAAAAAGTTTTCATATCAATAAGTTCTGGTGGAATATCCTTGAAATAACTGATGGCTGAAAGCCCCAGCGCAAGAGTTGAAAGTTCCTCTCCACCGACTAGGGTTACGGCTCTGGAGATACTTTCAATTTTGGAAGGGAATCCATACATGGCACTGTTGACCAGTTTGAGCAGTTTGGCCGAAAAGCCGACATCCATGCTGACCACTCTGGCAATGTCATCCGAGGAAGCTTTAGGATCATTTAAAATTTCATTAATTTTCAGAAAAATATCCGGAAATGAAGCCAGATGAACTTCTGCATTGACCACATCCTGCACCGATCCTTCATCACGGTAAAAAAGGTCGCGCAAATGATCAAAAGCAACAGCAGTAAGATCTTCCGTTGTCGGTGGCACCCATCCCTGCATCAGTCTGAGAGCTGTACGCTTCACCGCCATATCGAAAATTGCGCCCATCAGGGGATGATCATGATCCACATACATAAAAAATTCACGGGTATATTGAAAAGCCCTTTCAAAAGTTTCATCATCAGGATCACCGAGATCTTCAGCTTTTATTTCGCAGCTTTCAACGCCCTGTCTTTTTAATATGGAAACATGGTTCTCAGTAAGCACTGTTCCAGCAGGCAACAGCATCCTTCCTGAATGCATGAGGTCTTCACCAAGAATCATACCGGCAGTTACATCTTCAATTGCGGTGGCAGGCACAGTTACCTCCATTTTCACCAATCCTGAAAGCAGGTCTGATGGATGGTTTTAACAGATTCAAACATATAAATTCAATTAACTGAATCCGCTTTATTGATATCCTGAAGTGAATGACAATTACCAGATCAAATACAATAAATTTAAATTCAACGTAGCAACGTTTTTAAAATTAAAACTCACTTTTTAGACCTGATTTATTTTTACATCATTTCTTTCAGGAAATGAATAATCATTTCAAAACCACAAATCGAAGCTCCACCTTGTCCCCGGCTCCGCTTGAAAAAAACAATTAAATTACAAATTCAATTATCTACTGTTAACTTAAATCCTATATATTTAAAACTACATTATTGCGTGATATTAATCATTAAAATGTTCATTCTGTAATTATAATATTCAGCGCACGGCCACTATTTATCATTTTGAATACTGTTTACGCCATTCATCAAGAAACAGAATAGAAGTATCAAGGCTGCTTAATTCGCCCTGCTGCTGCCGTATGGCTTTAACCAGATCATCAAATCCAACAGCTGGAGAAAGACCCAGTTTATCTAGCAGTTCCAGCACTTCCGATCTTAATTCTTCAGGAAAATCCGGCCCGAAAATTTCTTTTTCGTCTCTTACTTTAGGCCATCCGGGAATTCTTGCAGCGGTAAAGTCAATAAGCTTCTGCATGCGTGCCGCATAAGTATGATCTTTAAGAACTCTCATCCGCCCTTTTCTGGCTGTCAGTTCCCGTTCATCTTTATGGTTGAGATAATATTCTATTTTATGGTCAAGCTCATCAAGACTGTCAAAAACAGCAAGCTCATCATCAGCAAAGGCTTCAGGCATCAATTGTCTGCGGTCAACAAGCTGAAATGCTCCGCACGCTGCAAGCTCAAAAGTTCTGGGGTTTATAAAATCACCACCGCTGACCAGTTTGTCGGTCTCAACAGAAGAATGCAGGTTAAGGTTTATTTTTGTAGCATTATAGATTTTTACACATTCTTCAGATGATATTCTGCGACCGCCAAGCTGAACATAAGGTTCAAGAACGTGATCCCCATCCCACTCAGTTCCCCAGATTTTAAGACCGTGGTGTATGAGCTTGCGGAAAGCCAGTCTCCGGTTGGGATACCCCGCTCCGAGAAATGAAACATCAGCTCCGTAAATTTTATTGTCTTCCGCACTTAAGCGGAATGGGAAATGAAAATCCGGCTGGGCCGCAAGCGGAAGATAGATTGAATTTTCAACCCCGACCTCTTTTAAGGCCGAGCTTAGCGGTTCCTTCTGGATAACCGCAAAAATATCATACAGAGGGGCAAAGGACTGCCAGTAGGTAAAAATTTTATAATCTTCAACAAACCACATCGCTGTGGTCACCTTATCACGGCGCAATCTTTTAAGTGCCTGCTGGCTGAGAGGAGCCTGAGCCATGCACAGAACCATATCCGGTTCAAAAGTTTCAACTTTGGCAAGCACGGCATTGGAGAGCATCTGGAGAAAACTGTTCTGGAGATACTGATGTTTCTGTGAAGAAACCCGGAGATCATCAAGGGCATTGTAAGCAGCATTGAAAGCCGGTGCTTCAAATGTTTCAACCAGATGTCCAAGATCACTAAGACCACGGGCGCAGAACCTTCCTATGGGAAGAGACCCGCCGTAAAGCGGCAGAACAACAAGAATTCTAAGAGGCTTGGATTTTTTGTTCATCTTTTACTTTAACTTTTTCGGTTAAAAGTTATCCAGTCTTTATCCCGGTAATATCTTTCAGCTATATCAAAAAAAGGTCCGTGTTGCGCCGGGTCCGCCAGTCCAAGGTGAGCGGCTAGAAAATCACGCATCCTCCGGCGTTCTTCAGCATAGGGCTCAGCTCCTCTGATTAAATTGAAGCGTACCCCCAGAGCATCGAATCCACTTTCGAAAAGAAACATATTTTCAGAAAGATGGGAAGGTTTTCCGGTTGCCGCATACCTTGAAGTTTCCCCGGATTTAAAAGCATCAAGACAGGCAATCTGATTGGGACAGGGAGCTGATTCAAGACAGGGAGCGCAGGGTGCAGAGCTTTGAAGAATACGATGGCCCTCCCCGTAAGGTCCTGTTTCTGTAACCCATGCCGAAGACAGGAAAAAAGCTGTAACCGGGATGCCGAGATGGGCGGCAAGATGCATTGTTCCGGTATCCGGGGTCAGGATTCTGTCCAGTCCCGATACAATTTCATAAAGATCAGCCCAGTCTGTTTTACCTGCGAGATTGATTACATCACCGGAGAATGATTTCGGCAGAGCCTGTTTAAGTTTTGCACCACTTTCTTTTTCAGCACTGCTCCCAAGCAGAAAAACTTTTTTGTTTGCGGCTGAAGACCGGGCCGCTCCGATAATCGGGACCAGAACATTTATCGGTAGTGATCTTCGTGATTCTCTGCCGGAAAGAACCACTCCGATTCCACCGCCTTTAGCTTCGGGAACAGGGTTAACATCCTGCGGTGCAATCATTTTATCGGCAAATGCGGCCCAGTAATCCACAAGATTAATTCCGCAGCGTCTGTTTGCAGAGAATCTAAAAGCTAATTCAATCCACGGACTTTTCAATTCCTGACCGTTTTCAAGCCTGTATCCGACAACTTTGGCCGGATTAAATAATGCTGAAACAGCATAGTTCATGGCTGAAAAATTAAGATTATAAACTCTGTCGAAGTTAATTCCGGAGACTTGATCAAATGTTTTGCGGTTTTCAATAAGCACCCGCCATGTGTCAGCAGTTGAAATAGCCGAACCATGTGAAATTATGGAATGTATGACCACGTCAGGATAGACAAGCCCGGCAAGTTTTTTAAGTGAACGGTCAATCATCAGATGAACTTCACTACCCTGCCTTTGCAGGCTCAGGACAAGTCGTTTGGTCTGAATCAGATCTCCAAAGCGAGTCAGTTGGACTACCAGTTCACGTTTCATAATTATCCTGCAAAAGTAAAAGATTTTTACAGGTGAATAAATTTATCACCAGCTATTTTGTTCTATTTATCCGACAATTTGTCTTTTGTCATTTTACAACCCCTACCACCCCCTGCTATAAGCACCGTTATGAATTGTTATCCTGTTTTCCTCAATCTGAAAAATCGCGATGCTTTAGTTGTCGGCGCCGGAAAGGTCGGCCTGCGTAAAATTTCTTCTTTAATAGAAGGAGGAGTCCGCGAAGTTCTTGTTATCGACAACGCCCCTGAATCCGATGAATTATATGCCCTCAAACAATCCGGAAAGGTTAGGTTTGAAAGCCGTGATTTCAGAGCTGAGGATATTGAAAAAAAATTTCTGGTGATAGCAGCAACCAGCAATAAAGATTTAAATAAACATATCAATGAGCTGTGTAACAATGAACAGATTTTATGTAATATAGTTGATGATCCTGAGTCCGGGAGCTTCATTGTCCCGGCCTCCATAAGGCGCGGAGAAATGACCATTGCAGTCTCGACCGGTGGTAACAGCCCGGCATTCGCGCGGATTGTCCGTCGAGAGCTTGAAGATACTTTCGGTGAGCATTACGGTTTTTTTCTTACAATTATGGGCAGGCTGCGGCCTTTGGTCCTTGACCTCGGTCAGGAAACAAGCCAAAACACCGCTTTGTTCAGACAACTTGCTTCATCCTCACTTCTTGATGCCCTTGAAGATAAGGATAAGGCAAAAGTGATTGAAATTCTGAATAAAAACCTGCCGGACGAACTTAGCATACATATTCCGGAGTTACTTGATGGCCTTGTTTGAGATTTTACAATATGTGATTATCGGTCTCTATCTGGTCGGTACGGGAGCTTTCCTTGCCGGAAGCCTTGTTTCCCGTAATTCACTGATCAGAGTGGGGAATATTTTTGCCGTTCTGGGTTTCATTATGCATACCGTGGACCTTACTGTTGCGGTTACATTGTATCATGAAACAGTTCTGGACGGCGGGTACTTCTATTACAGCATACTGGGATGGGGACTCATCCTTGTATATTTCTTTTTCTGGTGGAAATTCCGCAACACCTTTTTTGCGCTGACGGCTTCACCTCTGGCGCTGTTGCTCTTTATTTCCTCGCTCGCGGCTCAAAGTCTTAAGGTAACCCTGCCCAAACATCTGGCCGGGCTGTTTATCGGCCTGCATATCGGAACCATATTCGTGAGTATTGCCCTTATGGCTATGGCTGCCGGTGCCGGGGCTGCTTTTCTCTATCTTAACAACAAGATAAAGAGCAAAGCCGCTATTTCCGGTTTCGGCAAGGATATGCCTTCGCTTAATTCGTTTGACAGAATTAACCATTGGGCCATAGTTGTCGGCTTTCCGCTCTATACCCTTGGTCTGGCTGCAGGATTTCTCTGGGCCAGAAGCGTTTACAAGCAGATGTTCTCCTGGGACCCAAAGGAAATTGTAACCCTTGTTGTCTGGTTTCTCTTCGCGTTTCTTTTTCATCAGCGCATAGCTCTGGGATGGAAGGGAAGAAAACCGGCCATGCTTGTCATTATCGTTTTTGTAATTACTATGGTGTCACTCTGGGGCATCAACTTTTTCATGAATACACATCATAGCTTTAAGCCGTAGAAAATGGATCAAAATATTTATCTGATAGGACTCAACCACCACACTGCCGGGGTGGATGTCCGTGAACGCTACGCCCTTACAAATGTTGAAAACTTTGAAAAAGGGCTGATGAAGGTTCCCGGAGTTAGAGAAGTCATGGCTCTTTCAACCTGTAACAGGGTTGAAGTCGTTGTTGTCGGGGAAGTGGAGCTTAAACAGGACAGCATTTACCAGTACTGGTCTGGAAAATGTTGTGGTGATGCTTCCTGCCTTGAAGAAAATTCGTACATATATCGCGGAATTGATGCTGTGCGCCACCTTTTTGAGGTCGCCTCAAGTCTTGATTCCATGATTATCGGCGAACCACAGATTCTGGGACAGCTCAAAAAATCATACCGCAATGCTGTTGAAGAAGGCTCCGCAGGGACCATTATCAACAGAATTCTGCACAAAGCTTTTTTTGTTGCCAAACGGGTTCGTACCGAGACCGATATCGCTTCAAGCGCAGTGTCCATAAGTTATGCCGCGGTTGAACTTGCCAAAAAGATTTTTGGTGATCTCAAAGGCCATCAGGCGATGCTCATCGGTGCCGGAGAAATGGCTGAACTGGCTGTAGCCCATCTTAAACGCTACGGCGTTGAGAAAGTTCTCATTGCCAACAGAACTTTCGCCAGCGCTCAGGAACTGGCCGAATGTATGGACGGTGAGGCTGTACCGTTTGAAGATCTTTACATGCATGTCGGGGATTCCGATATCATAATAAGCTCGACCGGTGCTCCTTATGCAGTCATCAAAGCCAAAGAAATGAAAAAGGTTCTGCGCAAGCGCAAGAATCGTCCTATGTTTTTTATTGATATTGCTGTGCCCAGAGATATTGATCCGGATGTAAACTCACTGGATAATGTTTATCTCTATGATATAGATGATCTTAAAGATGTTGTTGAAGAAAACCGCGCCCAGCGCATGGACGAAGCTGTAAAAGCTAAAAACATAGTTCATGGTGAAGCGGAACATTTCTCAGGGTGGTTGAAATCACTTGATCTGCAACCGACCATTGTTGATCTTTTTTCCCGCGCAGACAATGTCGCCCACAAAGAACTTGCCAAGACCGTTAAAAGGCTGGGAATCAAAGATGAAGAAACCCTGCTGGCCCTTGAAACTCTGGCAACATCAATTGGTAAAAAGCTGCTGCACGAACCGGTTTCATTCTTGAAACGCAGAACGGAAGAAGAAGGTGCGGCTGAAAGATTTGTGGACCTCGCCCGCAGAATGTTCAATCTGGACAATGAAACGATTCCTACTAACGCCCATTGCAACCGCAAGAAAAACTGTTGCCGCAAGGATGAAGGTTAGCTGGCTATGAAAAATTATTTCATCGATGAACTTTATGAAGAAGATATAGTCAAGATCACTGAAGCTTTGACCGAACTCGGCTTTAAAGGCTCAATTGAAGGCATTTTTTATCTGCCGGTTCCTCCGAATCTTCTTCAGCCTGAACAGCTGGACCACCATGATGCATGCGGTCCCTATTTTATGGCTCTGGAAACCATGCCCGGAGCTTTGAAAATGGAATTACTGGTCCGCGCGCGTAATAAAATGCGTTGTTCATGTGTTTGTTATGCCAATAAAGAGCAGAGAAACCACATGATCAATTATCTGGATGATTTTTTGAAAGATCTTGGAATCGTAATTTAATTTATTCTCATGGATTACAGCTCCCTGCCGCGGAAAATAAAAGAGCTGTCCTCTGGATGGGCTCGTTTTTGTCTGGAAGTTGAAAAGTCAGGCACAAAATCATGCGGTAAAAAATTCAGCGAATATACAAATATTGTAGCTGTTTCCGGTGGAGCTGATTCAACCGCCCTTCTGCTTATCTCAGAACTGCTGGCCCGGAAATCAGGGGGCAGGGTTATCTGTGCCAGTGTTGATCACGGGCTGAGAGCCGAGTCTGCTGAGGAGGTGGACTTTGTTGCTGCGCTCTGCTCTGAACTCGACATTACGTTCAGGCTGCTGCGTACTGATGCGGCCGAATTTGCACGCCTTAACGGAATCGGGATTGAAGAAGCCGGCAGAAAATTGCGGTATGATTTTTTTTCCGGCCTGCGTGAAGAATTCAATGCGGAATTTCTGCTGACAGCGCATCATCAGGGTGATCTCAGCGAAGATATCATCATGCGTATGCTGCGTGGGACAGGATGGCCGGCCCTTGGTGGCATGCCGGCTTATGATTCCGGCCGCAAACTTTTGCGCCCGCTGTTAAACTGCTCCAAAAAAGAGCTTATAAATTTTCTGGTTGAACACGGCTGTGAATGGCGTGAGGATAAATCGAACACCGATTTAAATTATACCAGAAACCGCATCCGCAACTGCATTCTACCCCTTTTAATTGAAGAGAATCCCAACTTGGAATCAGGGCTGCACCGTCTGCATGAACAGGCTGAACTTGATGCCGATTTTTTTAAGTCGGAAATTGAGAAGCTTGTTGCCGGTCTTGAATCTTCAGGCCGTGAAATCATTGTGCCTAAAAGAACTATCGCTAATCTGCATCCGGCCCTGCTATGCCGGTTTTTTAAAAAAATACTCGATAATTTAGGTCCGGGACAGGCTCTTTACGAAAGCATCAATATGCTCGTAAAAGCTGTTGCCGAAAAAAAAACCGGCAAAATATTTCAGTTCCCGGGTGATAAGAGTGCCGAAATCAAAAGAAATTCGGTTGTTTTCAAACCAGATTCGAGATGACCATTGACAGGCGTTTGATCAGGGTTTAAACCTTGTGAAATTTGTTACTAATTCTTTAGGAGGACTACAGGTGAATATTCTTATTTTCGGACCTAACGGCAGTGGTAAAGGAACTCAGGGTGCCCTGGTAAAGAAAAAATACAACCTTGATCACATTGAATCCGGCGCTATCTTCCGTAAACATATCGGCGGTGGAACCGAACTCGGACTCAAGGCAAAAGAATACATCGACAAAGGTGAACTCGTTCCTGACGACATCACCATTCCTATGGTTCTTGAAGTTCTCCAGTCCTCTGATGCCGAAGGCTGGCTCCTCGACGGTTTCCCCCGTTCTATCGTTCAGGCTGAAAAGCTTTGGGAAGCTCTGCAGAAAGACGGTGTAAAACTCGACTACGTAATTGAAATTCTTCTTCCCCGCGAAGTTGCTAAAAACCGTATCATGGGCCGTCGCCTCTGCGCTAACGATCCTAACCACCCCAACAACAAGTTCATTGATGCCATTAAACCTGATGGTGACAAATGCCGCGTATGTGGTGGAGACCTGACCGAACGTGCTGACGATCAGGACGAAGGCGCAATCAACAAACGTCACGATATTTACTACGATGACAAGACCGGAACCCTCGCTGGCGCATACTTCTACAAAGATCTCGCTGCTAAAGAAGGTTTCAAATACATCGAACTGAATGGTGAAGGCACCATTGATTCCATCAAGGAAACTCTGATTTCCCAGCTCGATTAGTCTGTTATTTTCATATTGTTAAAAAAAGCTCCATTCTACTTTCAGGATGGAGCTTTTTTATTTCCTATGTCCAGTCCGAAAATAGGTTTACACCAAAAATCAAATCTTAATCAGAACTGTTTTTTAACGACTCTTCCTCAATGTTGATCTGCTCTTCTCCCCATTTATACAAATTGTGCATGGCCGGTAACAGCTCCGCGCCTCTTACAGTTAGTGAATATTCCACATGAGGCGGGATTTCATCAAACTGCTTTCTTGAAATCAGACCGCTTTTTTCCAGATCTTTAAGACATTTGGTCAACATCATATTGGTGATTCCGTGAACGGATCTGCGCAGTTCATTGTACCTTACTGATCCATTTTCAGAAAGACTCCACAAAATAGGCATTTTCCATTTGCCGCCGATAATTTCAAGAGTTCTGATTATGGGGCACTTGCAGTCATAAATGGACATTGTTTTCTTATTTTTAGTCATAAAATTTACTGTCTGTTTTTAAAAAATCTTAAAAAAAGTTAAGGCAGAAAAAAATGAGTATCTACCATTAGGTTCCTGAATTTGATAAAGCTAATGATCAATTGGTAATTTTCAACCCTCAATTTAAATTCAAGGAGATAAAATGAAATATTATGCAATTAACGGCAGTCCCAGAAAAAAATGGAACACCGCGCAGATGCTGCAAAAAAGTCTGGATGGTATTAAATCCGTTGATGCTTCCAATGAAGTGGAGCTGATTCATTTATATGAATTAAATTTCAAACCCTGTATGAGCTGTTTTCTGTGTAAAAAAATAGATGGAAAAAGTTATGGAAAGTGTGGTTATAAGGATGAGCTGAGCCCGGTTCTTGAAAAACTGGCCACAGCGGATGGCATTATTTTCGGAAGTCCTATTTATTTAGGAAGTACTTCAGGTTACATGCGTTCATTCCTTGAAAGATTGCTTTTCCAGTATCTTGTTTATGACAAGGAAAAAAGTTCACTGGCTCCCAAAAGAATGCCTACCGCATTCATCTACACCATGAATGTGACCAAAGAAATTATGAACGAATTCAAATACCCCGAACGCCTTGGAGTTATGGATAATTTCATTGGCAGAATTCTTACTGATCCAGAAGTATTGTACGTCAATAATACTATGCAGTTTACCGACTACTCAAAATACAAAACTGATGCTTTCTCCGAAAAGGACAAACGCGCTTACCGTGAAAAGTATTACGATGCAGACTGTGAAAAGGCCTTCAACCTCGGAATCTCCATGTGTAAAAAATAAATAGAGCAAATAACTACTGCGAAAGTAGAAAAAAGGTCCGTTGTTTTTTAACAGCGGACCTTTTTATTTGGAATAATTTAGCGGCTATGAAGCGTAGCGTATTATTTCTTCCGAGTCGGTAATTGCCCGCACTGTACACAGTGAGCATTTTAAAGGTTGCGCACCGGATATTTTGTCAAAGTGCTCATTACCGAACAACAGGTTGGCATTACTTTTAAAGCAGCCATAATCCGGGCCTTCCTGCTCCGGGAACCACCAGGCATGTTCGGCATGCACAACACCTTTCTGAAGGCGTTCATCAGGATGAACCAGAAAACGCTGTTGACCATAAGGGGTGACGACTTCAACGGTCTGCCCTTCTTTGAATCCCATTTCAGCAACATCTTCGGGATGCATATCAACCATAGGATCAGGATGCAGTTTACGTAAACCGGGAACATTCCGGCCTTCAGTATGGAAGAACGGCTTAAGCTTGCATCCGGTCATCAGGATAAACGGATAATCTTCCAGCAGCTCCGGAGATGAAACCGGTGACAGCGGCGGCTCGGTATAGACCGGTAACGGATCCAGTCCCATGTGGGCCATTACATTTGAAAAGAGTTCAAATTTACCGCTCGGGGTCTGAAATCCATCCTGTTCATATTTCCTGTACTGCATTTCCCCGAGGATGATATCTTTTTCGGCGAATTCATCGAAAGTCATACCGGATGGTTCAAGAATCCATTTAAGATAATCATCCCAGTCTTTCCATGGGAAAGCTTCATTTAGTCCAAGCCTGTGGGCCATTTCCAGCATTACAGCCCGGTCATCGCGTGTTTCGCCGATCTGGGCCAGTTTTTTGCGTGATAATACACACCAGATTTTGTGGAAATAAACAATGTCGTCCTGCTCAAGCCAATGGGCTGCCGGCAGAACAAGATCACAGAATGAAGCTGTTGGCGTCATAAAGAAATCAGAGGTAACTGTAAATTCCATATGATCACGCAAGGCGTCCCGGACAATATCCCCACGGGTATGAGTGAGAATCGGATTGGTGCCTATGAGCCAGATTGCTTTCGGCTTATAAGGTTTTCCGTCAATACAGGCCTGCCAGAAAGACGGTGGATGAGCACCGGGGCATAACGGAAAAGGACTGATACATTTTTTGCGCTGTTCTTCGGAAAGGAACTGGTCGCCCTGCATTGCATGGTCGACCATATGTGACTTCGGCCTGAGGTTGGACGGTGGAACCCAGCGCACCATGCCGCCGGGAACATCAATTGAGCCGCACAGAGCCAAAAGCAGATAAACGGCCCTTGCGGTCTGGAAAGCAGAAACGCTCTCGTCAATTCCATTACCCCAGATCAGTGTTGACGGACCTGTTCTGGCAAAAGTGAGCGCAGCTTCTTCAATCAGCTTTGCCGGGATTCCAGTCACATTTTGAGTCCATTCCGGAGTGAAGGTCTTGATATGTGCTTCCAGTTCTGCGAATCCGGAGCAATAATTTTCTACAAAATTTTTATCGTAAGCATTGTTTGCGATAACCACATGTATGAATCCAAGCATCAGAGCGCATTCTGTTCCCGGACGCAATGCCAGATGATAATCACTGTGTTCAGCAGCTTTAACTTTTCTAGGGTCGATAACAATTGTTTTTTCAGCACCTTTAAAAGCTTTGCTGACCATTTTGCCACAATAACCGCCTTCACCGCCTGACTCCATGATGTTGCTGCCGAAAACCATGACACAACGCGGCATTGTTCCTGAATGGCCGTAAATATCCGGCTGGGGGAACCAGCCCATAGTCATAGCGGCACAGATATTTCTTGGCACATAACAATTATGCGCCGGAGAGACATGATTAGGAGAACCAAGAGCATTGCAGAATCTGGGAGTAAATTCAGTGTAAGGTCGGCCTGTGCCTTGAGCTATGGCAATATATTCCGGGCCGTATTCATTTATAATTCTTTTAAAATTTGATTCCATTAAATCAAGGGCTTCGTCCCATTCTATTGCATGCCAGGCATTTTCGCCACGACCTTTTGACCGGAGCATCGGTCTTGTAACCCTGTCAGGATGATACAGAGTGTCTGCGGCTCTGGCTCCTTTTGGGCAAATGAATCCCTGACTGGTCGGACTGTCCTTGTCACCGGTAATTTTCACAATCCTTCCGGTTTCATCTTTGTGAACAAGAACCTGACATACACCGTGGCATCCTCTGCACGATGATCTAGTAACTGTTGTCCCGGCCATACTCTTCTCCTTTCAAGCGATTTGAGAATCGCTGCTTGATGACTCGTTTAATTCACTAACAGAAAACAGTCATCCATCATTCATTTTCTCACCAAAAAAAATGGATGGACTGTAAAAAAGGAAAATATCCATATTCATATCAGGTTATTTTCTGTCAGCAAATTTAATAAATCGTTTTGTCTTGAATAACCTTCAAAACAAGTCTGATTTATATAAATATCATACTTACAAAAGGGATAAATGCATAAAAAGAAAAACTATATGCCGAAAATTGGCATAATCTTAGTGAGATAAAGAGAGCCTCTAAAAATTATTTTTCAGAAAAATCAATAAAATACAAATAGATATGAATAATAATCGGTTATATGCTTTTTTAAACAGAAATCAGAGCATGTTCACTGGATCGAGATCAAGCGATGTTCTGATTTTATTGCGGTCAGGATTAATCTGCATCATTTTGGAATAAAGCTCTCTGACAATCAGCCACTGGTCAGCTTTGATAAGACAATTATATCTTTTCCGTCCTCTAAGCTGAGATAATGGTGCCGGGACCGGTCCCATAAGCATGAGTCCTTTTTCCCGTGCAGCTTCACGGATCATGGTAAAATATTCCTGAAGCAGAGCTTCGTTATCCCAATCAAGAGGATGGCTTATGCGGATAAGAGCCAGTTTGCAGAATGGCGGATAACGGAATTTTCGCCTGCGCTCGATCTCCTGCTCAAAAAAAGTTTTATAATCCGCGGTGCTGACAGCACTCCAGATAGGATTTGACGGATTGCGGGTCTGGATAATGACTTCACCGCGCTTATCTCCCCTTCCGGCACGCCCCGAGACCTGAACCAGAAGCTGAAAAGTTCTTTCGGCACTGCGATAGTCGGGCAGATTCAATCCCAAATCTCCTTCGGACACAATTACAAGGGTAACTCCGGGGAAATTATGACCTTTTGAAAGCATCTGGGTGCCAACCAGAACCTGCGCTTCACCAGCTGCAAATCTTTTTAAAATATCTTCCAGAACTTCCTGTCGTCTGGTGCTGTCCCTGTCCATGCGTAAAATTTTAATCCCTTTCGGAACAATTTTAGCTATCTGCTCTTCGAGACGTTCAGTACCGCCACCAAGCGGCAGATAATTCATTCCACCGCAGGTTGAGCAGGCTACCGGGAAAGGAAAGCTTGTTCCGCAATAATGGCAGACCAGACGTTCACGTCCACGGTGATAAGTCATGCTCACATTGCAGTGGGGGCAGCGAAAAGGCTCTTCACAATCAACACAATACATAAGCGGAGAGTATCCCCGCCGGTTAAGCATGATTACAGCCTGTTCACCTTTTTCAAGAACTTCAAGAAGTTTTGCAACAGTTTCCGGTGCCAGTGGCTGTTCAGGATTTTTTATTGCGCTGATATCAACAACTCTGACTTCAGGAAGAACACTCTCACCAACCCGGCAATCCATGCTGACCGTTTCAATGGCCCCTAGGGTTGAAGCGTAAAAAGTTTTAACATCAGGTGTTGCCGAACCGAGAATGAGTAATGCTTTTGCTCTGGATGCAAGAAAAAAAGCAATTTCTTTGGCCTGATACGGTAGACGTTCTTCCTGTTTGAAGGATTCATCATGCTCTTCATCCAGAACAATCATTCCGGGATTGTGAACAGGCAGAAATAAAGCTGATCGCGTTCCGATAATCAGAGCCGGAGATTTGTCCTCCGCAAGTTCCCGGAAAACAGCTTCCCGGCGCACAGGGGTCTGGTAGCCATGATAAAGATATTTGCGGCAGCTGGAAAAATGACGGCAGACCGTATTCCACAGCGAATAGGCCAGAGCTATTTCCGGCACAAGCAAAATGACTGAGCGGCCCTGCTCCAGACATTTGCGGGCAAGTGATAGATATACAAGGGTTTTTCCGCTTCCGGTAATGCCGTGCAGCAGGCGGACTCCACCTGTTCCTCCGTCCAGAACCTTTTCCATATTTTTTATGGAATCCAGCTGGCATTGGGTCGGGACGAGATCAATTTCCGCACTGGCACTGGTGCAGGCTTCAACAGCTTCTTTTTCACTCTCAGGAGGCGGGCCGACCTTAACAAGTGAATCAGCATGGAGCTTTGAAACGGTCTGATTTATCCAGCTTCCAAGCACATTACGCAGAAATGATTTATCCCTTGGTCCGTTTTCATAAATATATTCAAGCAGTTGAATCTGCCGAGCAGCGTTAGGACGCACCGGCCACGGCGGGTCCTGCGTGAGGCTTACATATTCTTCTTTTTCTTTGGAAGCTGGCAGTCTGACTTTCATTCTTCCTTCATTAAAGGCTGCAACAAGGCCTGGAAGCATTGAAGCAGAAAGATCTCTGATCGCGGCAGCTTTAAGCGTTGTCGGAAAAGCACGGTCGGCAACCTTAAAAGAAATTCCGGCACTTCTAAAACGGGTTGGGATAACATTCTCCAGCACTTTACCGAGAGGCATCAGCTGGCGTGCAGCAATATTTCTGCACATGGAAAAATAGCTGTCATCCAGCATGGGGGATTTTTCCAGCGGCCAGATGAGCTTGCGCAATTGAATATTTTGTGGAGCTTCAGTTGTTTTTTCAACAAGAAAAGCCACCCGGATAGATTTACCGAGTGGTACTAAAACCCTCTGTCCCGGAAGGAGGGCCGGAAAAGATTCAGGCTCAATATAAGTATAGAATGAATAAGGCGGGCTTGTCAGGCAGACCTGCCATAAATTATTCATCTTGAATACCGTTTAGTTTTTAAGACGCAGAGAACTGCGAAAGGTATAGAAAGGTTCACCTTCCGGCAAGATGCAGGATGAATTTTCAATAGAATCTTCGCTGAAAATGGAAGGATCAAGATGCTTGTTAACAGATATCCATTTGATCTGGAAAGCTACTTTATTGCCTGCGGAAACAATATTCCCGGACTCCGGAAGCTCAAATCCCCCGATGCGTTTGTATGAACCGAAATCAAGCTCGGTCTTACCGTTCATCGAGTTGAAAATTATTTTTATAGGCGCATAGTTCTCGTTGCTGAGCCAGACCTGCGGACTTGCGTCATCCCCGATTTCAGCACCGAAGACCAGAACGGGAGTATCATCGGAAAATCCGTAACTTCTGGTAGCGTTATTCACCCCAAGAGACATCCAGTCCTGAACAGGGTCCTGCGGAAGCCAGAGCTGAATTAAGGGTACGGGAAAAGCCGCACCTTCAGGACAGACTCGATCCACATCGAGAAGAACACCAACTGCGGATGTAGTTGTTGCGTTTTCTGAATATTGAACAGTCCAGTCCTGCCTCCATCTGCTGTGGTCGGCTGAAATGTTTAAAGTCTGGCCGGGATAATCAGGAAAAGTGATCTGTGCTTCATAAGAATCGAAGCGGGCATACGAAGAGTGTACGGATGATGAAATTTCTTCATCCGAAGGAAAAAAAGCCCTTGCCGGACCAAAAGTAACGAGGATCACGGCAAGGACTGCAAAAACAATGATTAAATTTTTTTTAATCAGGAACAAGATAAAAGCTCCCTGAGGCGAATTACAAGATCATCACGAAGTTCTTCATCATGAAGAGCAAAATAAATATTTGCAGTAAGATAATCGACCCAGTCACCGGCGTCAAATCTTTGTCCGCGTAATTTCACCGCCAGAAGTTTATTATTTGAAGCGAGTCCCTGTAGAGCGTCTGTAAGCTGAATTTCTCCACCTACACCCGGTTCAAGTCTCTCAAGATGATCAAAAATTTCAGGAAGCAGAACGTAACGACCGACTATTGCCAGCCTTGAGGGGGCTTCGCCGATTTTCGGTTTTTCAACAAGGCTTCGCACCCGGTACATGCCCGGAGCAAATTCTTCACCATTAATAATGCCGTAACGGTTAACTTTGTTGGCCGGAACTTCAATAACGCCTACAACAGCCATATTTTCAGTTCTTGCAGCATCAATAAGCTGCTTGATGCCCGGCTCAATGCCGAACATGAGGTCGTCACCGACCATAACAGCAAAAGGATCATTCTTGCAGACTTCTTTTGCACACAGCACCGCATGGCCAAGTCCCAGCTGTTTTTTCTGACGCACTGAAATAATATTAACCATTTCAGCAACTTTGCGAACTTCATGCAGCATATCAGTCTTGCCGGCACGTTCGAGAACATCCTCAAGGGAGAGGTTGTAATCAAAATGGTCTTCAATGATTTTTTTATTCTGGTTATTAATAAAAACAACATCTGTCAGACCACTGGCCATCGCTTCTTCAACAACAAGCTGGACAGCCGGTTTTCTAAAAATAGGGAGCATTTCCTTGGGGATATTCTTTGTAGCTGGCAGCGACCGGGTCCCCCACCCTGCAACCGGAACAACAACTTTCTTGATGACCATTGATTACACTCCTTAAAGATTTCAAAAAATAAGACCGCCATCAACAGGGACGGTTAACATAAATTTTTTTCCAATATTTCCGCTAGTTCGTCAGTGTACATTTCAACTTTGTCTCTATCCTCGCCTTCAACCATAACTCTGGCCACAGGCTCGGTTCCTGAATAGCGTAACAGCACTCGGCCCTTTCCTGCCAGAGCTTTTTCAACCTTTTCCACGGATTCCTGAACAATGGGAACTTCCCCGAAAGGAATTTTGCGCTCAACGTGCACGTTTTTCAAAACCTGCGGGAAAGGAATAAGAAGCCCTGAAAGTTCAGAGAGAGGCTTATCCTTTTCTACGAGTATACGTAATAATTGCAAGGCTGCAAGGAGTCCGTCCCCGGTTGTGCTGTATTTTCTGAAAATGAGGTGACCGGACTGCTCACCGCCGAAAACCGCACCTTTTGCCCGCATTGCTTCAACAACATATCTGTCGCCGACAGGAGTTCTGAGCAGGGTTCCGCCACGTTCTTTCATAAAAACTTCAAGCGCCATATTGCTCATAACAGTAGATACCAGCATATTACCGGCAAGTTCGTCACGCTCCATCATATTCTGGGCGCACATTGCCATGATCTGGTCACCGTCAAGAATGGTGCCTCTTTCATCAACAACAATAAGCCTGTCGCCGTCACCATCAAGGGCAAGACCTATATCGGCCTTTTCTTCCACAACCTTTCTGCCGACAACTTCAGGATAGAGAGAACCGCATTTGTCATTGATATTAAGGCCGTTGGGTTTATCACCGATGGTTACAACAGACGCACCAAGCTCTTCAAAAAGATGACCGAGACTGTACCCCGCACCATTGGCGCAATCCAGTACTATTTTCAATCCCTTGAAATTCATCTGCTGAGGAATGCTGTATTTAAGGTAAACAATGTATCTACCACGGGCATCCTCAATTTTATAAGCGCGCCCTACTTTTTCAGGTTCCGGGTAATCCCACTGCTGATCTTTGGACAAAACCATTTCTGAAATTCTGTCTTCAACTTCATCAGCGAGTTTAAAACCGTCTTTGCTGAAAAATTTGATTCCGTTGTCAATAAAGGGGTTATGTGATGCCGAGATCACAATACCGAGATCAGCCCTCATATTCTGCGTTAAAAAAGAAATGGCAGGAGTAGGAAGCGGACCGACCTGAAAAACATCCATACCCATAGCGCATAAGCCGGAGGTAAGAGCTGTTTCAAAGACATAACCGGAAAGGCGGGTATCCTTACCTATGACTACACGGTGTTTCTGCTTGCCGTTTCTGAACACATGGCCTGATGCAAGCCCGAGTCTCAGCGCAATATCTGCTGTCATCGGGAATATATTAACCTGACCGCGCAATCCGTCGGTCCCGAACAATCTTTTATTCATATTTAAACTCCGGCAGTCAGAAGCTTAAAAAGTTACTCCTGACTCCTTAATACTGTTATTGCCAGCTGCTGCGGTTTCATTTCTGCTACGGTGCATCCGTCAGGAAGGCTGATGCTGATAGGGTAATTTTTCTTTTCATTTTTAATGATATCACCGGCAACGGCAGCGTTTAAATCAACAGATGCTTCTATTTCATCCCTGAAATTACTTTTTCTGAAAAAAGGCTTGGGTGCTTCAACCAGAAGCCTGACGTAATTTTGACTGGCATCAATGTCAACATCTTCCGGTGCAAGAAAATTAATGGGAACTTTAACCCACATTTTTTCCTTTTTCACGACAAAATCCAGAATAACTTTGACTACAGCCGGAGATGATTCCACCTCTTTAGGAAGGTCCAGTGGGATTTCACCGGAAAAGTCCTCCGGAGAGTGTTCGGCAAGGCTGAGTGTTCTGGTCTGCACTTTGTCAATTTTCTTGAGGATTGATGCCGGGCCTCTTAAAGTAACCTGTGAAGGTTCCGCAGAAGTATCAAGCAGTTTATAATCACTTGGAAGAGAACCCTTATGTTTAACACTTACATCAACTTTTTTCTCAACAAACATATCCACTGAAAGATTCAGTGAAGAGGGCCTTATTTCCATAACTTCTATGGCTCCGGCCAGACTCAGATGAGCAGCTGAAACATTGATGGCATTATCCCCGACCTTGAGCTTGCCGGTATCAAGTGAATAAGCAAGTTTCTTGGTTTCAAGATTACGGATAAGCCCTTTGGGTCCTCTAAGACGCGCGGAAATATGGCTGACCATACCACCGCGGATGATCATACCGTCCGGCGGATTTGTTATTTCCAGCGGAAAATCAACCCAGGTCTCCACCAGATCTCTTCCGGTTACGAGGTACCAGGTAAAAACCGCCATCACTATGGCTATAAGTACAATGTGCCATCTATGTCTGATCATTATTTCAGCTCAATTCCCTTAAAAGAATCGTTTTCAGCTTTAAAGTATCAAGGTTGGTTTCCAGATTACCGTCCACGGCAACCGAAACTGTGCCTCTTTCTTCGGAAACAATTATTGAAAGAGCATCGGTTTCCTCACTGATACCCAGTGCGGCCCGGTGCCTTGTTCCAATTGCGCTCTGTCTTGTTGAAACCTGCGCCAGCGGCAGAATACAGGAACCGGCGACTATTTTATTTTCGCTGATTACAACGGCTCCGTCATGCAGAGGGGTATCCGGCCAGAAGATATTAACCAGCAGTTGTTTGCTGACTTCGGCATTGATTTCAACTCCGCGTTCAATGATATCCCCTAGAGGAACACTTTTGCGGATAACGACAAGAGCCCCAATTTTCTGACGGGCCATGGTTTCCATAGCTTCACAGATTTCATCGACAACGATATTTTTTATATCGCTTTTACGCCAGAACCATCCCGCACCCATCTGGGCCAGACCTTTTCGGATATCTTTCTGAAAAAGAACTATGATAACAATAAATATCGAACTCAGGAAATTGGCAAGCAGCCAGTTAAGTGTATTAAGCCCTAGTTCGTCTGAAGCGTAATAGACCAGAAGCAGCAGCATTAATCCCCAGATTACGGCCACGGCTCTGGTCCCGCGGACCAGAAGGATCACGTAATAGTAGACGACTGCGACCAGTCCTATATCCAGGAGTTCTCTCCACGAAATCTGAAATCCGAAAATTTCAATCATTACTTATCCCCGAAAAGCTCCTTGACAATAGCAAGTGTCTGACAGGTTTCCCTGACCTCATGAACCCTGTGAATCGGAACACTTCTGGCAGCAAGGCAGGCCGTTGCAGCCTGTGTGGCATTTTTACGGTCACCCACTTCAAGATCCAGAAGTCCTTTAAATAAGGATTTATTTGACAACCCCATGTAAACAGGAAAGCCAAGGTCCATGAAACGGTCTATATTTTTCAGAATCTCCAGATTGTGTTCCAGAGTTTTTCCAAAGCCTATACCGGGATCAAGGACTATATAATCATCTGGTAATCCAGCTTTGTTGAGTTTTTCAAGACTTTTTTTAAAAAAAGTCAAAATGTTTTCAACAACATCATCATACCTTGGATCAACCTGCATTGTGTCAGACTGCCCTTTTGTATGCATCAAAACATATCCGGGCTTATAGTGTCCTACAACTTCCAGAAGTTCCGGATCATAAGTAAAAGCTGAAACATCATTTATGATATGTGCTCCGGCTTCAATACATTGTCTGGCGACTTCACTTTTGATTGTATCAACACTGACAACATAATCAGGGCTTAATTTTTCAACAAGAGGAAGAACCCGCGCAAGTTCTTCTGCAACACTTACCTTATCTGAAAACGGACGTGAACTTTCACCTCCGATATCCAGCATATCAGCTCCGTCAGCAATTAATTTCAGGGCGTGTTTAACAGCACTTTCAGTGGTGTCATGCGTTCCGCCGTCATAAAACGAATCAGGGGTGACATTGACTATTCCGGCCACAAGAAAAGGGGCAGGGCCTAACACCCTGCCCCCTCTTACGGTCCAAGTATATTCCTTTAACATTGGATTATATTTACTCCGAACCTTTTTTATCTTCGTCCTTGGAAACATCCTGCGCATCATCTGCGGGTTTTGTTTCTTCGGCTTCAACTGATGCTTTTACATCAGCTTCAACTTCAGCAGTTTTTTCAGCCTTGGGCTTTTCTTCCGCTTTAGCGGCATTCTCTTTTTCCTGCTCTTCATCAAATGAAAATTCATGTGAACTTTCTTCAACTGGCTTATAAGCAGGATTTGAAGAATCATTTTCGCGATATGCCTGAGCTGCATCTGAAGGATTTTTGGCATTAACGCCGTTTACGAGAGGAGGAAGTTCTCCACCTTTCATAATGACATCAATATCATTTCCAGAGATGGTCTCACGCTCAAGGAGAGCTTCCGCAATTTTATGCAGAATATCTTTGTTTTCTCCAAGAAGCTTACGGGCGGTATCGTGCGCGGTGTCTATTATCCGGCGAACTTCGGAGTCGATCAGTCTGGAAGTATCCTCACTGAAATCTCTGTGCTGAACAAGTTCCTTGCCAAGGAAGACCTGATCATTGCTTTCACCGAAAGACATGGGTCCGAGCTTGTCGCTCATGCCCCACTGGCAGACCATGTTTCTGGCCATTTTAGTGGCGCGCTCTATATCGTTACTTGCTCCGGTGGTCATCTGGTCGAGGATTAATTCCTCGGCCACACGTCCACCTAAAAGCATAACAAGCATGCTCTCAAGGTATTCCCGTGAATAATTGTGGCGGTCGTCGACAGGCAGTTGCATGGTTACACCAAGAGCCATACCACGCGGGATAATGGATACCTTGTGAACAGGATCGGTTTTAGGAAGCAGTTTGGCAATCAGAGCGTGTCCGCCTTCGTGATAGGCAGTGGTCCTTTTTTCTTCATCGCTCAGAATTACGCTGCGGCGTTCCTTACCCATCATAACCTTGTCTTTTGCTTCCTCAAAGTCGTCCATCAGGAGGTAGTCCTGATTCTTTTTCGCTGCATGTAAAGCAGCCTCGTTTACGAGGTTTTCAAGATCAGCACCTGAAAATCCCGGAGTTCCGCGTGCGATAAGGTCAAGATTGACTTCATCGGAAAGCGGGCTCTTGCGAGTGTGAACTTTAAGAATATGTTTTCTGCCGCGCACATCAGGAGTCGGCACAACAACCTGACGGTCAAAACGTCCGGGACGCAGCAGTGCCGGATCAAGAACATCCGGTCTGTTGGTGGCCGCAATCAGAATTACACCCTCATTGGATTCAAAACCATCCATTTCAACCAGCAACTGGTTAAGGGTCTGTTCGCGTTCATCATGTCCGCCGCCGAGCCCTGCTCCGCGCTGACGTCCTACGGCATCAATTTCATCAATAAAGATAAGGCATGGAGCATTTTTCTTACCCTGTGCAAAAAGGTCACGCACACGGGAGGCTCCGACACCGACAAACATTTCTACAAAATCAGAACCGGAAATAGAGAAAAAGGGAACACCTGCTTCACCGGCAACTGCACGGGCAAGAAGGGTTTTACCGGTTCCGGGAGGGCCTACCAGCAATACACCTTTAGGAATACGTCCGCCAAGGCGGGTGAACTTTTTGGGTTCACTGAGGAAAAGAACAACTTCATGAAGTTCATCTTTTGCTTCATCAACGCCGGCAACATCCTGAAAGGTAACCTTGGCTGTTTCCTCATTAAGCATTCTGGCTCTTGAGCGGCCGAAGGACATAGCCCCGCCTTTGCCGCCTCCACCGCCGCCCTGCATCTGGCGCATAAAGAATATCCATACACCAACAAGCAGCAGCATGGGAAACCATGAAATAAAAAGAGTCATATACCACGGAGCCTCTTCTTCCGGTTCCGCAACGACTTCAATTTTATTTTTTATTAGTTTCTGAACCAGATTCGGATCGTCAGGACTATAGGTGACAAATCTTTTATCACCGACCATGATACCCGAAATTTTCTGACCCTGAATTTTAACCTGAATAATATCCCCGGTATCCACTTTCAACAGAAAGTCGGAATAAGGGATTTTGAGCTGGGTTGCCGCTGGCTGGTTGAAAAGGTTGAACAACACGAACATGACCATCGCGATTGTTACCCAGACCAAGAGATTCTTGGCAAAGCTGTTCAAAAGAATTTCCTCCGTATTCGTATGGTCAGGCGAACAGGCCTTTTGACCGTATGCAGACCAATTTTCTTACTTAAATTGTAGCGTTTCTAAAGAATTAATATATCCTATGTGTGAAATTGCAAGCCTTCAAAAAAAATAATTAAAGCTTGCTCTATTTTTTTAAAATTGATACCTGAAATCCCTTTGGAACGGAAGCGTATCGTCACCGGTGTGGCGCCTGGACTTCAAATCCAGTGGGCGGTTGAGAAATCGCCGGTAGGTTCGACTCCTATACGTTTCCGCCATACTTTTCAGCAGACAATTGCGGTATCTCTTTTCAAAATCAGATTCTATAACCGAGTTGCAGAATTGTCGCAAGGGTCACATTCAGACACGCAGTACTTTTATTACCAGATTCAGCTCATATCCTTTCTTTTCAAATTAATATATACTGGTATTATTCATAGTCTGATTATAAGCTTTTCATTTATTTTAAAACCGATTACGACCCCACATTCCGTTGCCTGATGGCAAAAAATTACACACTGACGAAACCACTCAGGATATTTTAAATGAAGAATTATCTAAAAGATAAAAAAATAATCACTAATATAGAAAAACTGGATAAACAGCATTCAATCCTGTTCAAACTTATAAAAAAACTCAAGACAATCCTCACCATCGGGGAACCTGATTACGCTGAAATGATAAATGTTCTGGCAGAACTGAACGCATACACAAATTTTCATTTTAAAACCGAAGAAGCTTTTTTTGAAGAACACGGGTATAAAAATCTCGATCTGCACCGGGCCAAACATCAATCCTTTATTGAGCAGGTGGAAGCTTTTTCACTTGAAAACGCACTGGGAACTCCCGGCCTTGGTGAAGAGATGCTGGAATTTTTAGAAAATTGGCTTATAATACATATACAGCATCTGGATGTAAGCGCCTGTAGACAACTAAACCTAACGGATAAAAAAGATATCGGGAAATAGTTTATGACTGAGTTTGAAATTGATGATGATTTATATGCTGATCTCGAAGAGCTGGATAAGCAGCACGCCAATCTTTTTAGAATCTTCAATATGCTTAAATGCACCATTGAGGATAAAGACGACGACTCCCTTTTTGTCATCATCGAAGAACTGAAAAATTATATGCGCTACCATTTTTCAGCTGAAGAAAAGATGCTTGAAAAATTCAGCTATGAAGCTCTTCAGCAGCACCGCAAAGAGCATGAAGCCTTTACCGACAAGATGGGTGACTTTAACTTTGATCTGGTTACTGGAGACCCTGATCTGGGTAAAAATATGCTGGATTATCTTAAAAACTGGCTGCAAAACCACATTAATAAATCTGACCGGAAAGCATTTAAATCCATAAGCATCCCCCACAACTAGATTTTAACTTTTTCGTCCGCTGCTTTTAAGGCCCTGTTGCCGGACTGAATTTTATATTCAGTTATCGCAATAAAAATCATTTCAAGAAATAAATTTATACAGTGCTCGAATCCGGACGGATTTGGGCCACCCCTGCCCGGCAGCAGTCAGAGATCAGCTTAATTAAAAACAAACAGGCGGAACATGATATTCATGTTCCGCCTGTTATTATATGTAAGGCTATCCGGCACAGACTACTGCCCCGGCAAAAAGGCTTGCTTAAAATAGTCTGCTATGATTCGAGCCATTTTTTCATATCAGCAATCTGAACAGAAACAGATTCCGGCCCGGTGCTTCCGTGAGAGACCCTTCTGTTTACAGCTGCATCATACGACAGAACTTCAGCCACATCTGACTCAATCTTATCTGAAAATTCACAAAGCTTTTCAAGATTCAGATCTTCAATGCCTACACCCTGCTTTTCGCAGAAAGCAACAACTGATCCGGTGATATGGTGGGCTTCTCTGAAAGGTATACCTTTAGTCACCAGATAGTCAGCCAGTTCGGTTGCGTTCAGAAAGCCTTTTTTCAGGGCCGCGCGCATATTTTCAGGGTTAAAGCCCATTTCGGACATCATTTCCGCCATTATGGAAATGGAATCATGTACTGTTTTATCGCAGTCGAAAAATGGTTCCTTGTCTTCCTGCATATCACGGTTATAGGCCAGAGGAAGTCCTTTGACGGTTGTCATCAGTGAGAAAAGATCACCGTAAACCCGTCCTGTTTTACCACGCATAAGTTCGCAGACATCAGGATTTTTCTTCTGGGGCATAATTGATGATCCAGTGGAAAAAGCATCCGGCAGCTTAACAAATCCGAAACACGGATTGGACCAGATTATAAGTTCCTCACACAGTCTGCTGAGATGGGTCATCATCAGACTTCCGGTAAACATTGCTTCCATTACAAAGTCACGGTCGGAGACAGCATCAAGACTGTTGTTGAATGTGCCGCCCATTCCAAGCTTTTCCGCAACTGAGGCAGGATTGATCGGGTATGTGGTTCCGGCTAAAGCGGCTGCTCCGAGTGGTGATACGTTTGAACGCTTCATGCAGTCGCAGACCCGTTCAAAATCACGCCTGAACATCCAGGCATAGGCGAGCATGTGGTGGGCAAGACTGACAGGCTGAGCCGGCTGCATGTGTGTATAGCCGGGCAGCAGAACATCCCTGTACTGGTCTGCTTTATCAACCAGAACTCCGATAAGCTTTGTTACAACTATTTTCCAGTCAGCAAGTCGATGGGTAACATGAAGTCTGAAATCGAGGGCAACCTGATCATTACGGCTTCTGCCGGTATGCAGTTTACCGCCTACAGGACCGACAATCTCAGTCAGCCTGCTTTCAATATTCATGTGCAGGTCTTCATATTCACGCTTCCAGTTAAATTTACCGGAACGTATTTCTTCGAGAACCTGATCAAGCCCGGCTGAAAGTTTTTCAGCTTCAGCCACGGTCAGCACACCCTGCTCTGCAAGCATACCCGCATGGGCTTTGGAACCTGCTATATCTTCTTCATAAAGAGCGCAGTCGTAATCTACGGACTGGGTGTAATCTTCAACTGATGCAGCTGTTTTTTGAGAAAATCTGCCGCCCCATAACTTATCGTCTGCCATTTTTATCAAATCTCCATAGTTAAAACTTGAAGTCTTGGTTTAACTTTTATCAATTGCCTCATGCTAGCGGAAAAAAGGTCCCGATGATTACACAGCCCAGCATAAAAAGAACTGTCTGCCCAGCGGTCCTCCTGCTTTCCCAAAATCGCTTTAGCAAATTATAAGTAACACAATCAGAAAATTCAGGGAAATATGTATGGCTATAAATCTATAAACCCGGCCACACTATAAAAAAGCGGGCCGGAAAAAATCCGACCCGCTGATAATCTTTAAGCTGATTAATCTTCTTTATTACCGCCGAGCCAGTTGCTGCCTGCTTCAGCAGTGTGACCTTTGAGGCGGAGTCCGACGAGCTTGATAAAGCCTTCGGCATCCTTCTGATTATAGACATCATCCTTTTCAAAGGTGGCCAGATCAGAACGGTAAAGTGAGTAAGGTGATTTACGGCCTTCAGGGATAGCATTACCCTTGTAAAGTTTTACCCTTACAGTACCGGTGATTTTTTCCTGACTCTTGTCAATCATTTCCTGAAGAGCAATTCTTTCAGGAGCGTACCAGTAACCATAGTAAACCATCTCTGCATATTTAGGAATAAGGCTGTCACGCAGATGCATCATCTCACGGTCCATGCAGAGACCTTCAAGATCACGATGGGCAACATGCATGATTGTTCCACCGGGAGTTTCATAAACACCGCGGGATTTCATGCCGACAAAACGGTTTTCAACCATATCTACGCGGCCTATGCCGTGTTTTCCGCCAAGCTCATTCAGCTTCTGCACCAGAGCTGCCGGAGAATAGCTGGTTCCGTTGATGGCTACAGGATTACCCTGTTCAAAATCTATAGTAATAATTTCCGGTTCATCAGGAGCTTTCTCAATGGGAGAACACAGTCTGTATGAATCAGGAGAAGGAGCATTCCAAGGGTCTTCCAGCTCTCCGCCTTCAAAGCTTACATGCAGAAGGTTGGCATCCATAGACCATGGTTTTTTTCTTGTGGTCGGAACCGGAATATCGTTTTCTTCAGCAAATTTAACCAGATCGGAACGTGATTCCAGATCCCATTCACGCCACGGAGCAATGGTCTGCAATTTGGGATTCATACCCATGGCAGCCAGTTCAAAACGAACCTGATCATTACCTTTACCTGTGGCACCGTGAGCAACAGCCTGAGCACCTTCACGTTCGGCAATTTCCACAAGTCTTTTGGAAATAAGCGGACGTGCTATGGATGTACCAAGCAGATAACGTCCTTCGTAAACTGCTGAAGCGCGGAAACACGGAAAGATAAAATCACGGGCGAATTCTTCACGAAGGTCTTCGATGAAGGCTTTGGAAGCGCCGGTCTTCAGAGCTTTTTCTTCAATACCGTCCAGTTCTTCACCCTGACCGAGGTCGGCTGTGAGGGTGATAACTTCACAATCATAGGTATTCTTGATCCATTTAAGAATGATGGAAGTATCAAGACCGCCGGAATAAGCCAGTACTACTTTTTCTATTTTGCTCATTTTTAAATAATCCTTTTAAAATTATTCAACAGCGTGAACGGAAGCGACATTGGGAACGGGTGCAAGAACTTTGCTTACCGCTTCAAGATCAACTTCCAGACCGTTTACAGCCCATTCAAGAATAGCCTTCTGCATGTGCAGACGATTTTCAGCCTGATCGTAAATAATAGACTGCGGACCGTCCAGAACTTCAGCAGTGACTTCTTCACCTCTATGTGCAGGAAGGCAGTGCATTACTTTGCAGTCGGGATCAGCGAGCTTCATCAGTTCGCTGTTCACCTGAAACGGCATGAAGGCTTCCATACGCTTTTTCTGTTCTTCTTCCTGTCCCATGGAAGCAAAAACATCGGTGTTGACGTAATGCGCTCCCTTGATTGCTTCCTTAGGATCATAAGACATATTGATTTTGGCACCCATGCCGAGAGCACGCGCGATTATTTCCGGGTCGGGCTCATAACCTTTGGGGAAAGCCATGGTCAGATAGATCGGGAAATAGATAGCGGCATTGATCCATGACTGAGCCATATTGTTTCCATCGCCGATCCAGGCAACGTGAACATTGGAAAGGTCCGGGGTGCGCTCGTAAATACTGAGCATATCACTCAGCACCTGACAGGGATGATATTTATCAGTAAGGGCATTGATAACCGGCACGGAAGCATGCTCGGCCAGAGTGCGGACTTTTTCCTGTCCGAAAGTTCTGACCACAAGTGCATCGGCATATCTTGAAAGAACCTGTGCGGTATCTTCAAGCGGTTCGCTTCTGCCCAGCTGGGATTCATTGGGAGTCATGAAGACAGTGCTTCCGCCCATCTGATGAACGGCAACCTCAAATGAAACACGGGTTCTGGTGGAAGCCTTTTCAAAGATAAGAATAACTGTTTTATCTTTGAGGACATCGTTTTTAATTTTATTATCCTTGAGTTCCTTAGCCCTTAAAAGAAGCTGACCGAGTTCGGAACGAGGAATGTCATTGATGCGCAGCATGTGTCTTATCATGCGAAATTCTCCTGATCGTGAAATATGAGACTTGGTGCAATAAAGGTTGATATTATTGCCCGAGTCATAAACTCTTGTAAACCACAATATGGACACCGGGAATATCCCGCGGCCATTTCCATGTTCAATGATTTCAGGACGAAAGGCCGGAAAAGCTCGTCCCTGTTGAAAGGGCTGACCGATGATTCTTTTAAAGCGATCAGCCCCGAGTTCGCAGTCGCAGGTCCGGGGAAACGCTTTCTACAGCGGAATCAGTTATGGAAAACATTTCAGGACCGTGGTCGTAGCCCATAAGATGCAGCAGGGCATGGGTAAGCAGTCTGACAAAATGTTCTTCCGGATTTTGACCGTAAAGTTTTATTTCCCGGTTCAAAGTATCCACAGAAAGAACGATTTCACCAAGATTTCCCTGCTCATCGCCTTTTCCATCTTCCGTAGAAGGAAAACTGAGCACATTCGTAGGTCCGGTACAATTCAAATAAGCACTGTTAACGTTTGCAATTCTGCCGTCATCAACAATTCTCAAACCGAAATTTAGTTCTTCCATGCCGAAAAAATTTTCCAGCAGTTCCACAGCGTCTTCAACTTCTCCCCTGCTTAAAGGGAAAAGTGGATGCGGAATTGTATCATAAGTTATATCGGCCATTGCAAACCCGGTCTATTTTTTATCTTCCAGATCATAAGCGCGGACAATTTTGGAAACAAGCGGATGCCTGACGACATCTGATTCATCAAAACGTATAAAGCTTATTCCATCCACACCCTGCAGAATTTTAGCGGCATTTACAAGACCTGAGCGGTGCTTGTCCGGGAGATCTATCTGGGTGATATCTCCGGTCACAACCACTTTTGAGCCAAAGCCCATGCGGGTGATGAACATTTTCATCTGCTCAGGAGTGGTATTCTGGGCTTCATCAAGGATAATAAAAGCATTATTTAAAGTTCTGCCGCGCATAAAAGCCAGCGGAGCTATCTCAATAGTATTCTCCTCAAGCATTTCCAGAACTTTGGGCTGATCAAGCATATCGTAGAGGGCATCATACAAAGGGCGTAGATAAGGATTAATTTTTTCCACCAGATCGCCGGGCAGAAAGCCCAGCTTTTCTCCGGCTTCAACCGCAGGTCTGGTCAGTATTATCCTTTTAACTTCTTTGCGGGTCAGCGCATGGACCGCCATAGCCACCGCCAGATATGTCTTGCCTGTTCCTGCCGGTCCAAGAGCAAAAGTCATATCGCTTTCCCTTACAGCTGAAAAATAAGCCCTTTGGGCCAGAGAACGCGGGATAAGCGTTTTGCGGTGGGAAACAGCAAAAATTTCGTCCCTGAAAATACTGCCGAGATCGGCCGAAGGATCGCGGGAAAGAATGCGGTAGGCACTTTCCACATCCTGAGGATAAACTGCTTTGCCGGATTTCATCAGCCCGTAGAGCTGAGAAAATGTTTTAGCAACGGGATCAATAATTTCTTCGCTGGCAGCCTGAAAAACAAGACTGCTGCCCCGGCTGTCTATACGAACACCTGATTTTGCGGCAATGCTTTCTAAATTTGAATTTTGCGGCCCGAAAAGGGTACTGGCCAGCTCGATGCTCTCGAACTCCAGTTTGACGCAGACTTTATCTGAATTATTCATTTCTTTGTCCTGACGAAAAACATCAGGCAGAGATACGGCACCAAAGCGGAATATGCAACCGTTTTGAGTATGATTTTCACGGATTCGGGGCTTAAGTCTTTATTCAGAAAGAAGATCCTCTACTGCGGCCAGAAGAGCTGTGGAGTTAAAAGGTTTGGTGAAAGTATATTTGACGCCGAACATTTTTATCCAGTCCAGAGAATCATAATTGGCCGAGGAACTTCCTCCGGACACCGCAATGATTTTAACATCAGGATTTTCTTTCATTAATTCCCTTACAGTCTGGACACCCTCTTTTTCCGGCATAAAAATATCCGTCACAACTAAATCTATATCGCTGTCAGAATATAATTTCAGAGCTTCAACACCATCTTCAGCCTCTTCTACCTCATAATGCTCATTTTCAAACATCGCCCGCAGGATCTGGCGTGAAATGGGATCATCATCAACTACAAGAATTCGGGGCATCAGTTTCTCCTAAAAAACAGTTTAATCAATCTCAAAACGTATGTTTTAAATATACATTAAATATTTATTAAATGTCTAGTATTCACTCAAAAAAGCTTACAAAAACAATATAGAAAGGCTATTATAAACCCAATATGCTACTTCATGCTTCCTCTGAAAATCTTATATTCAATAAGTCTGCACTCTATTTTTGCATTGTAGAAAGGTATTCTTCTGGACGATCTTAACCCGACACATTTAGCCAGGTCAAAATTACCCGTAAAGACGTAACCCCTATAGCCCTGACAACTGGTCTTTAAAAAATCGCCTATGGCCGAATATGTGTTTTGCAGCTCGGCAGGGTTGCCAAGACGTTCCCCGTATTCAGGGTTAATCACCACAACTCCGCCATTGTCAGGAATCTCTGTTTTCCTGAAATCACATACATCAAATTCAATGTGATGTTCAACACCTGCTTCGCGGGCATTTTTCCTTGCGGCTTCAATCGCTTCCGGGTCAATATCTGTGGCGATAATTCTGCCTGTAATTTCAGTGCGTTCCTTCTGTTCAGCTTCGGCGCAGAGCTGATCAAAATAATTTTCATCATATCCGGGCAAACGCATAAAGGCGAAATCGTCCCGCAAAAGTCCGGGTGCTCCGTTAAGCCCGATAAGAGCGGCTTCTATAGCCAGAGTTCCACTACCGCACATGGGAGAAATAAAATTGCCCTTTCCAAACCAGCCGGTTGCGGAAATGATGGACGCGGCAAGAGTCTCCTGCAAAGGAGCCTTATGCGGAAATTTACGGTATCCCCTTCTCGAAAGCGGTTCACCGGATGTATCAAGGTAAACCACGCAATCACTGTCGCGCCAATAGAGAAAAGGAATTATGCCGCACAGATCAGGACCGGAATGTGGACGTTTTCCCGTAACTTCACGCATTCTGTCTACTATTGCGTCTTTAACTTTTACATTGGCAAATCTGGAGTCGTTAACAGTTTCCGTTTTCACAGAGGAAGTGACTGTGAGATAATCGTCAGAGGTTAGCACCCTTTCCCAGACTATTGATTTGACATTATCGTACAGTTCTTCGGGAGTGGAAGCCTGAAATCTTTTAAGCTGGTATAAAACCCTGTGACCGGAACGAACATAAAGATTAAGCTTCATACATTCGTTTAATGAAGCTTTTATTTCTACTCCGGCAACCTTTTCTTCCCTGATTTTAAAACCCATTCTGTCCAGCTCTTTGGCTAGATATGGAGAAAAACCTTTCGGACAGGTAACCAGAACTATACTTTTTCTTTCAAAATCAAGCATTGCATCCCTTCAGCATAGAATATCGTCACGAATTTTATAAAACTCGCGCTTATAGTAATTATTATCATAAAAATTGTTTGGAATAAAATAAAAACAGGAGATGCGAAAACTTTGCTTCCCACAGAAAAAATTATTCCCCCCAAAAAACATATACCACCATTATTTGAGGTGACATACTGTCATTGGAGGGAAAAAACAACAATTAAGGTAAATTTGACAGAAATAGATTAAAAAAAGGGTCCATTATGCTTCATAAAGATCAAAAAACTCTTTCCTCGCGTTGGATTGAGCCACCTTTCTTATTGAGTTCAAATCTTCATAATTATCAAGAAGCAGGTCAACAACATCGCTGCTAAACGCAGAACCGGACATATCTTTAAGCACGGCACGGGCTATATCCATAGGCATTCCATCTCTGTAAGGCCGATCTTCGGTTATGGCGGTAAAAACATCGGCAACAGCAAGAACCTGACAATCCAGACTGAGATCAGCTCCTGTAAGCCCGAAAGGATATCCTTTGCCATCAATCCTTTCATGGTGGTTGCAGGCCCATTCCGTGATATTTGTAAAACCCTGCACCGCGCTTAAAATCTTACGGCAATATTTTGGATGGCTGCGCATCACGGTCCACTCCTCATCCTTGAGAGGCCCGTTTTTCTCCAGAATAGATTCCGGGACAGCCAGCTTACCGAGATCGTGCAGATTACCTGCAATACGCATGTAGTCGCATTTTATGCTGGGGCTATCCATAAGACAGGTCAGCGTTCCGGCGATTTCAGCCACACCTCTGGAGTGGGTTGCCGTAAAACTGCTGCGGTAATCAATAATTTTAGAAAAAAGTCTGGTGTACTCAAGAAGCTCGTTATGGCTGAGTTCTTCATTTTCAAGATGTTCGGGTGCCAGAGTGAAAAGATTATCCTGAGGATTATCAAGCTGATCAGCAAATCCCGGTTGAACAGACAAATCGCAGAATGCTTCAACATGCAGGGGATTAAACATTATACCTTTTTTCTCGATAATTTTTTGGCGTATCCTTTCCAGCTGCCCTGCTGACGGAACATCTCTTTTGATCTGGACATCAATTCTGTCAGCCAGATTAACAACATTGCCACACTCCAGAGTAAAATTGTTTTTATCTTTTATATCAGCATATTTATCGTGATGGTGGCGGATATATTGTGCGACTGAATAAAATCTTGGATACGGTCTGACCAGTCTGTAACCGGCTTCGCAATGAACAATGCCGTCAGTTTCAAACTCAAGGGCATCCAGCCGGCTCCGATATGAAAGAGCACCAGCATCATGCATCAACCCGGCAAAAAGAAGATCGCGCTGAACCTCTGCGGAATAGCCAAGCTGATGGGAAAGACGTGCTGCCAGAAATCCTACTCTGACATGATGGTTGCTGACTGCTGACGAAATCAGATCCATGCCAAGTGAAAGCGACTTGATAAGCTCGATTAACCGAACACCTAAATTTTCACTCATTTCCCAACCTCATACATACTTAAAAATCATCGAAAGAATCCGGAAACGGCAATGCCTATCATTGTCAGCAGAACAATCGTATGATTATAAAACGAGTCTTACTGGTAAAAAACTTGTCACCTGATACACCCAAAACCAGACCATAATCAATCATTGCCGGGACGTCTTCAGATTTGTAAATTCTCTACTGCGCCGCACTTACAGGCATTTCTATTTCATACCCTATTGCGAGAATTTTTTCACGGGTCGCAGTGATAAAACCAGCACTCCCCTTCCCGCAATGTCCACACGCAAAGGTATAGACACATTTCTGACCACAATTGTTATCCTTTGAGGCATAAATATAGCCATTAATACAGTGCGGGCAATCGCTTTTTAAAAAAACAGGTTTATTTTTTTCCAGATAATTTTTTTTGTCAGCCTGCCACAGCCGGTAATATTCCTGTGCTGTTTTACCAATATTCAGCGGCAGACGATCCAGATTCTGAAAAGACTGCAAGATATAGTTCCGTGAATCCGCAGACATAGCCCTGACTCTGTCCAGACAGCTGTTAAAAGAGTCCAGCCGTCCCGGAGCAGTGCCATCAAGTCCGAATGTAGCATGTATTTTTTTCCAGAGGTCGAGAAATTCAACTTCGGTCATTTTTTATTCCTCTGAAGCTGTGCAAGTTTTAGAAATTCATTTTCGCTTATCAATTCATTGCCGGGCTGCGGACAGTCGTTCCACATTTCCTCTTTGAGCCAGCGCGAAGCACAGGGTACGAAGCGTCCTTTTTCTCTTTGCCACTGGCTGGTAAGCGACTGGGTGTTCAGTGCTGAAAGTAAATTATCAAGGTCCGGGAGCAGATTCTTGAGGTGAAGCCTTTTCCATTCCCTTAAGGCGGCCGAACGGCCCTGCTTGCGCGGGTATTCCTTCCAGAAAAGATCAAAGCCGTCACACCCGCTCTCCTTTGCTCCTGAGATTTTTCCATCAGGGTTCTGCACTGGCTCTGCCACAGAATCAGGAGAGAGAGATTTCTTATTCTTTTCTTTCTTTATATCTTGTTCTGTTGCGGCACCGGATGATGCCGTGCTGCTACAGACATTGCTTGCAGGATGAAGCTCACATTGCGGCGATGAAAGCGTCTGCGGTTGAGCTGCTGATTGAGTTCCCGGTTGAGTATTCGGTTGTGCAATCGCTTGAGTATTCGGTTGTGCAATCGCTTGAGTATTCGGTTGTGCAATCGCTTGAGTATTCGGATGAGCAATCGCTTGAGTATTCGGTTGTGCAATCGCTTGAGTATTCGGATGAGCATTCGGCAGGTTGTCCTGCTGTCTCAGTGGCTGAACATGGTCTGAGGAAACTATTTTTCCATCGATCATGGTGCTCGACTGATATTTGTCCCAGTTCGGCACGGTTATGATTGTAAACCTGTTGGCCCTGCTGCTAATTTTAATAAAACCGTCGGCTTGCAGTTTTTTCAGCATGCGTGTCAGGCTGGTGCGGTCCAGCCCGAGTTCCGCACACCATGAGGAGACCACTATCCCGGTCTGACCGCATTTAAGCTCCACCCCTCGAAAAGCTGTCTTCTTGCGGCAGACTCTGACCAGAAGCGAAAGCATAAGACCACGGTAGGCCAGCCCCCTGCTCCATGAAACATTATCCTCAATCCTGCGCCAGAGTTTGATATACCCTCTGTTCAACGAACTTCTCCTTTTTATAGTAGTTAAAGTATGCCCTTTAACTATATTCTGCGTCTGTAAGCGGACATATTTAAGCCGACTCATGTCCGCCGGCAGGAAAAAATGAAAAAGAAACGAACAGATCCCGGTGTTTTGCTTGACATGGAAAAGCGATGAGGTATATCAACTTCAACCTCGTGGGCAATTAGCTCAGTTGGATAGAGCGCTAGCCTCCGGAGCTAGAGGCCACAAGTTCGAATCTTGTATTGCCCACCACTATATAAAATCATACAGTCTAATAGGACGTCTTAAGCCCCTGAATTTCAGGGGCTTTTCTTTTGTCATTTGTGTCATACACTCTCATAAGGTGTATAGACATACCCATTTTTTGTAAGTATGTTTGTGAGTATGTCGAGTATATTCCCAAAAGACATACTCACAAAATTGGAGATGCAAATGACACTTACTGCCACACAAGTAAAAAACGCCAAACCCAAAGCCAAACTGTACCGCATTGCTGATCAAGGTGGATTATGCCTTGAAGTAAAGCCTACTGGTAAAAAGTTCTGGCGTTATCGCTATCGATTTGACGGTAAAGCTACCATGCTGACTCTTGGTACATATCCCGAAGTAAGTCTAGCTGATGCCCGCATAGAGCATATGGAGGCGTCGAGGACTCTTAAGAATGGAATTAACCCGAAGCAGGCAAAAAACGTTAAACTGGCTGAAGCACAAGCACAAAATGATACTTTTGAACTGGTGGCGCGGGCATGGCTGAAAAAAAACAGCGAATCGTGGACCACAAAAACGTACCGCACCAATGAAGGCCGTCTCTCAAATCATGTTTTTCCCTACATCGGACACCTGCCCATTTCAGCAATTTCCCCTAAAGACATACTTGGATTACTTCAAAGAATTGAAGCTAAGGGCACTCTTGAAACCGCACACAGAGTTGCTTCTTTATGTTCGCAAATTTTCAAATATGCAGTCTTTATCAATAAGGTAGAAATCGACCCGGTACAGATTGTTAAAGGGGCTTTGCCTCCAATAACAAAAAGCAGAAAACACCGGGCGGCTCTCACTGATCCAATGGAAGTAGGAAAACTCTTACGGTATATCGAAGAATACTCTGGGCATTATATTGTAAAACAGGCTTTACGTGTCGGGTTGTACACTTTTACACGTTCAAAAGAAATTCGCGGAATGAAATGGGATGAAATTGATTTTGACCGCAAAGAGTGGCGAATTCCAGCAGAACGCATGAAAATGCGCAAACCTCACATCGTACCACTTTCAAATCAAGTTCTAACAATTCTTAAGGAAGTGAAACAGCTTAATAATCCATCAAAATTTGTATTTCCTAGCGTTGTGAATAATTCAAGCATTCTTTCTGAAAACACCCTCAACACAGCTATACGCCGCATGGGGTATACTAAAGAACAGCTTTGTTATCACGGCTTCCGTGGAACATGCACTACCCTGCTTTATGAAACTGGTTGGCCTAAAGATATGGTCGAACGCCAGCTTGCGCACGTACAGACAAACCAAGTTCGAGCTGCTTATGATCATGCCCAATATATGGAAGAACGAACCAGAATGATGCAAATTTTCTCAGATTATCTCGATAGCCTCCGTGATGGTGGAAGTGTGATTCCGTTTAAGAAAAGAGCTTAATACGTATATTGACCATTGTTACCTGAGAGGTTACATTATGATTAAAGGATTCGCCCATAAGGGGCTAGAAGATTTCTTCAATACCGGAACAACAAGAGGAATTCAGTCCAAGCATGCATCAAAATTAGGCCGAATCCTTGATAGACTTGATTCCGCTTTAGATATTCAAGATATGAATGCACCGGGCTTTGGACTTCATCCTTTAAAGGGAAATCTTATAAACCACTATTCTATTAAAATTTCAGGCAACTGGAGGCTGACTTTCAAATTTGAAAATGGCAACGCCTATGTTGTGAACTATCAAGACTACCATTAAGCAAGGAGGCTCTATGCACACTACTACACGCAGGCCGACACACCCCGGAGAAATTATTAAATATGACTATATGGAACCCTTAGGGCTGACAGTAACAGCCTTAGCTGCGCATCTTGGGGTAAGCCGTAAGCATTTATCACAAGTCCTTCATGAAAAAACCAGCGTAAGCCCTGTAATGGCTTTACGACTGTCACGGGCATTCAATACCACACCTGATTTATGGCTCAATCTTCAGCGTAAGCGTGATCTTTGGGAGGCAGAAAACAATACACCAAGCTTTCTTGATGTGACCCCGTTGCCGGGTATCTCAGAGTTGAGCGAGTAAACCAGTTTATCACATGACGCAATACTTTCCAGTAAGATAGAGATGCCCCGCCTATGCTGTTGCACTGAAAGTAGGATATAGGGTGTTGTTGTAAACATACTTACAGGGTCTAGGGTCGCTCCCGTAAAGTCAGTTTCCTTGATAGCTGACCCTGCATTTTTTAAGGATGAGCTTAAAGGAGAGCTTTGGTATGAATACTTTTTCAGTTCCTAGTAACTATATTTCTGCCTCTGAGCTTTTTGTTCGATGGTGCGGATGTGATGGCCCACCACTATATAAAATCATACAGTCCAATAGGACGTCTTACGCCCCGTTTTTACGGGGCTTTTCTTGTTTTAAGGCTAAGACTTACGATATAATAGAGCAAAATCCGGGACCACTTGTGTGTACTCTGGTGTGTGCCGGGGATTTTTGGTGGATGTCGGTGTGCCATATTGGGTGGAGACAGTTAGCAGTCACAATTGGTTCTGATGGATATGTGACTAGTGTAAGGAAGAAAAGGGGCTAGGCCGTTTTGTTTTTATCCTGTAGTTGTAAACATTTAATTAAAATATCTTTTTGATTTTTATCAAGATTGATCTCAATCACTGTGCTAATTTTTTTAATTCCACTTGGAGTTGTCCATAAATTTAAAAGGAATAGATTATCATCAACAAATCTCCCACAATTTAAGATTGTTAAATGATACTTAAAATTAAAATTATTCTAATTGGTTTGATTTATTTCTAGTGGAAGGCTGATCTCAGGTTGATTGAAGATGACGGCGAGCTGAAATATTGTTTAAAATAAAAAAGCTTTCAATTATTCTTCATATACTATAATTATATATATTATGATAATTAAGACATATAAGAATAGTCACGCTGAAAGACGTCATAAAATAATTTTTAACAATTACAGTATGTTGTTTATCATCCATGACAGATCAGCAATATCTTGCAGCAGATGCTTCAGTTACAAGACTTTTTCCAATTCACATGGAATCTTAAAATATGATTGAGGCAGGAAAAAACTTCTTATTTCCCTCTCCTAATTTCAGGAATAAATTTGGCTATGTTCACACTAGCTAAGTACAAAGTTGACATTGAATAATTTTGTATAGCAGCATTTCCGAAAACAATAGGCGTTGCATGTACAGATATATTTAGTCCTAACATTTCTATGACTCAGACAAATTTTCTAACAAATATTTTGATATGCAAAAGATAACAACGGCTACGTATGTTCCATACAAAGCTACTAATCTAGATATATAGAGTTTTACAATTATGTAAAATAATAAATATAATATGCACTGATTTAAAATAAGTTAAAACTTTTATTAACTAAAAAAAATTTAGGATAATAATATGAGGCGAATATTAACTACTCTTGCTATACTAAGCTTTCTATTTGGATGTGCGCCAGTCCACGTTGCACAATTCACGGAAAAAGATTTCTCAACAGACATACAAAAAATACTTCCACAGCATGATTTCTCTTTTAGTTCGTTAAAAGGTCGTAAAATTCATGTCAATGTTAGCTTTTCCCAATCTGGTGACTTCAGATGGCAAAAGTACAATTTCATTACAACAAAAATTAACGAGAAAAAGTTTTAAGAAACCGGCATATTGAAAAAAAATTAATTACACTGCTAAAAAAAATGGCGCGGAGGTCACAAGAAAAGCATCTTCTGCTGACTACAGAGTTAATATAACAATAAATAAAGTTGCTTCCGTAATTGAAGAAACTAAGACCGACAACGACTTTATGCCACTAATCCCTTTAATCCCCACGAAGACCACATAAGATCTGATGTTCAATTTGGCGTAGTTATTGAGGCTAAAATTTGTATTAATGAAAACAAAGAGCAAATATTTAGGTGTATTATCGTACTTGACCGTAAATTTGATTTTACTCAGGAATCTAACTATTTCGTCCTAGCAGCTCATTTTGACAGACAAATAACAAATGAATTTAATGCACACTATCTTGAGGGTAGGCCAATAGCTAGTGGTGCAATAGTCCAAGATCAAACAGTAACCGCAGCGTTAGTTGTTATTCCTACAAATGATTGGGCGGGTGAAATATCTATATATAACCCTAGGACAGCAGCCGTATATAAAAAATTATCTTTCGACAGTGAATCTGATTGGAGCACATGGGATGGTAAAATTAAGGATGAAATGAAATCCTCAGCTATGTTTTATTATACAGACCCCAAAGGATATGCTGTAGTTGTTGCTTATGATTTACTAGAAAATATATTTGAAGAAATTAATAAAGCCACAATAGGATCATAAAATGTTTAAAAAGACTTTCTTAATTTTGATAATAATGATTACGCTTAGTTGCTGCGGCAGAAAGACGGCTTATTACTCTGCGAAAGATAAAGTCACGACTTTATCGCAATATTATAACGATCAATACAAACAAAAAGGAATGAAGGAGAATACCCCCAACAACACGCTTTTGAAACTTACTCAAACTGAAAATCTCACTTACAAAAATAAAAGTAATATACAACGTCCTAATGCTATTGCTGTAATCATTGGCAACGCCAACTATAAAAAGTTCCAAAACGGCATTCCTAACGTTGATTTTGCACACAATGATGCAGAAGCAGCCCAAAAAACATTCATAGATGTATTAGGGGTAAACCCTGAAAATATTATATATGTTGAGGATGCAACCCAAGCCAGTTTAATTTCTATCTTTGGTTCAAGCAAAAATTTTAAAGGCAAACTTTATAATTGGGTAAAACCTGGAAAATCTGAAATTTTTATTTACTATTCAGGACATGGTGCACCAAGCCTTAATAACAAGGGGGCATATCTAGTGCCTGTCGATGCTAATATTAGCTATATCTCTGACACGGGGTATTCAATTGATTTATTATACAAGAATATAAGCAAGATTCCTTCTACTCAAAATATCGTTATTCTTGATGCTTGCTTTAGTGGAGAATCTGGTGGTGGAACTCTTTTTCAAAATGCTTCTCCAGCTTTGTATAAAACAAGTTCACATATAAAAAATATTAAACGCACTTACTTAATGAGTAGTACATCAGTAGGAGAACTAAGCAACTGGTATCCAGAGAAAAAACATAGTTTGTTTACCTACTATTTACTTGATGGACTAAATGGAAAAGCTGATATGAACCTTGACTCTCGAATTACATTTGGGGAAATTCAAAATTATGTAACTAATGAGGTCAACTATAAAGCACGCAGATTAACAGGAAGAGAGCAACATCCAATTTTTATTGCAAAAGACAAGAACAACGCGCTAGTATATTTTAAATAGTTGTGATCATTAAAATGTCACAAAATATTCTGTCCTAACGAATGAGCCCCATCAAGGGACTTACCATTAGATTCTCTGACCTCAAAAACAAAATAAAGATTGTACACATAATCCCCCAACTTTTGTCTCACCACATCACACAACAATCACACCGCAAAAAAACGAAAACTGGTTAACTCTAAAAACGAATTAACCAGTTAATATGACGCTCCTTCCACACTAGATACTACCCACAGTAGGAATAATTCCCCCCTGCCCCCCACAATTTCAGAGTGTTAAAGAATCCTGAAAAGTAAGATCATCCCGATTGGTGTGATTTATTCACTGAGGTCGGCTGGTCTCAAGTTGATCTGTTATCTTATGGAATCTTTAAAAAAACGCCTTTCAATTATTGCTAAAATGTTATATTATAACCTACATGAAAATAACCTTATTAAAATTATTCAAAAAAACTTTTCTGGGAGTTTTAATATTTAGTTCCTGTCTCATAATTGTTCAACATTCTTTTGCAGACGAAAATCAATCATTTAAAGAGATTACTGATAAACAAAAAGCTTTCTATGCCGGACATTTTCAAGTGGTTGGTTATGGGCATGGAGACTCTAAATATATGGCCCTGCTCGCTGCACGATCAGTTGCTCAGGCAAAACTGATTGGAATTATCAACGGCCTACAGATTGAGAGAAGCACTTCGATCAAAAATGGAAAAGTTGATATGGATTCCATTGTAGCGAAAAGCCAAGGAACCATAAAATTTGCTTCAGTCTGTGGTGAAAAATATGATCAAAAGTCTGGTGAAGCTGAAGTATGCCTGAAACTGGGGCTTCGTTCCGGTGGAGTCAGTGATTTAGTGAAAGGACTGATTGATGATGTTAAGTAATTATTCTTTTATAAAAAAAGCACCATCACTTCTTATTCTTATCGGGTTATTAATTTTCGGTTTTTCAAATTTATGCTTTGCGGAACAAAAAATAGTTAAGACAACAGGATCATGCGCAATTGTTGGTATGACTCCAGATCAGGCCAGCTACCTTGCAAAACAAAGAGCGCGATCCGCTGCAATAGAAAAAGCTGCCGGTGTTTCGGTTTCATCTTCTACCCTGGTTACAAATGGAAAAGTGGCAGCAAATTTTATTAAATCTTTTTCTTATGGATTCATTATCGCAGAAAAAGTCAAATGGCTGCCTATCAGTCAACATCAAGTGGCTGATAATCCCCCCATTCCTGTCTATGGAGTGGAACTAACATCCACAGTAATTACTAATCCTAAAAAAACTCACCTCGGGCTAAAGGCCAAACTTAATAAATCCGTATTCAAGTATGGTGAAAAATCTTTTATTACCGTCAGTTCAAGAAAAAGAGCAGAAGTAGCTATCTTTAACATCACTGCCGACAATAAAGTTATTATGCTCTTTCCCCAAGACTACGACTCAAAAAATGTAATTTCACAGTCAGCAACATTACTGTTCCCCCGTCCAGAATCCGGTATGGAATTAACAATGGTTACCATGGATGGACATAAACACGATGCTGAAGGTTTTATGATAGCTGCCATGCACACCAATGAACAAATATCCTGGTTAGACTGCTTTATCCCTAATGAACAATATGACTTTTGTTCATTCTTCAAAAAATATTCAAAAGTAGCACACTTATCAGAAGATAAAGTACTTCCATACGAAGTTTACTTTTAATCATTATAATTGATCGGGGGACGCTGATTTTTTTAGCGACAGTGCATTAACTGCTAAAACAGGTGGAGTTATGAAACGGTTACTCATTATTTTATTGTCACTTTCTTTTTTTTCAGGGTGCGCCCTCGTAGATCGTGATGTTGAACTGACCTATCATCCCGGAAAGATAATACAATCCGGACATGAAGGTAAAATTTATATCGAAAAGCCACAAGATGTAAGTAATATACCTAAAAATAAGAAAGGCCTTAAAATAATTGGTAATGTTAAAAACTCCGCAGGAATGGAAACTGCTGATATCGTAACTGCTTCTGATATTGGAGATTGGATAGCCTATGCCTATGCAGAAGAGCTTGCTGCGGCCGGATATGAAGTAGAAACAATCCTGAGTATGCCGGAATCAGTTCCTAAAGGAATATCATTCTCTTTTAAAAATTTAGTTATAGACACTGATATGGGTTTTATGACTTTAGGTGGAGTAGCTGAGGTCTCTTTTGATGTAATTATATGGGGTGATGATGAAAAAATAGCCACTGTTAGAGTTGAAGGTAAAGGACAAGAACGATCTGCTGTTATTTCCAACGAGCTATATGGCGTGGCTGCACGAAATGCCTTAACCGATGCTGTAAGCAATTCTCTACCGCGAATCATAAAAATATTGGAAGAAGACTAAGTTACGTCAATTCTTTTTAAAAATAGTAAAACATAAACCAATAATACTATTTGTATAAAAAACACTGCAAGGCAATAATATGATTCATAAATTAGCTATAGCAATGGGCATGTTAATACTTCTGACAGGTTGCGGAAAATACGAATATAGAGATCCTGTTGGTTCAGTAAAAATTAATTATAGTCAGGTAGCCTCGTCAACACACAAAAAAAAGACAAAAGTTAAACAAAAATCAGCGTCAGAGCTGGTCAAAAATATACCTGACGCCAATACAAAAAGTCCTGAGACTATTGCAGTTATTATAGGCAATAAGAATTACAGTCGGTACAATTCAGGTATTCCGGATGTCAACTTTGCCGCATCCGATGCCGCAGCAGTTAAACAAAACTTTATACAACTGCTTGGTATCTTACCGGAAAATATCATTTATTTGGAAGATGCAACTCAGGCTAATATGATTTCTATATTTGGCTCTGAAAAAAACTACAAAGGAAAACTTTATAATTGGGTAAAGCCTAATGTATCAAAAGTCATTGTGTACTACTCTGGCCATGGAGCACCGAGCTTAAATAAAAAAGGCGCTTATCTTGTCCCTGTGGATGCTTCCGTAAGTTATATATCTGAAACAGGATATTCTGTAGATACGCTTTATAAAAATCTAGGTAAAATACCCTCAGTACAAAACTTTGTGATACTTGATGCCTGCTTCAGTGGAGATTCTGGTGGTGGAGCTTTATTTAAAAACGTTTCCCCGGCTTTATATAAAACAAGCAGCCACATTAAAAATTTAAAAAAATCTTACCTCATCAGTAGTACTTCAGTAGGAGAACTTAGTAATTGGTATCCTAAAATGAAGCATAGCTTATTCACCTATTACTTTATAAAAGGTCTACAAGGAGAAGCTGATACTAATAAAGATAAAGACATAACCATGTTGGAATTACAAAATTATGTTCAATCTCAGGTCAGCTACAGAGCTAGACGACTGAACGGCATGGAACAACACCCAGTTTTTGTTGCAGACAATAAAAGTAATGTAATAGTTTATTTAAAATAGAACATTTCAAAAGCTAAAATAAGATTTATATTATAGCTGATATCTGTCAAAAAATAGCTATATATTATCACCATCAACAATATCAAACGCTTCCAAAATTAATTGGACTTAATAAACATTAAAGGGTTAACTCTACAAATGAGTTAACCCTTTAATTTTGTGATTAATAGTAAGTTACACATGGTTAAAGCTAAAACAAATAAACAAGTATGTATCAAAATGATTCAGTGCTCCACTGACAACTACTCTACCCGCCATCATATAAGTTATAATCCCGCCTTCAATTACCTGTTTTCTGGTGTACGAAAAAAACTACATTGAACAGTGGACCGTCAAGTCCGTAAATTGGCAAAAATACTTTAATTTCAACTTGTTAAATGATTATGAAAATTGAATATTATCCTGATTGGTTTGATTTGGTGACTGGGGGCCGGTGCTATATGAATAAAATAAATCCCCCCTATGGCAGAAGATTTTATGTTTTTCATTGCAAGAAAGTATTTGATTAGATAACGATATCTTGTTTTATACTTAACTACTAGATCACATTAAATTTATTAGCTTTTGTCGCAACAATCAGATAAGGCCAAGTAAATTTAACATTTATTTTCTTAAAATTTGTTAACAAGTCAAACAATAAATACCATATGCATCTCGCCATAAAAAAATGGAGTCTTAATTATGAAATTCAGCACTTACCTTAAAAAATTATACAAAATAACCGTGCCGTATTTACCCGGATATAATAAATTTTGTTTATTTATTCGTAAATTTTATTCTACAGAGCGTGATTGGATAAGCCGGTTACCTGTAAAGCCAGGTATTATTGTTCCAGTATTGTTGCCAATAGGTAACTTTAATATGTGCCGCCCTGAACGTTGCAGCATTGCTAAAAAATTTTTTTGGACCAGTGGAAGACGAGAACCAGCTGAAGATAGAATTGCTTTGGATCTGTTCGTGAAATTCGCAATGGAATCTGAAATTATTCTTGATATAGGTTCAAACTCTGGACTATTCGCACTGGCTGCGGCAAAGGCTAAACCTACCGCAGAAATACTAGCCTTTGATATCTTGTTAGAAGCAAATAAAATATTCATTAACAACATCAAACTGAACAATTTTGAAGGCATAATTGACGCTAGACTTACAGGAATTGGGGTAGAAGGAGTATTCAAATCTCCAAGCAACGAAATTTCTAGTGAAATGCCGACTGCACTTTCTGTTGAAGATTCTGTAACCAGCAGTGAATACGTTAATGTTCCCATTATTACTCTTGATCAGCTCTGCATTCCTAAATATATTGGTAAGAAGACTTGTATTAAAATCGATGTAGAAAGCACAGAAGTAGATATCTTTAATAATGGATTAGAAACACTTAAAAAAATTAAACCTGTTATAATCTGTGAAGTTTTAATGAGGGCTAAAAATTTCGAAATATATGATAAAATTCTTACAGACTTTTCATATAGAAAATTTCTTATTACTGCCGAAGGACTGAAAGAACATGATTCTATTATTCCAGATAAAAAATATAAAGACTGGTTTTTTATTGCAGACGATAATTTCAACCCCAAAATGATTAAATTAGACCAAATTATTTAGATTAAATGTTAATTAAAGATAAATAACTCAAAAAACTCCACCAATTATATACACGAAAACACCAATTCATACCAACGCCCTCAAAAAGTTTCATGTAGGCGTGGAGTATGCGGGGGTGTATTGTGGGTGAATATTGCAACCCTCTATTAATAAACAGAAAAAGGGTTAACTCTACAAATGAGTTAACCCTTTTTAAACATCAATAACCGTTAAAACTACTTAGCAGCCTTAACTTCACTCCGTTTGGCATGCAGAATAGGCTCGGTATATCCGCTAGGCTGTTGGCAGCCTTTAAATATAAGGTCGCAGGCAGCTTGAAAAGCAATGCTTTTTTCATAGTCAGGGGCCATATTATGGTAATTCGGATCACCATCATTCTGGCGGTCAACCACGGCAGCCATCCGCTGCAAAGACTGCATAACCTGAGCTTCGGAACAAAGCCCATGATGCAGCCAGTTAGCCAGATACTGACTGGAAATACGCAGTGTTGCCCTGTCTTCCATGAGTCCCACATCATTGATATCAGGAACCTTTGAGCAACCGATACCCTGCTCTACCCAGCGGACCACATAGCCCAGAATTCCCTGACAATTGTTTTCTATCTCACGCTGAATGACTTCTGGAATTAATGTTTCTTCCAAAAGAGGGATAGTCAGCAGATCATCAAGAGTTGCTCTAGCTGCCCCTGAAAGCTTGGCCTGCTGCTTAAAAACATCCACGGTATGATAATGCATGGCATGCAACACCGCAGCAGTTGGCGATGGAACCCATGCGCAATTAGCTCCGGCAAGTGGATGACCTTGCTTGGTTTCGACCATTTCACGCATGCGATCCGGCATAGCCCACATACCTTTACCTATTTGCGCTTTACCCGAAAAACCGCAGGCAAGGCCAACATCAACATTCCAGTCTTCATAATTTTTCATCCAGCGGGCATTTTTCATGTCCGCCTTACAAACCATGGGTCCGGCTTCCATACTGGTATGGATTTCATCTCCTGTGCGGTCAAGGAATCCGGTATTGATAAAAATAATCCGATCTTTTGCCGCACGGATGCATTCTTTAAGGTTAACTGTAGTACGCCGCTCTTCATCCATAACCCCGATCTTCATAGTTCCGGCAGTCATGCCCAGAGCTTTTTCAACTCTTGCAAAAAGCTCACAGGTAAAGGCAACTTCTTCCGGTCCATGCTGCTTGGGCTTAACTATATAAACACTTCCGGTTTTACTGTTTTGAAAGCGGCCCAGCTTTTTTATGTCGTGCAGAGCAATAAGTCCGGTCATCATAGCATCCAGTATGCCTTCAGGAATTTCTGTTCCGTCGGCAAGCAGCACTGCATCGGTTGTCATGAGCAGCCCTACATTACGAATCAGCAGCATAGACCTACCGGACAATGAAAAAGTCGCACCGTCAGGTCCGGTGTATTCACGATCGGCAACCATACGGCGCACAACCTCTTTACCGCCTTTAGTAAAAGTCGTTTCGAGATCACCGCGGAGAAGTCCCAACCAGTTGTTGTACGCCAGAGCTTTATCTTCGCCATCCACAGCTGCAACGGAATCCTCGCAATCCTGAATAGTGGTGACTGCGGCTTCCATAACAACATCCTTTACTCCGGCAGGATGATCACGCCCGATAATATTTTCTGGATCAATATGGATTTCAATATGAAGACCATGATTACGGAAAAGAAGTATAGAACCATCGTGCGCATAACCTACAAACTGAGTAGAATCAGTAAGCAAGGATTCCGAGCCATCTTTCAGAACCGCACTGAACTCAACATTTTCTTTCGATGAAATTTTGTATTCCACAACATCAGCATGTTTTCCAGCAGCAAGAGGGATTGCGCTATCCAAAAATACAGAAGCGTATTCCATGACCTTACGACCGCGAACGGAGTTGTAACTCTCACCTTTTTCTGCGCCGCCATCTTCGGGAATTACGTCTGTTCCATAAAGAGCATCATAAAGACTGCCCCAGCGGGAATTGACAGCGTTCAACGCATAGCGGGCATTGGTAATAGGCACTACAAGCTGTGGCCCGGCGATGGTTGCCAGTTCAGGGTCCACCCCTTCTGTTCCGATGCTAAAAGGCTCACCTTCTGGAAGAATGTATCCTATATCATAAAGAAATTTTTTATACTCGGCAGCATCGTGAGCTTGCCCCTTACGGGATAAATGCCACTCATCAATACGCGCTTGCAGCTCTTCACGCTTTTCCAGCAGCTCCCTGTTTCGAGGCATCAGATCAGTCAAAATAGATTGCAGCTCTTCCCAAAAAACAGTGCATGAAGAAATTCCTGTTCCCGGTATAATCTTATTTTTGACCAGCTCATACAAAGGTTCGGCGACCTTGAGTCCGCCAACTGTAACGTGTTCCACAATCCTTCCCTCACTGTTTTCTAATTATTCGCGCATCAAAACATTTCCCATTGGTCAGACCAATAAAACATCCGAGTATTTCTCTGTCAATGCGAATAGATGGGGCTAAATATAAGTACATAATTTATCATGCGAGTTTAGAAAGTCTGGTTTGATAGAATTTATTTTAATACATTCAGAAGCTCAAACCATTAACGCTATAGAATTAAAAATATTCCACGCTGTTGGCAATCTCAGCCTTTATAGCCGGTTGATTGGCAGTGGATAGGCATAGATGTAGCATCAGTAAATAGAAGGATATCCTGATTGGTTTGAGTTGGTCACTGGGGGGTGGTGATTAGGTGGGGAGAGGTCTGGTGGGGCTGTTTGATTGTTTTTCGTGATTCTTCGGTTGACCGAAGATGACGGTGATCACAACTTATTTAGTCAGAAACATCATGGCAAATATAGACAAAATCACAGTACACTGATAGGCAAATTAAAAAACATACTTTTAAGTAAGTACCGATAAACACGACATTAAGAAGTACTTACTTATATTTTATCTGTTCTATTGAACTTAACTCAGCTCAATCTCCCGAGGATGCCACTATGAAAAAATTACTTCTACTACTGCTCACAATCTCTTTTATCTTATTCGCGTGTGGCGGAGGGGGAGGCGGAAGCTCGAGCTCCAGCTCAATTGTAATTTCAGGTGTTGTAGATGATGACCCTGTACAAGGAGCAGAAGTATACATCGACTTTGGTGACGGCACGACTTCTACCAAAGCTATTACAGGAGCCGATGGTTCATATGAACTGACCTTATCAGATGAAGACATGTCGAAAGTGAGTCCCACGGTTCCAGCAGGTAGCTATGGCCCCACTGACAGTCTGTTTGTTGTGGCCAAGAAGAACGGAAAAATTTTGCGCAATGCACTGCCACGAGACCTTACAGGTAAAGATAATTTATACATAACCAACGATTCAGAATCTTATGCCCAGTATCTGGAAAGTATAGGTAAGTTGAATGCTGAAAAACTGGTAGAATTTAATGCTGAACTAGTAAAAGGTCGCATCAAAGACTCCAGTCCTAACGCTGATTTCATCAAGGATATCAGAGAAGATGTAAAAGACTACTTTATGCATGGGGCCAACAAACCTGACCCCGGAAACTTATTCACAAAATCCATCAATCATCTTGGTAATGCTAAAGTTGCTTCTAAATCCGATAATACTTCCTACATATCAACAAGAACACTCATGAGCGGTGGAGACATAATTCTTCCTCCCGGAGTTTCAGTAAGTTCAGATAATGTTCTCATTACTTCCAAAGGAGCTGGCAGATTTACCATCGGAACAGGTAACGAAGGTGGTCAATCAGTATATCTGAAAATTAATCAGGCTGGGACATACTCATTAGTCCCAGTTGAATTAAAAGCAAAACAGCTTACCCAAATTGCGAGTCAAAATGTAACACCACAACGAGGAGCAACCTTAGGCAGCGATGCTGAAGGCGTAAAAGCTACTATTCCTCCATTTTCCTTAAATGAGGATACCAATATCACCTTCAATAAAGTCCAAAGTGAAGGCGAAACAGTAGATGGAAAAATGATTCTTGATATGCAGCCTTCAGGTCTGCAATTTGAAATGCCGATAACGATCAAAATCAAATACTCTAATTTTGGAGTAACCGACCCCAACTCCGTACAATGGAAATATGGATCTGCAGACGGAGGATATGAAGCAGCAGATATTGTCAGCATAGATACTGAGAATAAATATATTTATGTACGCGTCCAACATTTTAGTAATTTGGTTATCTCTACATTGAAGGGGCAAGAGTATGTTGATTTAGGACCATATTCATTTGTACATATCTCAAGGCGTAATTTTGGATTTGAGATAGATACCACTAACGGAATGAAACGTGTTCAAACTCTCATATCGAATAGACTGTTCAAAGGGAGTTCGCTCGGCAACAGAAAAATTGGCAACTGTGGAGCACAATGTGTAATAACTGCAGACACATTGGCAGGTGTTACACATGGACGATTTCTAGATCAAGAGGGCAGAGAGTCCTATAATTTGATTAAAGATATTATTGATAACAAAAAATATTCATTTGAAGAAAAGTATACTAAATTAAATAAACTAATCAGGCTTACCCATAATAAAATCCAAAAAGGAGACTTAATATACTCTTATGGTAAAGGTAATTCGCCAGGGCACACTATGCTAGCAGTCAGCAATGATGCTTTTTTAGATTCTAATTTTCCGATCGATGAAGACCCACTATATAAAGAAAATGAATTGGGAGGATAATACTTAAAAGGAAAAGGAAAGAAAAATACTGCAAGTGGATTCAGAATTAGGCCTAATGAGTCTATCTCAAAAAACCTTAAATTTGCAATTTCATACGATAAAGACAAAAAATTATTACAAATGAAAGCAACCGAAGCAAATAGTTTCGTCGTCTTTAGTCATGAACATTTCTCGGAAACATATAAGGAACAAGCAACTAAACGCATTAGATTTTACTCAACTGTATCCAATAATGAGCCATTGGGCTTCTGCTGGCCAAAAAAAGAAGCACCCTGGTTATATTTTCTTGTAGCGAATGAAGGCGATGGTTTGAGAAGAAAAGATGATGATGGAGCCGCATACTACGGTTTCGATCCAGACCTACTGCCTGTCTCCCCATTAAAAATTAATACTAATGGCAGTATCGCAAGCGATGAGGACTCAAGATATGAAATATATGTAAGCGATTACTTTGGTGAAAACAAAAAATTCAGACTCACCAACTTCACGATAGAACAGAGTAATGAGTCGGAGGGCAACACGATCAAAGACCTCATTGTCCCTGAAAAGAATTCCATTTCACTTAATTTTGATGGCAACACCCTCAAAAGACTAGAACAAGACAAAACCAACATTGCGGAATTCAAAATGATCCCAGAAAATGGAGTTGAAACCTTTGCCAAGCGCTACGAGCTAAGAGTTAATACAGATGACAACTCCGTGACAGGTAACAAAAAAGTTCTTTTCAGCCCCACGGTCATTGATGATTATTACATTTCATGGGGAAAAGAAAACAATAAACCAGACATCCCCATCGGCTTCTGGAGTTCATACGGAAATAACATTACGCGTGACGACACTGCTTCTAATAATGAAGAAGCGCGATTGACTATACTTAATCCCAATGACAGACGCGCACCAAGCACACTTCAGCCCAATGGTATCTACAAAGATGATCGTGCGATCAATGGTTACTTTATGACATTAGGTAAAGAGAGAGAGGCAGAATGGCATTTTGCCTTAGCTGGGCAGCATACGATAATGGTCAACATTCCCACAGGACATATGAGCCAAATCATACACACTAGCTACACATTGCATTCAGGAAACAAAGAAATACAGCTTAAAGCTCGTGAACTTAAAGAAAGTCTAAAATCATCAGCATTTAAAAACTGGTATATGCTTTATGATCCGAAAAAAACAGGCGGATCAAGATATTTATTCAATCTAAGCGGAACAGAAAAACTCAGTGTAAAAAACACAAATCAACACTATGTTGTGGTTGATGGAATCAAGGTGCAATCAGCAAAAGCAATACTTGCCGATGCAAAAGCAGCAGGGGAAGTTTCAATCAAAGACATTGGAGATATTGCATTCAAAATACAAATAGATGTCTACAAAAAAAGCTGTACTTTAGGTCTATTTTGCAAATATGAAAAGGTAAAGACTTACTACGTTGACCGAGGCGGCATTGGATCAAGTTATAAATATGAGGTGGACAACCTAACAGAGGGAGAATACAAACTCATAATATCACTTAAAGACGGTGAAACTCTTGAGGTTGATCGTATAGTTGAAGGCGCAAGAGCAATGTCTTTCACTCCTAGGGCAATGGCTGCAGCAACATCTCAAAACAATAAAGAAATTTATACAACCTATAAACCACAGACACTTATTTTCAAAGTAACTGAAAACTCAAAAACAATAAACCTGCCCAAGGTCACACTGGAGCGTAACCTTTTTAAACCAGAAGTCAGCATCAAATTAACTGACGCGGTAACATCTAACCCTGTAGCTGGAGCAGATGTAACAGTAAAATTTGGATTGGATAGGAATGATGACTCTGTAGCTTACAGCGAAACAACTGATAGCAGTGGTCTATTTAAAATAGCTGAGATGCCTTACGGTCAATACAACTGCGTATTCAATAAGAATGGTTATATCTCAACAGCACTAAACCTAGAAGTAAGTGGTGACACAAATTCACAAACAGAGCTCTCCATATCACCTGTTCTTGAACCGGGAGAGGCTCGTATCAGGCTTTCATGGGGTGAAGTTCCAAATGACCTTGATAGCCATTTAATTAAAACAACAGGTGGAGCACAGGAGTACCATATTTACTATGGTTCGAAAACCGGTACAGGAGGCGACAACCTTGACCGAGACGACACTGACAGCTTCGGCCCAGAAACTGTAACTATCAAAGATGTCTCTTTTCGTTCAGATTACAAATACTATGTTTACAAATTCTCTAATGATAGTGCTGAAATTAAAGATTCTGGTGCTAGTGTAAAAATATCCACAGGAAATACGGAAAGAACATTTTACCCACCAAGCGAAGAAGGTCGTTACTGGAAGGTATTTGAAATCAACAATGGCGAAATAAACGCATGCACAGAAAATTGTATGTCCAATTCAGCTCCATAAATAATACTCTCGTAATAAACCGTAAAAAGGTCTGTTCAATTTTTGGGCAGACCTTTCTATTTCTATATCTTTAACGACTACACAAGATATACATAAAATCACAATATCATTCACCCTCACCAGTTGACACCAAAAATCGACAGCCCTCCCAAACACCCCAACTACACGCAAAAAAGGTTAACCCAAATAATGAGTTAAACCGTTAATATTATACTAGTTTTGTACTAGATTGTGACCCCGGCACCCAATAATTCCTCCCAATTCCCCCATCCATAAAAATCATCCCCCCTCACACCCACTTTAGATTTCTGACCTAGCCATTCAATTCTCCAGTCTTTCCATTTGTAGTCCTTTTTACGGACAGACATTGATTGTGAATCTGATATATTCAGCTGTGTTCAAATGATTTTTGCTTATGGCATTTGCTGACAACATTATATTGTAACGGGACATGATGATGAGAATCGAGAATATTAAAAGCTTACTGGCAGATGAGGGACTTCGCCCTAAAATTGATGATGATGGAGATTTATTCTTTAAGTATGAGGGTAATTCTTTCTTTTTGGATATTGATGAAGATGATCCGTGTTTTCTTAGAATTATACTTCCGAACTTCTGGGAATTTACGGATGAGATTCGTGAGACTGTGGGCATGGCTTGTCTTGAAGCAACAGCTCAAGCCAAGGTTGCAAAAATTTTCCCTGTTGAAAACAACATCTGGTCTTCCGCTGAATTATTTATTGCGGATGAAAAGACTCTCACTCCGATAATTTTCAGACTGTTGGATTCAGCTGTTGCCGCAGCAACAGTATTTATTGATATTATGGAAGAGAATCAGGCTGACTGAACTAAAAACAGCGGCCACCAAGGGGAGGCCGCTGTGATAAAAAGCTCTATGCTCACAACCTGAGCATAATTTATTTTGTAATTACATTAGATTTCTTCCAGAGAAACAGCCTTTTTAAAAGCCTGTACCGCTTCATCCTCTCGACCCGACTCTCTAAGAACGCAACCTTTGCCATACCATGCCTTGGCAAATTCATCGTTCAAAGCCAGACTCCGCTCATAAGCCTCAAGAGCATCGAGCAGCATTCCCAGCGCTCTATAGATATTACCTTTGCCATACCACGATGAGGCAAAATCATTATCCAGTGACAAAGCCTTATCATAAGACTCCATAGCCTCAGTAAACATTTCCTGTGTGTAAAAAGAATTACCGCGGCCATGCCATGCGTACTTATCTTCCGCATCCAGAGAAATTGCTTTATCAAACGCTTCTACAGCTTCCTTGTATCTTCCCAGATCATGGAGAGCATTTCCGCGCCCGTTCCACGAGAACACATTTTCCGGATCAATGGACAGAGCTTTATCAAAAGCCTCAAGAGCTTCGGTCGGACGGCCCATATCATCAAGGACATTGCCTCTGCCGCTCCATGCGTAGTCGTCTTCGTCATCCAGCTCAATAGCTTTATCAAAAGATTGTAAAGCTTCTTCGTTTCTTTCCAGTGAGTTAAAAATGTTGGCCCTGCCATTCCACGCATCAGAGCAATTCTCATCTATTGAAAGTGCTTTTTCAAACATTTCAAGAGCTTCAATTGTCTTACCTGTTTCATCAAGGGCATTTCCCATTCCACTCCACGCTTCAGCGAAATCATCCTTTAATTCAACAGCTTTTTTATAAGCTGCTACAGCTTCTTCGTAACGATCAAGTTCACGCAGCGCGCAGGCTTTGCCGTTCCATAAATCAGGATCATCTTCATCCAGTTTTAAAGCTTCCTTAAATGATTCAAGAGCTTCGGAAAAACGACCTGAATCATAAAAATCCACACCCTGATTATACAAGAATGAACTATTCTTTTCCGTCACTGCTATCTCTCCTGAAATATTTTATTCATTTTTTAATTTTTGCTTAGTGTAATCTCTTTCTCTGAACTTTTAAACAGATCTTGAAATCTATAAAAATTATTTACAATTTAATTAGGAAGTTGTCTGTAAAAACATTGCAGCAAAAAGAAAATTTATTCTAAAAACAATTTTTAATTTATTATTAAATATCAATATATTATCTAATTTAATATTCTGTACCTCTAAGCATAAAAAATTAATGATTATATGTTCTACTTTAGGAGTATGATAGCTTGATATTTATTTAATTTTACCCCGCTGACAAAATCATATAGACAGCTTTCATACTGATTGAATGTCTGTCTCGTCCTGCCGCAACGCACGCAGCCATTTATTTCACCACTTAGAATGACGGTACAGATACACAGGAATAAGAATGCTCGTAAAAATATCCAAAGACCTGACCATTGAAGGCTTATCCAAAGAAATAGCTGAAGAAATAAAAGACGCTCTGGTAATGCTCAATCCAGAATATCTAAACGCTATGAAATACAGGGGTAGAGCCTGGAAAATTAAAAAATATATCAAAATGTATTCCGCTGATCGCAGTGGACGCCTGCATTGCCCGCGAGGATTCGGAGTTGAACTCCACAAAATTCTTAAAGCTTCACATGAAGAAATTGTTTATGAAGATAACCGCAGGGAGCTGGAAGAAGTAGAATTTAAATTTCAAGGAGAGCTGCGGGACTATCAGCAGGAAGTTCTGGAAAGTTTTGCCAACCGTTCTCAGGGCGTGCTGGAAGCAGGCACAGGAGCAGGCAAAACGGTTGTTGCTCTGGCCCTTGCCGCACAGCGAAAACAGCCGACATTAGTCCTTGTCCATACCAAGGAACTCCTCCTGCAATGGATTGAAAGAATAAGGCAGTTTATCGGGATTGAAGCCGGACAGGTCGGGAATGGTAAATTTAAACTCAAACCGATCACCGTGGCGACCATACAGACAGCAAGAAACAGACTGGACAAGCTTGTTCCCGAATTCGGGCATGTTATTGTGGATGAATGTCACCGGGCTCCGGCAAGCACTTTTCAGGATGTGGTGACTTCTTTTGATGCCAAATATTTAACAGGACTTTCAGCAACCCCATACCGGGCCGACGGGCTGGATAAGATCATCAATCTAACACTTGGCGATGTGGTTCATCGTGTGGACCCCAGAAGACTTCAAAACAATGGAGCCATTCTCAAGCCGGAAGTAATCACCATTGAGACGGATTTTTTCTTCAAAGGTGATGCCTCCACAGAGTACTCCCAGATGATGACGGCTATAGCTGAAGACCCGGCACGCAATGCAGTAATAGCCTCATGTGTCAAAGAAGAACTGGAAAAAAGTCAAGGAACCCTGCTTCTTGTTGCAGATCGCACAGCGCATCTGGACTGGCTTGAAGCACTGCTGGCAAAATTAGACGTAGATGTTGCTGTTCTGACCGGTAAAACTCCGGCACTTCAACGGGAAGAAACTGTTGAAAAACTTAATGCCGGCGAAATAAAAGTTCTTGCCAGCACATCGTCACTCATTGGCGAAGGTTTCGACTGTCCCGGACTTTCGACACTTTTCCTGTGTTCTCCTATCAAGTCAAAAGGAAGATTGATCCAGATCATCGGCAGAATTTTAAGACCTGCCGATGGCAAGCGGCCAAGAATATATGATTTTGTGGATGACAAAGTTGGAGTGCTTAAACACAGTGCGGAAATTCGTCAAAAGATATATCTCGAAATAGTCTAAATCAATTTTCGTTAAGCTGAGCCTAAGCAGTAAAACTGTTAGCAGCAGATAACGAGACGCTATTAAAAACAGCACTTATTCAATAATAGCAGGGCCGGAAATCGTGATCATGATTTCCGGCCCTGCTATTATTCAATTAAGAGTATTTATTTTTTCTTAGGCTTATCTTTGGTCAGCTCATCCAGCTTCTTTTTGCTGGGCATCATAAAAACGAGTGGTATGAGCAAAAGAAAAAACAGCCCGAATATTATCGAGATATCATTGTATGCAAGCATAGTAGCCTGTCTTACAAGAGATTTTTCCAGCACACCTATGGCCAGATGGGTGGAATCAAGGATACTGTAGCCCAGATGATGCAGCATCCCCTGAATCTGTTGCAGGGTCTGCCGTGAGATATCACTGAAACTACTGATATGTTCGGAAAGGTAAGCTCTATGCATCTGAACACGGCGATCAAGGATCACAGCGACAAGGGCATAGCCGATGTTGCCACCGACCCTTCGGGATAAAGTGTACAGACTTGAAGCATCTGTCATATTACTGCGATCAACCGAGCAGAGTGAAACAGTACTCAAAGGAATAAACATAAACGGCATTCCCACACCCATGATCAGCAGCGGCATGATAAGATCACCAATACCGGCATTTGTGCTGAGTTGTCCGAGGTCATAATAGGAATACATGATGATGAAAATTCCGCAGAGCACAAGTACTCTTGCGCCGTATCTGGGGTAGAGCCAGCCGACAATCGGCATAAAAAACATCAGGGTTAAAGCTCTCGGAGCAAGGGCAAGTCCTGATTCAAAAGCAGGATATCCAAGAAGGTCCTGAGTAAATTGTGGCAGAACAAAGGTTGTTCCAAAAAGTGAAACCCCGAATATCAGCCCCATAACAAATCCGAGACTGAGGTTTTTATCTTTGAGAACCCTCAAATTTACTACCGGCTCATCATGATATAGTTCCCAAAAAATCATCACCAGCATACTGACACAGGTAATTATGGTGGTTACCAGAATAAAATTGGAATCAAACCAGTTATCTTCCTGTCCACGTTCAAGAACTATCTGCATGCCTGTCAGAAAGAGGGAAAGAAGAATAATTCCAACCCAGTCGATGGATTTTACTCCACGCTTGAGATAAGGCGGGTCATGCACAAATTTAATGGTCAGGATAATTCCAGCCACGCATACCGGCAGATTGATATAAAAAACCCACGGCCATCCCCAGCGGTCTGTAAGCCATCCTCCGCAGATAGGCCCCAAAGCCGGAGCGAGCACAACTCCCATCCCGAAAACAGCCATTGCCATTCCCTGTTTGGAAGCCGGAAAAGTTTCACGCAGAATAGCCTGAGAAACAGGAATAAGCGCACCGCCACCGATACCCTGAATAATTCTGTAAACAATCATCTGGGTGAATGATGTTGCGGTACCGCATAAAATGGAACCAATGGTAAACAGCACAAAAGACCAGACATATAAATTCTTACGCCCGATAAGTGAGCTCCACCATCCGGCCATAGTGACCATGATAATTTCAGCGATACTGTAACTTGTGGCGACCCATGTTATCGATGAAAGATTAGTGGCGAATGATCCCATCATGTGCGACATGGCCACGTTGACAACACTGGTGTCCATCACAGCCATAAAAGCACCGAAGACAACAGTGAATGCAATGGTCCACTGTTCGCCCGAAGACATCTCTTCAGGTTCTTTGAACATATTCGCCACCTATTTTTCCGGCAGTTCCGAAGAAGCTACATTGGTATAAGTGCCGTCACCTTCATATACATCCGAAACGTCCACATTCGGGATCACTGACATACCCGGCGCAAGCAGCGGCATGTTCTCGTTGCCACTGTCCTCAAAAACAATTTTAACAGGTACACGCTGAACAACTTTGATGAAGTTGCCGGCAGCATTTTCAGGAGGAAGCAGGGTAAAACGTGACCCTGTTCCACGCTGGACGGAATCTACACGTCCCTTGAAAACTCTGTCAGGATATGTATCAATTTCAATCTCAACCGGCTGTCCGGGATGAATATCTTCAATTTGTGTTTCCTTAAAATTGGCTACCACCCAGACTTTAGGGCTGACTATGGAAACAAGATTCTGTCCGACCTGAACATAATCACCGGCTTCAATACTTTTCTTTGTTATATATCCGTCAGTAGGAGCTGCTATTTTAGTATACGAAAGATTCTGCAGGGCCTTATCAAGCCTTGCTTTTGCTTCTTTAAGGTTCGCACTCTGCACTTCTATCTGGGCTTCAGCACGTTTAACATCACCCATAGCAGCTTTTACAGCGGCCCCGGCTTTCTGAATTTCAGCCGACTGGGTATTAAGCTTATATTTCGCAGAATTAAACTTTGCCCGGGATTCTCTCTGCTGTGCTTTGGCATGGTCAAATTCCTGCCTGCTAACAGCACCTTCCCTGACTATTTTAGTCATACGTTTGAAATCAGTCTCATCACGATCAAAGCTCGCTTTGTACTGTGCAATCTGTGCCTTGTAATCATCAAGCTCGGCCACCTGAGATCTCAGTTCAGCTTCCTGCTGTGCAAGAACATTTTTGGCGGCAAGGTAACGTGCTTCAGACACTTTTATCGATGACTCCACCGATTTTACCCCGGCTCTAGCTATTTCCACTGCGATGCTATAATCAACAGGATCAATTTCAGCTATCAGCTGACCTTTTTTCACATATTGGTTGTCTTTAATTTCAACCTTTAAAAGATGCCCTGAAATATGCGGACTTATTGAAACAACGTGTGCTTCCACAAAAGCGTCATCAGTTGATTCATGCGTCATAGCGTGATGATAAAAAGGGTACGCAACTCCAAGGCAACACAACACTGCAATTATTGAGATCAGGAAAACTTTCTTTTTACCGCGCAATAATCCGCCTTTTGAAGCTCCTGATTTTTTTTCTTCTGTATTCATACTTTTCTATGGGATAAATTTTTATTCAATTAAATATTATCAGAACAGGCTTAAACTTAATCAGGCTGCTCCAAGTGCTTTAAACACAAAGCCTAAGACATGCTTGCAAAGATCATCAAAGCTGATCTCTCCCGGCTTGAAAATGCAGACTGAGCGTATCATTCCGGGAATATAAATAGCTGAAAGCTCGGGCTTATCATCCTTAAATACTCCTTCATTAATGCCGCTGATGATTACGGACTCAATCAGTCCCCACAATTCCGCCTTTTTTTCCTCCCAGTCAGCATCACGCGGACAGATAAGCCCCCTGCTGACGAGATTTACATTGGAAGCTTTACGGGCAAGGTGTCTGACCATTTCTCTGACAATACAGGACATTTTTTCTTTACTGCCGATATCTTCACGCTTGACGGACTGCTCCATTTTATTGACGAGCATGACAAATTCACGAAAAAGGACCGCAAAATAGAGATCCTCTTTGCTCTCAAAATAAAGGTACAAAGTACCCTTACCCACTGAAGCTGCTTTGGCGACTTCGCTTAAAAGAACTTTATGGTAAGGCTTTTCAGCAAACATAACTCCTGCTGATTCAAGTATTCTTATTTCTTTCTCAGAATATTTTTTCATAGTTTTAGCTACTGTCTGTTCCGGTTAACTCCTGAAAAACTTAATTTCAGTTATAGAACTGACCAGTCAGTTCTCAGCAACAATTATGCTTCGCAACAGGCATTGTCAAAGACAAAAACAGTATTTTCACTTTTTTTGTTAACAATTTATAAATAATCAGTTAAAATTTAATATTTAAATATTTTCCCAATCATTAACTGATTCTTGCAATGCAGAACTCCCTCGGCTATCCATCCAGTAAAATTTAAATAGTTATAATTTTGAACACACAACTATCAGCAATAAAAATTTAAAAAAATTTCGGATATTAAATGTCGAACCCAAAAAAACGTATTATTCTGGCTGTCACCGGAGCAAGTGGAACTCTTTATGCTGTGAAACTTGCTGAAACCTTACAGTGTATAGAAAACGTTGAACTGCACCTGATCATATCCAATGCCGCATTTGAAGTGATGACTCTGGAAACATCTTTCAAACAGAGTGATTTGACCGATACAGCCGATTTCATATATTCTGAAGATAATATTGCGGCTGCACCGGCAAGCGGTTCATGGGAACACGACGGCATGGTGATCTGCCCCTGCTCGATGGCTTCTCTTTCAGCTGTATCCTCAGGACTGGGGAATAATCTGATCCACAGAAGCGCGGACGTATGCCTCAAAGAAAGAAGAAAACTTATTCTCATCACCCGCGAGACACCGCTAAGCCTGATACATATCAACAATATGCGCACTGTAACCATGGCCGGTGGAATAATAATGCCCGCATCTCCCGGGTTTTATCACCGTCCTGAAACTATTGATGATTTAGCCGCCCATCTTTGCGGCAGGATACTTGAACAATTAAAACTGCCCCACAATCTTTATAAACGCTGGGGTCAGGAATAATCGGAGTGACTTATGAAACATACCTTCACCTGGCACGGACACTCTAATTTCATGGTTGAATCGGGTGATAAAACAATTATCATCGATCCTTTTTTTTCAGGAAACCCAAGTGCCGATATCAGTTACGAAGAGATTGAAAAAGCAGATGTAATTCTGGTTACCCACGACCACGGTGATCACGTTGGACAGGCTCTTGAAATCGGAATTAAAACAGGAGCCTCCATAGTTGGTATTTTTGATACCCTCCAGAGATTCTCCCAGAAAGGAATGCCTAACGAACAACTGGTTGGCATGAATATAGGCGGCACTGTTACCGTTGCAGGTCTAAAAATAAAAATGGTTCAGGCTATGCACTCAGCCGAAACAGGAGCACCGGCTGGGTTTATTGTCACCTCGGAAGATGGTTTCTGCTTTTACTTTGCCGGTGATACGGGCCTTTTTTCGAGCATGGAGCTTTTTGCAAAATTCCATGATATTGATCTGGCTCTACTGCCTACTGGAGGCTGGTTTACTATGGATTCCAAAGAAGCCGCCTATGCGTGCGCTCTGCTTAAATGCAAAAAGGTAATTCCAATGCACTTCAGCACATTCCCCATACTGGAACAGGGCACTGACAGTTTCAAAAAATATCTTGAGGACTACTCTCCTGAAACCGAAATGCTTGAACTTTCACCAGGTAAGAGTGTGACACTTGAAAAATAAGCTGCACTAATACTTTTAAAAATAAGCTGCCAATTATTACAACTGGCAGCTTATTTTTATTTATTAATGACTTTACTTAGAATTACTTCCAGATATCAGCAGCAATTTTAGTCACAAGGCGTATTTTATTCCACTGGTCCTCTTCAGTCAGGGTATTACCCTCCTCAGTTGAAGAAAATCCGCACTGCGGACTCAAACACAACTGATTGATGGGGACAACTTCAGCAGCTTCAGCAATTCTCTCTTTTATTGCTTCTTCATCTTCAAGCTCACCTGTTTTAGACGATATGAGCCCCAGAACAACCTGCTGATCTTTTATAAATCTTAGTGGTGAAAAATCACCGGCCCTTTCAGTATCATACTCAAGGAAAAATCCATCCAGTCTGCCATCAGCAAAAAGAAACGGAGCAACAGGTTCATAGCCACCGCTTGAAAACCATGTGGATCTGTAATTACCACGGCAGATGTGCATGGTAATGCGCATATCAGCAGGACGGTCAGCAATAGCTCTGTTCACTATTTCCACATATTTCTTTGCCAGAAAATCGGGATTAATACCGCGTTCCAGAAGTTTTTCGCGCTGCTCTCCTGAACATAATGCGCCCCAGCTGGTGTCATCAAGCTGAAGGTATCTGCATCCGGCTGCATAAAACGCAGCTACTGCATCTTTATAAGCCTGCACAATTTCATCAATAAATTCATCTTCACTCTTATAGAAATCAGGAACTTCAAATTCTACATTTCTGATAGCCAGAACAAAATGCAGCATTGCAGGAGAAGGAATGGTCATCTTTGCCGTATGCGAACCAGCGCAACTTTTAAGGAATTTGAAATGTTCAATCATCGGATGGTTTGAGAAACCAATATGTCCTGCAACTTCAACGGTTTCGGCTCTTGTGTGCATTCCATGAAAAACAAAACCTTTTTCAGGCACTATTTTATTTATTCCATCCAAACCTTCCATAAAATCAAGATGCCACCAGCTGCGGCGAAATTCACCATCAGTTACTGACGACAATCCGCACTCAATCTGTCTGGCAACAAGTTCTGAAATCGCTTTATCTTCAATTTCCTTCAATTCTCTGGAATTAATTTTTCCTTCCTGAAAATCAGCTCTGGCAACTTTTACAGATTCAGGACGCAGAAAACTGCCAACATGATCAGCACGAAAAGGGGGAATATCTCTTGCAGTAGCATTTTCGAATAAATTGCTCATATCTCAACCTCTATTTATCTATAAGTTATCTAAAATTAATCGTCACAGGGCCACTAGAAAAGCATTTCAAGCAAAAGCAACCAACAACTCAATTCTTAATGAACTATATAAAGATATTTATATATAGACCATAATAGATATTGTCAATTGAAAATCACTTTCAAAAGATAAATATTATCATTTAATTAATGATCAAACTTAAATGAGGATTACAATTTATTCTGAAAAATAATCCGAACCAATCAGGATCAGCTCTTAAAATATTCAATTAAATAAGACTGCAACACATTTAACAATGTGACTTGCATATCTTTAAAACTGATTACTAACTAATTAATTTTATTGGCAATACTTAAACAGGCAGTAGGTATAATCCTACTGTAAGAATATTTCACAGGCTCTGAAAGGCATGATAAATTTGCTCAGCCTTCTTTTGTCCTATACCCTCAATAGCGGAAAGCTCCTCTGTTGAGGCTTTCTTCATATCTTCAACCGAATTAAAATTATCCCAGAGTAAGCGCGCAGTTTTAGGACCGATTCCCGGCATGGATAATAGTTCACTGTTCAATGTTTTCTTTTTACGACTTTTGCGTTGACGCCCGATTACAAATCTATGAGCTTCATCACGAATCTGTTGCAGGTATAACAATTCAGGGCTGCCCGGTTTGAGCGGCAGGTGATTTTTACGCCCCGGTCTGAAAATTCTATCATCAAGCTCCCCTGCTTTTCTTGTCGGACCTTTGGCGATTGAAGATAATGCCGGAGCAGGTTCTTCTTCCTTCCAGAATTCTGCGAATGCTTTCTCAACAGAATTCAACTGCCCCAGTCCGCCATCTATAAGTATAAGGTCTGGCCACGGAGGGCCGGATTCTATCCTGCGGGAAACCCAGTTATAAAGAGCGGCATAATCATCGCTGGAGTTTTCAAGCTCTGGAAACGAATAAACACGGTATTGGCTTTTTTCAGGCAGGGCCTCCTCATAGACTACCATGCCGACCCGCATCCCTTCCCCGCCAAGATGGGAAGCATCAATGCACTCAATTCGCGCTGGAGGCTCGGATAATTTCAATTTTGCAGCCAGAACTTCGAGAATAGATTCTTTTTTACGCTCTGAGGCATTTAACAAAGCGTTCCTGCGGGCAATTTCAAGCAGATTCTTTTCCTCAAGAGAATGAGGTACTCTGATACTCACCTGAGATTTGCTGCGTTCAGAAAGAAGCTCCATTGCAGATGCAAGATCAAGCTCAAACGGAATCAAAATTTTTCCGGGTATGAATTTTGTTGAAGAGTAAAACTGGCTTAAAAAGCTGGAGAGAACTTCTTCACTGTCATCCATAGTTAACCCCGGCCAGAAGAAACTTTTATTATCAAGGAGCCGTCCCTGCCTTATAAAAAGCAGCCCGAGCCCGAGACCCTGATCGGTTGCAGCCAGAGCAATTATATCCATATCTGAAAAGGAGTTAAGAACAACTGACTGTTTTTCAATTGTCCGCCTAATAGCTTTTAGCTGATCTCTGAATTTTGCAGCCTGCTCAAATTCAAGATTTTCAGAAGCATTTTTCATATCCGCTTCCAGCGAACCTACAAGCTCCGAGGCTTTACCGGAAAGAAGCTGTTCCACTTTTTTGACATGTTCCATGTAATCCGCCCGGGGAACAAAATTAACACACGGTCCCAGACACTGGCCCATGTCATGATACAAACACGGGCGGGACCTGTTTTTAAATGATGTATCCGAGCATTTTCTAAGCGGAAAAACCTTGCCCAGAATTTTCCATGTTTCCCTTGCAAAATAACTGGATGTGTAAGGTCCGAAATATACCGAACCGTCCCGGACAACTTTTCTGGTGATCCTAAGCCTCGGATATTCAGCCTTTTTATCCAGACGAAATAAAACATACTGTTTATCATCCCGCAAAACTATATTGTACTTCGGACGATGCTTTTTTATCAGGCTGGATTCAAGCAGCAGAGCTTCTTTCTCCGTAGAAGTGGCAAGTATGTCTATTTTCCTGATTTTAGAAACCATAACCTTTGTCTTAGGTGTATGGCGGTCAACGGATCTGAAATATGACGAAAGTCTTTTTCTTAAATTTAAAGCTTTACCTACATATATAATACGACCCGACTCGTCTTTCATTAAATATACGCCGGGTGAGGTTGTATAATCAGCACTTTTGAATTCAAATTCCATTCAGACATCCTGTACAATTTTTTATACTGTTTCTATGAACAATTTTGAAATATGACCTGCAATGATCCATGTCAACCATGGAACTGTAAGCAAAAAACAGGCTTCGGCCCATCAGTTTTAATAAGTTTTATAAAAATAGCCGGTATAAAAATTTTGACGGTAAAAAAATTTAAACTTTAGTCAAAAAAATGTAATTTTTGTCTTGCAAAGCTTTTTCCTTGCATATACAAGGGGTCTTGAAGGTAGGCGTTGGTCTATTGTTTAATTATCTTTTTTAGCAAAAGAAGGAAGGAATTTAATTATGAAACGTTTGGTAGTACTTGCCATCACCGCAGCATTCGTGCTCGGCATGATCGGCTCCGCATTTGCCGGCGTTGACCTGGAAGCAACTGGTAAATTCCAGTTCCAGGCCGACTTCACTCAGAATCCTAACTTTAAAGACGCTGACCAGAATAGCGACGACCATGACAGTCTGAACTTCTGGTTCCGCGCACGTACACAGTTCCGCATGATTGCCAATGAAAACTTGTGGGCAGTTCTGTACACTGAATACAAAGCAAGAATCGGCTCAGAAGGTGCTGACACCCTCGGAGGTGGCGGAACCGATAGCCGTACTCTTAAAGTTAAACAGGCTTACTTGGGCTTCCGTTACCCCGGTACTGAAGTATACACTCAGGCTGGTATCTTCGACCTGAACATGCCTCAGGCTGCTGGTAACAACAACATGATCATTGGTGACTATCACACTGGTGCTATCGCTGTTGAAGCTCCTATCACTGACGCAGTTAAACTGACTGTTGGTTTTGCTCGTCCTTTCGACTCCAACTCAAGTGACACTAAAGAAAATTTGACTTCATCTACCAACATGGACGATGAAATGGATCTTTTCTTTGCAACCGTTCCTGTTACCATTGATGGTTTCAAGGCAACTCCATGGTTTGCATACGCTATGATCGGTCAGGACACATTTGATGACACTAGAACTTCAGCCAAAAAGGGTGTTAGCTCTCTTGCAGGTATGACAGGTCCCGATGCTACATACTTCACCGATGATGTTACCGCATGGTGGCTCGGTGGTGCTTTCGAAGTAACCATGTTCGACCCGATCATCTTTAAAGCTGACGTTTTCTACGGTTCCGTAGATGCCGATCAGAGCCAAAATGATCGTGAAGGCTGGGGCTTTGATGGTTCTGTTGCTTACACCGGTCTTGATTTCGTAAAACCCAAATTCGTATTCACCTACACCTCTGGTGAAGATGATGACAAAGATAACGGTTCTGAACGTCTTCCCGTTCTCCACAGTGACTTCGGTTTCGGTTCCTACTACCAGGTTGGTTCCGCTTTCACCGGCGACACTGATGGTCTCCAGGGCGACCAGAATGGTTACTGGACAATCGGTCTCTGCTTTGACGATATCTCTTTCATCGAAAAACTGACCCACTCCGTAAACTTCTTGTACTACCAGGGTACCAACGATGCTGACCTCATCAAAAAGAACCCCGGTGGTCTTACTAACATCGACAGTGACGGTTCCTTCCTGACTGACGAAGATCATCTGTTTGAAGTTGACATCAACACCAACTACCAGATCTATGACGAACTGGCAGCTATCGTTGAATTCAGCTACATCAATGCAGACTTCGATCAGGATACTTGGAAAAATTACGGAGCAACTCCTCGTAACGGTGACTCCGACGCTTACAAGTTCGCTGTTGGCCTCATCTACAACTTCTAATTACAGCTGATTTTACATAGACCATACGCCGGGGCCGGGAGCATAAGCTTCCGGCCTTTTTTTATTTGAATCAAACCTTGTTACCTGTGGGACAAGACTCGACTTTTAATTTGCATTGGGATAGATAACCCGGCATAAATATATGATACAAAGTTAACTTCATCAAAATTACTAAACAAGGAAGCCTAGATATGGCCTGTAAAGAAATTTTTTATTCCGGTTCCGAAGACTGGCCTGAAATTAAAGACTGGCTTGACCTGAGAAAAAACCCTGAAAGCAAAGTTGACGATATCGTCCGCGAAATTCTGGCTAATGTCCGTAAAAACGGAGACAGTGCGCTGATCGAATATACTAGAAAATTCGACTGCCCGGATTTCAACGAATCTATGATGCGAGTCAGTCTGGATCAGATGTCCATGGCCTTTGCCGAAGTTAAAAATGAAGATCTCGAAATAATCGAAGAGTCCATAAGAAATGTTCGCGACTTCCATCGCAGGCAGGTTGAAGAATCATGGATGACCACTAAGGAAGACGGTACTATTCTGGGACAGATAGTTCGCCCGGTTGATAGAGTTGGACTTTATGTTCCTGGTGGTCAGGGCGGAGAAACACCCCTTATTTCCAGCATGATAATGAATGCTGTTCCGGCTCAGGTTGCCGGAGTAAAAGAAATTGCCGTAATCTCACCTCCGAGAAAAGATGGAACTCTCAATCCATATATTATTGCTACAGCTAAAGAACTCGGTATAAACGAAGTCTACGTTTCCGGCAGTGCATGGGCCATCGCTGCTCTTGCCTACGGAACAGAAACTATAAAGCCGTGCGATGTCATAGCCGGACCGGGTAATGTTTTTGTAGCAACTGCTAAAAGCCAGCTGGTTGGTGAAGTAGGAATTGATATGATTGCCGGACCAAGTGAAATTGCAATCATTGCTGATTCTTCAGCCAATCCGATCTGGACTGCTGCGGATATGCTTTCACAGGCCGAACATGATCCTCTTGCTTCTTCAATTCTCATTACCGACAATGAAGCCCTTGCTGAAAAAGTAACCGAAGAGCTTTCATTACAGGCATCAAGACTCCCAAGAGGTGAAATAGCACTCAAATCCCTTGCCGCATGGGGAGCTATTGTAACTGTGAACAGTATGAATGCCGCAATTGATCTGGTTAACCGCATAGCTCCTGAACATCTGGAACTTTCGGTTAGCGATCCATGGTCCATTCTGGGTAGAATCTCCCACGCTGGTGCAATATTTATGGGACATCACTGTCCTGAACCGGTCGGCGACTACTTTGCAGGACCAAACCATGTTCTGCCCACTGTCGGCACAGCCAGATTTTCTTCCGCTCTTTCCGTGGAAACTTTCTGCAAAAAATCAAGTCTGATTTATACAGACAAAAATTATGTCACGCGCCACGGAGCAAAAATAGCCCGCATGGCACGTCTGGAAGGGCTTGAAGCTCACGCCCGCTCAATTGAATCACGCTACAAATAAAGCGAGGAAAATCATAATGTCACAATCAGCTGTAACTGAAACGGATATCAAGGAGCTCAAGCTTCTTTCACGTGGTAAAGTTCGCGATATTTATGAAATTGATGCTGACAAACTGTTGATAATAACAACTGACAGAATCTCCGCATACGATGTCATCATGCCCAATCCCATTGATGACAAGGGTAAAATCCTGAACCAGATCACTCTGTTCTGGATGGATAAAATAAAAGATATCATCCCCAACCACACAATATCTTCCAAGGTTGAGGAATATCCTGAAGTTCTGCACAAATACAAAGATCAGCTTGAAGGTAGAAGCGTAATAGTCCGCAAAGCAAAACCACTGCCCATCGAATGTATTGTTCGCGGCTACATCACCGGTTCAGGCTGGAAAGATTATCTTAAAACAGGCAAAGTAAGCGGGCACAACCTTCCTGAAGGTCTTAAAGAATCCGAAATGCTTGCTGAGCCGCTTTTTACTCCATCAACTAAAGCCGACCTCGGTGAACATGATGAAAACATCACCGTGGAAAAGGCTATGGAAATGCTTGGTGATGATCTGCTTGAAAAGGTACAGAATACTACCCTTTCTATCTATAAACGCGCTCGTGACTATGCCCGTGAACGAGGAATTATCATTGCTGATACAAAATTCGAATTCGGTCTGGTCGACGGTGAGCTAATCATCATTGATGAAGTTTTAACTCCTGATTCTTCTCGCTTCTGGCCTATGGAAGGCTATGAAGCAGGCAAGTCCCAGCCAAGTTTTGACAAACAGTTCCTGCGTGACTGGCTGACGGATATAAAATTTAATAAAATGCCCCCGGCTCCTGAAATTCCGGAAGAAATTCAGACCAAAACCAGAAACAAATATCTGGAAGCATATAAACTTCTTACAGGATCAGATCTGGAAGCATAATTTCGCACCCTAAAATTAAAGGAGATACAACGCATGTTACTCGAAGGAAAAAAAGCCCTCATCTTCGGTGTCGCCAATGATAAGAGTATCGCATACGGAATATCAAAGCAGTTTAAAGAACAGGGCGCGAAGCTCGCCTTCAGTTACGTTAATGAAAAACTCCAGAAGAGAGTTGATCCGATAAGTGAAGAGCTTGGCGGTGAATTTACTTTTCCATGTGATGTCAGCGATGATCAGCAGATCGCCGAAGCTGTCAAAATAGTAAAAGAAAAATGGGGTGATATCGATATCCTCGTTCATTCTGTTGCTTTTGCCAATCGTGACGACCTTAAAAACCGTTACATTGAAACTTCACGCGAAGGTTTTCATCTTGCTCTTGATATTTCTGCATATTCCCTTGTGGCTTTATGTGGAGCATTTGAACCCTTGCTGAAACCGGGCTCTTCCGTGCTGACAATGACCTATCTGGGATCATCCAAGGTAATAACCAACTATAATGTCATGGGTGTTGCAAAATCTGCCCTTGAATGCAGCGTCCGTTACCTTGCTAATGATCTCGGCAAGAACAATGTCCGGGTTAATGCTATCAGCGCAGGTCCTATCAAAACACTGGCTGCATCCGGTATTTCCGGCTTTAAATCCATCTTCAAGCATATTGAAGACCGTGCTCCGCTTGGAAGAAACGTAACTACTGAAAACGTAGGTAAAACTGCCTGTTATCTCGCTTCTGATCTTGCAGACGGCGTAACAGGAGAAGTTCATTACGTAGACTGCGGTTACCGCAATATGGGCATTTAAAAATATTATACCGATTTTAATTTTAATCGGTTCATAATGCGCTGCCGTCATTTAAATGAAGGCAGCGCATTTGACGTTTTTTCTAAGTGATCTGTCTCAGTGTTGAATTTGTTTACTAATTAAAAAAACACTGATCAGATTTCCTGTGTAAGACCATAAATTTCTGAAAATCTTGATTTAACTCTTAATCTGACATAGAGTGCTTGACACCTAAGGGGAAAGAGTCTATCAACTCTTTCTTTCGCCTTGCCCTTTATCAAAAGGAGAGGGCCATAGACCACAAGGAGGTTTTATTTAAATGCTCAAAAAGTATGAAACACTTTTGCTTTTGAGCCCCGAACTGGCAAGTGATAACCGCACTGCTCTGGTTGAAGGGTTCACCGCCATCATTGAACGTGAAGGCGGACAGATCAATGAAGTAGATGATTGGGGTTCCCGTCAGCTGGCCTACCCTGTTCAGAAACAGTCCCGTGGCTACTACGTCCGTCTGGACTATGTTGCTCCAGGTGCAACTGTTGCAGAACTCGAACGTAACATCCGCATTGCCGATGGCGTGTTCAAATTCGTTACCGTCAAACTTGACGACAGCGTAAAGGCTCAGGAGGAAGCTTAATCATGGCATTCAAAAGAAAATTCACACCGAAAAGGAAATTCTGCCGTTTCTGCGCAGATAAAAATCTTCCTTTGGACTACAAACGTCCTGATATTCTGAAAGATTTTGTAACCGAACGCGGTAAAATCATCGCTCGTAGAATTACTGGAACATGTGCAAAGCACCAGCGTCAGCTTACTACCGAGATCAAGCGTTCAAGGCAGATGGCTCTTATGTTTTACACTACTGTGCATAGCACTGACGTTAAGAAAAAGAGCATCTAAGGGGGCTTATCAATGAAACTTATTTTACGTGCTGATGTCGACGCTCTCGGCAGCCTCGGCGAAATTGTTTCCGTTAAGCCCGGTTACGGTCGCAATTACCTGATTCCTCAGGGACTTGCCATGCCCGCATCTGAAGCTAACATCAAACAGTTCGAACTTGAAAAGAAAAGACTGCAGGCTCTGGCCGACAGTGTTCGCGCTGAAGCTGAAGCCATGGCTGAAAAGCTCGCAGCAGCTGTTATCAAAATTGAAGTTCGTGTAGGTGAAGGTGACAAACTGTACGGTTCCGTTACAGCCACCAACATCTCCGAAACTCTTGCTGAGCAGGGAATTGAAGTCGATCGCAGAAAAATTATGCTTTCCGACCCAATCCGTTCACTTGGCGAATATGAAATTGAAGTCAAGCTTCACCCCGCAGTTCGTGGTGAAATTAAAGTTGCGGTAACCAAGCATGGAAAAATCGAGGAAGAACCCGAATCAGAGCCCACAGTTGAAGAAACAGCAGTGGAATCAGAAGAGGCGTAACTCCAATTATAATTCGGGCGAAGCTTCTGAAGCTTCGTCCGATCTTTTAAGAAAAGTTCCACCACACAATCTGGAAGCAGAACAGGCTGTGCTTGGTGGTGTTTTTGTTAATAACCTCATATTCAACGATCTTGTCGACATTATCAATGCCGATGATTTCTACTCTCCCACACATCAGGTAATTTTCAGAGCGTTTGAGACTCTGTATTCCCGCAACACTCCTATAGATCTGGTAACGGTCAACAACTATCTGACTGAAATTGGAGAAATAGAAAGTGCCGGCGGACCTGTATATCTGGCAGAACTTGCAAACTCGGTTTTCAGCTCGGCTAATGCCCTGCATCATGCGGAAATCGTATCTGACAAATCCATACAGAGAAATCTGATAAATACTGCAAGCAATATCATAACCGACTGTTTTGAAACTGCTAACGTCAAAGAACTTCTTGACCATTCAGAACAGGCTGTTTTTGATATTACCGATGCTAAAAAAGGTTCCACTGTCAAAGGCAGTCAGGAACTGATTAAAGACGTTTTCAAAGAACTTGAAAGAAGGGTTGAACAAAAATCACTGGTAACCGGTATCCCTACCACTTACCACAAGTTCGATGAAATGACTGCCGGATTGCAGAATTCAGACCTGATTATCATAGCCGGACGCCCGAGTATGGGTAAAACCGCTTTTGCATTGAACGTGGCCATGAGAGCCGCTCTTAACAACAATACAACTACAGCGGTTTTCTCTCTTGAAATGTCCATGGGTCAGCTCATGACCCGTATGCTAGCCTGTCACGCGCGGGTCGAATTATCCCGCATCAGAAGTGGTTTTCTGGAAGATGAAGATTGGGCCCGGTTGTATGATGCCGCTCAGGATCTTACAGAAGCCCCTATCTTTATTGATGATACTCCTTCTATCACAACAATGGAGCTTCGCGCCCGCTGTCGTCGCCTGAAAGCCCAGCATAATCTGGGGCTTGTAATGGTTGACTATCTACAGCTTATGCGTTCAAGTTCCCGTGTTGATTCCCGCGAGCAGGAAATTTCTGATATTTCCCGTACACTTAAAGCTCTTGCAAAAGAACTTAATATACCGGTCATCGCTTTGTCCCAGCTCAACCGTAAAGTTGAGGAACGCACGGATAAACGTCCGATGATGTCCGATTTGCGTGAATCAGGAGCTATCGAACAGGACGCGGATATCATCCTTTTCCTTTATCGTGAGGATTTCTACAATAAAAAAGAGGATAAACCTCTTACCAATAAAGCGGAAGTCATAATCGGCAAACAGAGAAACGGTCCTACAGGCATTGTTGAACTGGCCTTTTTCGGTCCGTATACCGCTTTTGAAAACCTCGCAGCAGAACCCTATCCCTCCGAATACGACGCAGAATAATGTTCTGCTCCGGCGAGGGGCCAAATTGATCCGGAGATTTCAAAATGTACTACGACAAGGTGGAAAGTCTTGAGCGTGATGAAATTGACGCTCTTCAAGCAGACAGGCTCAGGAAAGTTGTTGAAACAGCAATGGCTTCACCCTTCTACAAAAAAAAATATGCTGAAGCGGATATCGATCCTGCAAGCATAAAAACAGTAGATGATGTCCGCCGACTACCCTTCACCACTAAGAATGATCTCCGCAACAATTACCCTGACGGCTTCCTGACCAGACCGGTTGAAGATTTTGTCCGGCTGCATGTCTCATCCGGTACAACCGGAACACCTACAGCAGTATATTATACCCAGAGCGATCTTGATAAATGGGCCGATCTTATGGCCAGATCGATGTACTGTTGTGGAGTGCGCAAGTCTGACGTTCTTCAAAATATGTCCGGTTACGGTCTTTTTACCGGAGGACTTGGCATCCACTACGGATCAGAAAGGCTTGGCTGCCTGACGATTCCAGCAGGTGCCGGAAATACAAAACGCCAGATCAAACTGATCCGAGATTTTAATGTTTCGGTAATGCATATCATTCCTTCATTTGCCCTTTATTTTGCACAGAAAGTCCGCGATGAAGGTTTTGAACCGAAAACAATGCCCTGGCGTATAGCTTTAATAGGTGCTGAACCGCATACCGAGGACACCCGTAAAAGAATTGAAGAGCTGATGAATATCAAGGCTTTCAATTCGTACGGTATGACTGAAATGAATGGTCCCGGTGTAGCTTTCGAGTGTGAACATCAAAACGGTATGCATATCTGGGAAGATTCATACTTACCTGAAATAATCAATCCGCAGACTGGTGAACACGTTAAAGAAGGCGAGATCGGAGAACTGGTCATGACGACCCTGACCCGTGAAGGAATGCCGCTCATACGCTACAGAACGCGTGACCTTACTCGTTTTATACCCGGCAAATGCGCTTGTGGAAGAGTTCACCGCAGAATGGACCGCATAGCCGGACGTGCTGACGACATGCTGATTATTAAGGGTGTTAATATTTACCCCATGCAGATTGAAAAAATCCTCATGGCCATGCCTGAAGTCGGACAGAACTATCTGATAGAACTCATTCGTGAAAAATTCATCGATCAGATCAGAGTAAAAGTTGAAATTAAAGATGAATTTTTTGTCGAAGATATGCGTGTTTTGCAATCACTGCAAAAACGTATTGCGGCAAAATTACGTGATGAAATTCTGGTTACCCCGAGGGTTGAGCTTGTCATGCACAATTCAATTCCCAAATCCGAAGGTAAGGCCCAGCGTGTGGTAGACCTGAGAGACGTGGAGGGATAACAAGCGATGATTACCGCACTGGCAATCATTTTAATACTCCTCATGCTGCTTTCACTATGTCTGCATGTATTCGGACTCCCCGGTAACTGGGTTCTCCTGCTGCTTGTTGTGGGCTGGAAACTCTTTCAGCCTCATGCAATGACATGGAATTTTATCTCATGGATTGCGGTCATTGCTCTCATTGGAGAACTACTCGAATTTGCTGCCCAATATATGGGTGGTAAAAAATTCGGTGCATCAGGACGGGGCAACTTCGGAGCTTTTATCGGAGCCATAGCCGGAGCAATGCTCGGAGCACCATTTTTTTTCGGTCTGGGAGCTTTGCCCGGAGCACTTATTGGAGCTTTCGCTGGATGCCTGATTCTGGAAATGTCGCATGGCAGAAGTTTTCAGGAAGCACAGCGATGTGCATGGGGAGCCTTCTGGGGAAAAGCTTTCGGCATGACAGTTAAAGTAAGCCTCGGAGTCTGGATGTTTGCTTTAAGCGTTTCCAGAGTCTGGCCTTAAATAAGCTTCCGCAGGCTTTGCAGCACTCTATAGTAATTAACAGGCTTCGCTGTTTTGAGTTTCAAAACAGCGAAGCTTTATCATACTGGGCCTTCATGGAGCACGAGCATTGATCTGTAAAATGCTGATCAGCAGTCTGCATTTATTTATGCTGCAAATAAATTAAGTGTAAGTCCTCTGCCAAAAACTCAGGCCGATAAAAAATAGTTCCTGATCTGTGCTGAACGGTTAATTTTCCGGTTTTAGCCTAAAAAGGGACAATCGTTCTTTTTTGATTCACGGCCCCAGTAAAGTTCTGGATTTTCTTGGGGCATTGAACTAATTTCTGTCACCATATTTGGTACATATTTTGTTCCGCATACTTTTACGATCTGTGTCAGGAATTAAATTTTAATTGCAAATTTTTTACCAGCTCAGGACTTATAAAATTCCAAAGACATTCCGAGCTGGAAACGTAAGATTTTATATCTGGAGGATTTCATGGCGACTGAATCATTTCCCAACTACAGGGGTGACCTTCACTATAACTGCCTTGGCTGCGGCGCTAAGCTGGCAATTGATGAGCTTTACTATACCTGCCCTGAATGCGGATCTGTTTTTATCCTGCAGGATGACAACTTTGAAAGCCTTAAAAAGACTTCCGGAGAAGAATGGCGCAAAATATTTGATGAGCGTGCATCTACTAAAAATGATAAATTACGCGGAATTTTCAGATTTTATGAACTCTTTGCTCCTGTAATCGAAGAAGAAGATATTTTATACCTTGGTGAAGGCAATACACCTATTGTTTCATCAAGCCCTGCCCTCAACGAAGTCACCGGAGTTAAAACAGCTTTCAAAAATGACGGTCAAAATCCCAGTGCATCTTTTAAAGACCGCGGAATGGCCTGTGCATTCAGTTACCTCAATGCTCTGGTTCGTAAAAATAAATGGGATCAGGTGCTTACCGTCTGCGCATCCACAGGAGATACATCTGCTGCGGCCGCGTTATATGCTTCCTACCTCGGCGGACCGGTAAAATCTGTTGTTCTGCTGCCTCAGGGAAAAGTAACTCCACAGCAGCTTGCCCAGCCTCTAGGAAGTGGAGCTACCGTGCTCGAAATTCCGGGTGTCTTTGATGACTGCATGAAAGTTGTTGAACACCTTGCAGATAATTATCGTGTTGCCCTGCTTAATTCCAAAAACGCATGGCGCATTTTGGGTCAGGAATCTTATGCTTTTGAAGTTGCCCAGTGGTACGATTGGGACCTTAAAGACAAATGTGTATTCGTTCCCATTGGCAATGCCGGAAATATAACAGCCATCATGGCAGGATTTCTCAAGATGTACGATCTGGGCATCATTGAGACACTTCCCAGAATTTTTGGAGTGCAGTCTGAACACGCTGATCCTGTATACCGCTATTACGCCGTTGACGATCCTAAGGAACGCAATTTTGAACCTGTTGCAGTACGTCCCTCAGTTGCTCAGGCTGCAATGATCGGTAACCCGGTTTCATTCCCCAGAGTAAAATATTTTGCTGAGAGATATGAAGCTATTTCAGGCAAACAAGGATTTCAGGTTGTTCATGTGCGCGAGCAGGATATTATTGAAGGCATGCTGCTTGCCAACTCTAAAGGGCATATTGCCTGTACACAGGGTGGTGAATGCTTTGCAGGTCTGCTACAGGCCAGAAAACTTGGACTTATAGCTGACCACGAAGCAGCAATACTTGATTCCACGGCCCACCAGCTTAAATTTATCGGATTCCAGAACATGTATTATGAAAATGAATTTCCGGAAGAATATGAAATCACCCCTGACAGTTCCAGAGGCAACAAACCGGAACTGGTGATTGAGCCGGAAGTTAAAACAAGTTCAACCCCAGCTGAATACACTACGAAAGCTGCTGAAAAAGTAGTAAAAATGCTTGGACTGGAGAAAAAGTGAGTGCCTAAAAAGGAACGCGCTGATCAGATTCTTTTTTCCAATGGACACACTGAAAGCCGTGAACAGGCCAAACGCCTGATCATGGCTGGTCAGGTTCATTACTTGAAAGACGGGCAGAAGCTACCGGTAGATAAACCGGGGCAACAGCTGCCACCTGATATAGAAATGGTTGTAAAAGGTCAGGACCGATTTGTAAGCCGTGGGGGATATAAAATTCTGACCGCGATAAAAGAATTAGGTCTTGATCCTCAAGGTATGGTTGTTCTTGACGCCGGAGCATCAACTGGCGGTTTTACCGACTGCCTGCTGCAATTCGGTGCCAAAAAAGTTTATGCTGCTGACGTTGGTTACGGCCAATTGCATTGGAAGCTCAGGCAGGATGAACGGGTTGTAAATATTGAGAGGGTCAACCTGCGCCATGCCGAAGCTGACCTGATACCGGAAAAAGTGGATCTGATCGTGTGTGATGTTTCTTTCATTTCACTCACCAAAGTTCTGCCGCCACTTATGAGATTTTTAAAAGAAGGTGGTGAAATCGTGACTCTGGTCAAACCCCAGTTTGAAGTAGGTCCGGGGATGACTGATAAAGGAGTTGTGCGCGATGAATCTCTGCGCCAGCAAATGGTTGATATGATTGTCAACTTCGCCGAGACAGAACTTGGATTGCACCTTAAGGGAGTCAAACCTTCCAGCATCAAAGGTCCCAAAGGGAATCAGGAATATCTGACTTATTTTGTTGGATAAAATTAGTATATTCTGTTGTGTAACGGTCTTATTCTTTATATCTAACAACAGAGCTTATAAGCAGATCAATATAATTTATTCACTTATAATTAAGTAACATACTATAGTTATATGTAATAATTTAAAAGCCCGGGCAAATTGTCCGGGCTTTTTTACATTCTTATATATTTTAAAATTTCAATTTCAATTTCTAACAAATTTAAAATTACTAAATACATAATACAGCATATTATATTTAGCAGAGTTAGGCATGTTTTATTATTGTTACTTCTTTCAAGTATTCAAAATTTAAAATCATCATATTAAAGACTAATATTTTTTAAAATTAAAACTATATAATAATGTAATTAAGACATTACAATATCATATTATATTTTATTTACTCTTTATTATATAATTTTATGATGTGTTAATTTTATATATTTTAATTTTAAATCAAAAACAACTGTAATATATATGTTGTTTTTTTGATTTTATTATATTCCAATAAATATACCTACACACATGTATGGATAAATCCTTCAGCTATCGAATACATAAAATTAAAATAAAACCTAGTATCTATGCACTACTAAATAATATCTTTACATTTTTATACAATATGACTATCTGACTCAGGGACTTGAGCACAGGAGGAAGATGCTCAGGTTTACGGCACGGTGCCATATGTGCCGATTATTTTTATTAAGGAGTGGTCATGAAGAATTTTTTTAAAGCGAAACTGTTGTATTGCGCCTTGCTGACTTTCTGTTTCGCTATGGTTACGGTCTGTTCTGGTAAAGTATACGCCTCCGGGTTTGCATTGTATGAATGGAGCGCGAGAGGTAATGCACTTGGCGGAACCCTTGTTGCCAGGGCCGATGATCCCTCTGCCGTAGCCTATAACCCTGCCGGTATTACACAGCTTAATGGAACGCAGACATTAGCTGGTTTCACCACGCTGACTCTAACCAACAGTCTGATTACAAATTATGGTGGAGATGAAAAAAACGAGAGTCTTAAAGAACAGTATTATCTGGCTCCACACGCCTATTTAACACATCAAATTAATGATAATGCATGGTTCGGACTTGGACTTTACTCCAAATACGGTCTCGGAACCAAATACTCTGAAACTTGGCGTGGAAGATACTCATCTTATGACACTTCTATTGAAACATATTCTGTCAACCCGAACCTTGCATACAAGTTCAATAAATATTTTTCAGCCGCAATAGGCATGGAACTGATGTATGTAAAAGCTGACCTGCGCTGCAAAAGAGACCCTACCGGAGTTAACAACCCTGATTCTTCAGGAGCTACAGACATAGACCAGCGTATCCGTGTTGACGGAATTACTCCCGGATTCAACGCAGCTTTAAGGGTAACCCCCAATGATCAGTGGGCCATTGGCTTTGTATATCGCAGCCAGATGAATCATCATGCCAAGGGTGATGTCACTTATGATTCTCCAGCAGGCATAAGCTCCCCACTCTACTTCAATGACACAAACGTCACTATGGCGATGTCCACACCGAACACATATTCTATTGGTGTGGCCTACAAACCATTCGAGAATTTCAGTATTGAAGGTGACGCCATATTCTCACAGTGGAGTTCATTTAAAAATCTGTCATACCGTTTCGAGAGTGCTACAGCTATCGGCAGAAAAGAAGCTGACGTAGCAAAGAAATGGAGTGATGTCTGGAGATTTCAGCTGGGTGTAGAATATTCCCCTGTTGAGGATCTGGATTTACGAGTTGGATATGTTTATGACCAAAGCCCTATCCGTGACGGCTATGAAGATTACATGATGCCCACAAATGACCGTCAGATCATTTCAACCGGTGTCGGTCTTCACTTCGGAGAAACAGTTCTGGACCTTTCTTACAGTTATCTGTGGATGAAAGATAGAAAAATTGAAGCTCGCGCGGGTTCAGGGGTTCTTGATACGACCTCAACAAACAACCAGTCCCACATGTTCGCAGCCAGCTTAAAATGTACATTTTAAAATTAAAACAATGAATTAAAGCCGGATCAGAAGTTAAAAATTCTGATCCGGCTTTTTTTATAACCTTTCTGTGTTCCTGAATATCAAGGGGGGGGAGATAACAGGAACCAGCTGATTATCTATAAGTTACCTGCCGATACCAAGATCAAGTTTCATATCCTCAGGAGCTTTAAGTTCAACTCCATATTCTATTGAACTTTTAGAAGATGCCGGAATTTCAATTTCCCAGACAAATTTTCTATTTTCGGTTTCAGCCTTAGGTTTAGATTCTGTTTCAATCTCAATTCTCTTATCACCAACAACCGGGAATGGCTCTTCAACTTTTATTTTTCGGGCTGAATTCCTACTGTTGGTTATTGTCATAGCATATTTCCAGCTATATGTCTGGTCTGATCCAAACAGACCTTTTTCACCGGAAGCTTTTTGAATTGTTTTAAACTCAGCTTTGAGTAACGGGTCGGAACCAAAAAACATTTCAACTGTTTTTCCTGTCAGATCAAGCTGTATGCTGCCCAGCATTGTTCCTTCCATGTAAATAAAAGCCGTACCTCTGGGAAGATCCTTAGCTTCAGCATGTGTAACCGATGCTGATACAAAAACCTCCGAACCAAGCGAAGGCCTTGTCAGATATGAAAAATCAGCATTCCAGACTTCCTTACTCATATTGAAAAGCCTGCTCTCCCCTGCGGGGATATTGCGCTTGCCAAGTTTCCATAATGAATAGGTGGCCTTATGCTGAACGCTTGGTGCTGAGTAGGTATTTTTTGAACGTTTTACCGCAGCTTCCTGCACCATCATTACCCCGCGCCCTACAACCGGAGCATTATCCATCACCCGGTCCGGCCTGATATTCCAGTTTGGCAGGTATGGCGGAGAAATTCGTGATCCCGGTCTGACAGTTGCCAATTCCACCTCGGTATTCTTCAAATCAAAACCGGCTGCCTGTCTGACTTTAGCATCAAAACGAAAGTTAACCTGTTTAGAATCAGGATTGGCATCCAGACTGTAAACAGGACTCCAGCCACAACCATCAACCATATACTTCAAAGTAAACTCAGCTTTAGGTGCAGTTAGTCCGGAAACAGAAACTTTTACTTTCCAGACTCCTAAATTTTTACCGGAAACTTCTCTAAGCTTCGCCTGTAACTCTTCAACTTTTTTCTGTTGCACAGCCAGACTTCTGGTAAGCTTGGATTTCTGAGAATAATACTCGGATAAATTGGCAACAACCATATCGGATAGTTTTTCTGAAAGCACCGGTCTGGAAGCATCTCCGGCATTACCCTGACTCCAGTATGCTATACCTCCATCGACCGCTTTAATTTTAGCGGCAATGGAATCTCTATCCACAACAGCCTTATCCAGATCTTTTCTGACAGCTGCTACAGCAGGCGTTTCACTGATATTGTCACGGGTCCAGATAATATCCGTTACCGATATTCCAGGAACAGAACTGGAAACCGTCAATGTTTCAGGACGGGCGTGACCGGGGAGCTTCAGGTTTAAAATACTTTCACCTGAATCTTTTGATACTGTAAAAATAGAACTCGATGTTACTTCGGCACCTGTTGGAAAAAAAACAACCCTCATCTGAGCTGAAACGGACTGTGCTGAAAACATAAAAAGCATTATCAGCAATGAAAATAACCTGAATTTCAAACCAACCTCCAAAACACAAGATGCTTAGTGTTTAAATTTAACGTATAAAAATCACATCAAGGCGACAGTGGAATAATTAAAACAACATGCTCTCAATAACAGTTTTTATACCTTAAGGTCTACCTTGAAATAATATTTTCATATACATGGAAAAAACTGCTGCATCACATCCTGTTGGGGTTCAAGAACCAGATCAGTAAGATATTCAAGCATTGTTCTGCGGGAAATTTCACCAAGAAGGACTCCCTTCTCATCTATAACAGGAACAGCAGTAACTTTATTATCCTGTATAACCCTGCATGCGGACATGAGCTCTTCATCTGGTTTTACTGAAAGAAATGAAGTCTGCATTATCTCACACACATTTATATCAAGGCGGTGACGGTAAATACTTTCAAATATCTCTGAACGATGCTCATCATCTGCTTCCTCAAGCCATTTTATCTGCAACTCATTGGTACAAAGCAGATTGACGATGTCATACATGGAAATAACTCCGTACAACTTGTATTTTTTATCAACAACATAACTAAGACGAGATTTTAAACTTACAGTGCGGTAAATTTTGATTAGATCAATAATTTTCAGGTCCTTATCCACAGTTATTATATTAAAACGCATGTGATCTTTAACCTGCATGATTTCCCCCTAGAATCTTTCAAATTCACAATGTTCATAATCCTGACCAGATGGAATTGCCGCATAATAATTCCGGCGTATTTCATCAGTATCATTCAGCCCCGAACCATCTGCCGAAAATTTATTCTTAGGTGTTTGATTACTATTTGGGTTGGAAAAATCATCGGCGCGGTAGGATTCAGATTTGAGATTAAAATATCCCACAGAATCTTTAAGGCGTACGGCATGGGCTTGTAATTCCTGTGATGTTGCCGCCATTTCCTGTGATGCCGCCGCACTTTGCTGAATTGTCTGCTCAAGTTGCTTAACAGCTGTACTTATCTGTTCAGAGCCGGAACTCTGTTCCCGCGATGCGGCCGAAATCTCCTGAACAAGCTCCGAAGTTTTGCGTATCTGTGGCAGGATGCTGTCAAACTTATCACCGGCCTCGTTGGCTATTTTCATACTTTTACCGGAAAGTTCAGTTATCTCTGATGCGGCTGCCCCACTGCGCTCCGCAAGTTTACGGACTTCGGAAGCAACCACTGCAAACCCTCTACCGCTTTCTCCGGCTCTGGCCGCCTCTATGGCTGCATTTAGAGCCAGCAAATTCGTCTGGCGGGCTATTTCATCAATTATCAAAACTTTTTCAGTAATATTTTTCATCGCTTCAACAGTATCTTTGACGGCCTTCGCTCCTATTTCAGCATCACTTAGCGCACTACCGGCAACGCTATCTACCTCAGAAGCATTTTTGCTGTTATGGATGACACTGTCAGAGAACTGTTCAACGCTGGCCATAATCTCTTCTACAGCAGAAGATTGCTCCGCTGCGGAATTAGCAAGACTTTCGGATGCCGAACTGAGCTCCCTGCTACCGCTGGAAACATTATCAGCACCTTCCTGAACATCCATTATGGCCTGTTTGAATTTTGAAGCCATGTCACTAAGAGCCTTTGCCAGAAGCCCAAGTTCATCCCGACGCTTTAAAGTGATTTGGGCATTTATATTCCCTTCAGCAAGGTTTCTGGCAAAATCCAGCCCCAGACGAACCGGGCCTGTAATGCTGCGAGTAATGATCACCGCAAAAATAATTCCTGCTATAACTGCAAGCACACTGCACATAAGAATCATCATCACGGCATAATGAATAGCTGCTTCACTATGCTGCTGCTGTAACTCAACAATCTGCTCACACAGAGCATGAACTTCACGGGCATGGTGAACCATTCTGGAATCAGCTTTACCCATTTCTCGCCTTTTCTTTACCAGCTCTTTGAAATCAGCTTCAACAGCTGAGGCTTTATCCAGAAATGCTGTTATTTCCGCAGAATCTGGAAATTTATTTTTTAAATCCGCTATCGTTGAATCCAGTTTATTTAAAGAAGACTCAACCGTTCTGGCTTCAAGATGGATATTTCTATAATCAAGTCCTGTGATCTGATTATAAATATTCTTGCCCACAGCATGAAAATCCTGAGGAGTAGCGAATCCAAGCCTGATTAATTCCGATACTTTCTTATCCAGAATTTTTTCATGTTTTCTGGAAAGTTCGAACAGATTAACCATTTCGCGAAAACTGTCATAATAAGACCGCGCGGCAACGGCTGCTCCTGAAAAAATTTCGCCAAGACGGTCGCCGCTTTCAAGAGTTGAAAACTGCTCAGCCAATTTAACTACATCATTACTTAATTTTTCAACTTTGCTGATATATTCGCCATCGCCTCTGATAAGATAATTTTTTTCATGCCTCCGAGCCTGCAGAATATCATTAGACATAAGTGAAGCAGCGCTTTGAATTTTCAAATTAGTTTCTATTGAGTTTACAGCGATAATTCCAAAAACCGCTACTGTGGCTGTAAAAATAAAAACCAGACCGAATCCGATTAAAAGTTTTAAACTGATTTTTAAATTGCCGAACATTTAGATCCCCCTTAAGTATGACGCCTGTAAACCTTTTACGCACATCAGGTGGCGTCATCTAAGGAATGGCAATTAATGTACCAGAACATTCGTTTTGATTTTTATTTCAACATTCTAATTTAATTAAATTTTATATTTTTAAAAATAGGAATCAATTTTAACAGTGGATTTACCATGTCGGGGATGTTTGCAGTGTGTAAAAAAAATCAACAGGCGGAATAATGTATAAATTGAAAAAGCCCTTCAAACACATTTCAGTGAATGAAGGGCTTATGCAGATTTTATGATGTGTAACTTCAGTTTTTAATTCTGGAAGAAGATATAAAAGTTATCAACGACATAACCAGAAATACCGCATCACGGACAAGTAGTGTTGTGATACTTTCAGTAGCTTCGGCATCAGTAGAAAAACAGCCACAGGCAATATCCAGACCTCTGGAACTATTATAAGCCAGAGCTGCTATAAAAATAAAAAGCATCAGTGAAACAATAAATGAGGAAGCTCTGGTCATAACTCCGGTAATCAGCAAAGCTCCGCAGACGAATTCCAGCCACGGAAGAACTATAACCACTGGAGATATAAATGAATCAGGAAGAATCTGATAATTATAAACGATGCCCGCAAATCCCATCGGGTCAAATATTTTATCCACACTGGCAACAATAAAAATTAAACCTAAAAGGATTCTGACTATTCTAAAAAATGAAGTCATTATTGTGCCTCCAGATCTTTTCCAAGGTTCAACCAGCCATCAAGGCCATCCGGATATACCCGGACATCCTTGAATCCAAGGTCTAGAAGCTTTTCTCCGGCAATTCTACTTTTACCGCAGGTCAGGCCGTCACAATAAACAACCACAGTGGCATTAGCATTAAGTTTTGCAACCGCGTCCTGTAAAATATCTCCCTCAGCGGTGGAAGGTATATTGATTGCTCCGGGTATATGCCCCATACTGAATTCCATTGAATCACGGGCATCCACAAACACAGTCCCGTTCTTATCCGCAATTTCTGATAAGTCCTGACTGGTTATATCAACAAGCCCTACAGATTCGTCCTGCACTTCATGCGAATATGCCATAGGGAAAGGCTCAAGACGCAATTTATTCATTGCAAATCCAAGAAAAGATGAAACCGCAACGATTATAATAATCTGAACAACTATAACTATTTTTTTCAAATTTATACCTGCAACTATACCGTATAATTTGTTTAATACGACAGATAACCAGCCTAACCCGCAGCTGCTGGCAGCTTATAAACAACATCAATTTTTAATGTTTTCATTAATTCATTGCTGCCATAACAGCCATAAATATATACGAATTAATCTGTAGAAGCCCTCCAGAGTAAATATCAATTTTAGCATTAAAACTACTTTCAGATATAATCGGACATATTCAGGCAAAGCATACAGTTTGTACCATTTTCCTGCAACAATAAGAAAAACAGTAAATTATATAAAAAAAGGGCGTATTCATAATTTTATGAATACGCCCTTCTTTCAGGGAGACCAGACACCCGGGATATACCGTTACCGCTGCTCCTTTTCAGGCCTGACGGGGTTCACGACGCACCCGCCGTCCGGCCTCCCTGAAAAACACACTATCCGTGCGCAGGTGGTTTAACTATGTTCTGAGAGGTTAATTGTCAAGTAAAAAAGGAATAAAGAATATTTTCATGCCAACTTAAATCTATAACTAAAACATCCTTTTAATAATTTGCCTTTTATAGTATAAAAAATTAAGCACTAGCCACTTAGATATGGGGTCTGTATTAAACTTTTATAGAATTAACTTATAAGCTTACGGGGTAGTTATTTATAATGAATGCAACTCAGCCTATAGTAGACAACTTAAGTCTGGATATGCTCAGTCCTGATTCCCTTAACTCTCTGGTAGAGAAAGCTATCTCTTTTGCCAGTATTTACGGATTACGCCTTATCGTAGCAATCGTAGTCCTTTTATTCGGAATCCTTGTAGCCCGCCAGTCTTCAAAAATAATGTCCAGAATCCTGCGGAAAGCCAAAGTTGACGACATACTCAACTCTTTTATGCAGAATATAGTTTACTATACTGTTCTGGCAGCTTTCATCGTAGCAGCTCTGGGACAGGCTGGAATCAACATCACCTCGTTCCTCGCTGTTTTAGGTGCTGCAGGCTTGGCTGTTGGTCTGGCATTAAAAGACACACTGTCCAACTTTGCGGCAGGTGTAGTGCTTATTCTGCTGCGACTTTTCAAAAAAGGCGATTTTGTCACTATTGCCGGCAAATCAGGAACGGTACAGGGGCTGACCGCTTTTTATACAGAGCTTTCAACAACAGACAATCAGAAAGTGGTTGTACCCAACTCTTCAATTCTTAATGCTACAATCATTAATACAACAGCTTATGCTACCCGCCGTGTAGATATGGTTATCGGAATCAGCTATGAGGACGATATTAAACGGGCTAAAGAAATTTTATGGAAGCTTATTGAAAGCGATCCAAGAATCCTTAAAGATCCTAAACCTAAAATTGTTGTCGGTGAACTTGGTGATTCCAGCGTAAACCTTTATGTACGCCCATGGACAAGCACCGAAGACTGCTGGAGCGTTAGATGGGATATGCTTGAAACTATCAAAGTAGCTTTTGATAAAGAAGGAATCTCAATCCCCTACCCTCAGCAGGATGTTCATATTATAGGTGAAGAGCCCAAAGCCATAGAAGAATAGCATTCAATATAGAAACCATAAAAGCCCCCGTCAGGAATATTCCAGACGGGGGGCTTTTTTTGTATGTAGAAAACCCCCCGCTATGCGGGGGGTTCCGTAAAGCTTACAGCTATGAATAAATCAGCAAAACTCCTTTTGATTTGTTAAATGAGTTCCGCGGTCTAGCAGCTGCGGTAGTAACAAATCAAAAGGAGGTCCCTTTGCGAGACACTGAAAGTTTAGCCCATACAAAATGGAACTGTAAATATCATATAGTCTTTGCTCCAAAATATCGTCGCCAAGTTTTCTACTATGAAACTAAAAGAGCAATAGGTGAAATTTTACGAAAGCTCTGTGAGTGGAAAGGCGTTGAGATAGTTGAGGCAGAATGTTGC
>NZ_AUCX01000020.1 GCF_000429985.1 Maridesulfovibrio bastinii DSM 16055
TATTTCTTTGACAAGACGCCTCTCACTGCGAATTCCAAATATATACCCAATAAATAACATCTTAAAAAGAACAACTGGATCAATTGCTGGACGACCATTGTTCTCACAGTAAAGATGCTTGGTCTTCTCTCGAATAAATGAAAAGTCGATAAACTTATTTATTTTTCGAAGTAAATGGTTTTCAGGAACCAGCTCTTCAATTGTTACTAGCTCAACAGTGACTTGCTTTTGATCAGATTTTTTTAACATGCAAATAATATAAAAAAGTCCCCGCCAAAAGGCGAGGACTTTGTCATCAATCTGAAATCCCGCTTTATTTAAAGCGGGATTTTTTGTTTCAATTTCTAAGCGTTGCCAGCATTCTTTTGGGGTGGGTGAATATCCCCAGAGCAGATAGGATATCTGTTGATCCTATATCAGATGCCGCCGAAGATTCTGTTGAGAAACATTCCGGACCGTAAATGATTATACCCAGAGCCGCCTCACGCAGCATAAGTTTATCATTACGGCCGTTGCCGATACAGGCGCAGCTCTCTTTTCCCAGTCGGGCTAGGTAATCAAGCTTGGCCTCGTCTTCCGGGGCTGCTGACAGTATATGAATTGTAACAGGAAGATTTTTAAGCTCCTCGGCACAATGACCTAGGGTATCTGCTGTCACAACATGGATTTTAAGTTGAGTCGATATTTCCATCAGTAGTTCTCTGACACCGGAGAGTAATTTGCCATCAAGTGCCAGAGTTCCGTTATAATCAAGAACAAGGTGTTCAATCTCAAGCTTTTTGAATCCGGGAATATCTAACTCAATCATCTTGTTTTCCTTGGTATCCATTAAAGCTGCGGCATAATTCCCGTTGAGAACTATGCCGACTTGAGTTTTCGTTGCGCTACAGGTTGGCGTAACGTTCGATTTCTTTTTTGTATTGCAGAACCCCTTTAACAATACCGTCGGCAATAGAAGAAAGATAACGGTCTGATTTGAGTCTTGAAGCTTCAGTTTTATTGGTCAGATATCCAAGCTCGATAAGTATTGAAGGCATTTTTGCTCCCATAAGCACATAGAAAGGAGCTTCACGCACTCCTTGGTCTCTCACATTCCACCTGCGGCGGAGTTTGCCAAGCGCGCTTTTGTGAATATCAGTAGCCAGATCGCGGCTTTCTTTCATTTTTGAATTGAGCATGAGGTCCGTCAGGATAACCTGAAGATCGCTTATGCGTTTCATGGAAACAGCATTTTCTCTGGCTGCAACACGTACAGCGTTGCGGTTGCTTGCAAGGTTCAGAGTGTATGTCTCCAGACCGTGTATTTTGCTGTTTCTATGGGCGTTGCAGTGTACGGAAATAAACATGTCCGCTTTTTTTACGTTGGCCATGGCGGTACGTTCTTCCAGCGGAATGAATACATCCGTATCACGGGTGTAAAGAACTCTGAATCCCGCTTTTTTGAGCTTCCCGGCCAGCATTTTTGCAAAGTGAAGGTTAACATCTTTTTCACGGAGTCCGTGTCCGTGCGCACCGGGATCTTTGCCACCGTGACCGGCATCGATCATGATGGTTCTGAAAGTCAGGCCGAGCTGCTCCAGAAGTTCACCGGCCATCTTTTTACTGCCCTTGGGCGGTGTGTATTTTTTAGGTTTGCTGTGGGCTTTTTTATTATAGACAGCATCTTCCTCAATGGGGATGTCGCTTTTTGATTCTTCGTTAGCCTGAACGTCTACAACCAGTCTGAAAGGATTTTCCAGCGGGAAAATTTTATATTCCTGCATGGAATTGAAATCCAGAACAACCCGGGTGGTTCTAGGGTCTTTTTGAGCTGAGCGTATTCCTCTCAGAATTCCATCAGCAATGACAATCTTTTTATGAACATCAGGTCCGAGTCTGGTATCTTCAAGGTCAATATATAAGCGGTGGGGACGGTTGGCGTTCTGATTGGGGTTAAGCAGCTGATAGCGGTAAGGCGTCTGCTCATCCATATCCAGCACAACACGGGTATAGCTTTCACTGCTGGTGTAGCGGACAGCCTGAAGTCTGGTTGTTGTTCCGCTTTTTCTCTGGTTCTTGGGAGATTTTGAAGAAACAACTGTGCCGGATGGACGATTCGCTTTGGCCGAAGGTTTGGGAATGTCCTTTCTGTCCATTGAATCAAGCCTGTTTCTGGCTTTTTTATACATGTCCCCTTTGGGGTATTTATGGACAATGGTCAGATAATCGGAGTATGCAAGATCATTATTTCCAAGTCTGGTCCGTTGCAGTTCTGCTCTTAGAAACAGGCAGTCATCAGTCCAGCTGTGCCGGGGAAAGTTTGAAATCATTCGGCCGTAATAGTCGACAGCTGTCCTGAAATCTTTTTTCAGTCCGCTGTGGGTTCCGAGCTCTTCATAAGTCCTTCCGGCGTAGTACAGGCTTTTAGGGGCATAACTCCCTCTTGGAGAGCGCTTGAAAGTGCGTATGAATTTTTTGCCTATTTTAACCCAGTTAGCACGGTATTTAGCCCTTCTGCTGTCTTTGGCAAGGGCATGAAACTGCTTCCATGCTACTGTGAAGTCTTCACTTATGGTTGCTCCTGCTGCCTTTGCCGGAGTCGTTGAGACCAGCAGACAGGCGACAAAGGAGACCATAATGATGTTTAAGATATATGTGCTTAGCAGGGCCGCGGTATTGAGACGTGGATATATGCGGTTCATGGTGATCCGTATTTTTTAAATTCATTTTGAAGAAATTTATCAAGTAAAAGTTTCTAAAGAAAGTTTAGATATTAATCTAATAAGCTTAGGATTATGAAAAATCAACCGTTACCTCGGAAAGTAGGCGCTGGGCCTTGAAAAAAACGGCTTTTTCACATGTGGAAACAACATAATTCATTTCGTAATGCAAGGCTGGACTGAAAATAAATTTTATGTAAAGGCACATTACATTGTTTAACTGAATTTCAATCATCCACTGGAGATAAAAGAAGATGGAAGCTCCTCAGAGAAACCTTGCCCTTGACCTGGTTCGTGTAACCGAAGCCGCTGCGCTGGCATCAGCCCGCTGGCTGGGAAGGGGTGATAAGAACTCAGGCGATCAGGCAGCGGTTGACGCCATGCGCCTTAGCTTCAACAGCCTTGAAATCAATGGAACCGTTATCATTGGAGAAGGTGAAAAGGACCATGCTCCCATGCTTTATAATGGAGAAAAGCTGGGTGTAGGTGAAGGTCCGGGTATGGACGTTGCCGTAGATCCCGTTGAAGGCACCAATCTTCTGGCATACGGACGCCCTAACGCTATTTCTGTAGTTGGAGTTGCTCCAACCGGAGCCATGCTTGATCCCGGCCCGAGTTTTTATATGAATAAACTCGTGGTACCGACTGCGGCCAGAAATATGGTCGATATCAATGCACCGGTTAAGGAAAACCTCAAAAAGATAGCTAAAGCCCTGAACAAGGATGTTGACGACCTCGTTGTTTTTGTCCTTGAAAAGCCCCGCCATCATGCTCTGATTCAGGAAATCAGAGATGCTGGCGCCAGAATTCAGCTGCATACAGATGGTGACGTGGCCGGTGCTCTTATGGTAGTAGATCCTCGTTGCCCTGTTGATGTCATGGTTGGAACAGGCGGAACCCCTGAAGGTGTTCTGGCTGCCTGTGCCATCAGGATCATGGGCGGAGAGATGTTTGCCAAATTTGATCCGCAGTCTGAAACTGAAAAGCAGGCTATGCTTGACAGAGGCTATGACCTTCGTGACATTATGACTGTCAACGATCTGGTTAAAAGCGATGATATTTTCTTCTCAGCCACCGGAATTTCAGGTGGAACCTTCCTGCGGGGTGTGCGCTATCTTGGATACGGCGCAGAAACCACCTCGCTTGTAATGCGCGGTAAAACAGGAACTGTCCGTTTGATTGAAGCTGTCCACACTTGGGACAAGCTCATGAAGGTCAGTGCTGTAAAGTATGACTAAGGCTGTTGTGGCCTGAATGGTAGAAAGCCCCGGAGAATTTCTTCGGGGCTTTTTTTTGTATGCTTGCTGAGTAGATTGTGATTATTCTTCCGGAGCATCGAGTTTATTTTTTATAATTTCACCGTCCTCAGGACGTGAAGCAACCCTGAGTTCTTTGGATTCACCGTGGCAGGCGAAACCGTTTTCACGGACCTGAACATATCCGGCCGAAATCACTTTTGTGTAGGGCATCTGCTCTCTAAACTCTAAATAGTTTATTCTATTAGGAAAAATTATCGGCAGAGGGTCCCCTGAAAAGTCTTCAAAAATAATATATTTCATAATCATTCCTCTTGACGGCACTCAGCCGTTGTAAAATAAGTTTGCGAACGGATATTGCCTGTTTCACTCTGGAATAGAGCTGAACAGGGAAGACAGATTATAGTCATAGTCGCCATATTTCAAGAACAGTAAATATAGAACCTTAGAGTATTGTTATGGAAAATGAAACTCCGGAAAAGCGCAGATTACAGGAAATGAACACTACGGAGCTGGCCAGAGAGAGAAACAGGCTTGCCGAGATTCGTACCGAACAGGCTTCGCTTAGAACTTTATTGGCCAATGAACGTACTTTTCTCTCCTGGGCCAGAGCTTCTATCGGCATAATAACACTTGGATTTGTTTTAGAAAAAGCCGCACTTTATTTAAAACATCTTATGCCTGAAGCAAATCCTAAAATTTTTGCAGACATAGCCTACCTGAGTGTTTTTACTCTGGTAAGTGGCATGGCTCTTATCATAACCTCAGCTGTGAGATATTTTGCCTTTGAAAAAAAAATGGGCGCCAGAAAAGGAATTTTAAATCCAAAAATAGATGTCTATATTCTGCTCGGAATAGCTTTGGTCTTAAGTATCAGTTTCTTCTTCGGAAAGAATCTTACATTCAATCCGTAGGTTAAATATGCCTGCTGCCCGGCGCCGCAAGGCTGAAATGATTTTGTGATTTTGAAACATTCAGGTATAAGCCTTTCGCATGGTAATTTTGTTTTGCTAAAAGGATTTTATATATAAATGAGCATTGAATTCAAGAAGATATCTTTGTGGCAAACAGCTTTCCTCGGTGATGCTGTGTTAACTCTGCCGCTTATCAACGCTTTGGAAGAGAGGTTCCCCGGAGCTGAAATTCATTTTTTTGTGCGGGCCGGAGTTGAAAGCCTGTTTGCGGCCCAGAAAAATTTAGCCGGAGTTTACGGCTTTGCAAAGCGTGGAGATCAGAAGAGCCTGAAATCGGCCATAGAGTATGGAAGGTCGCTTGGCCGGAAGGGGTTTGATCTATTTATTTCAGCGCATACCAGTATGCGCTCCGCTCTCGTAGCCAGATCAACTGGAGTACCTGTCAGGATAGGCTATGATGCTCCGTGGTACAACCGTTTCGCTTATACCCATACGGTTCAGCGCAGGTTTAATGAACGGGCTGAAATTGAAAGGCTCATGGCTCTGGGAGTTCCACTGGGAATAGGGCTGCCCGCACCTGAACCGGAGCTTGATCTTCCTGAGGAAAGTCTGCAAAAAGCTTCAGATTTTTATTCCTCACTGGAACAGGTCCCCGTGCTTGGTATTCATCCGGGATCAGTCTGGGAAACAAAACGGTGGCCGGCTGAATATTTTTCTAAGCTGATTGATCTGGCCTCGGCGGAAGGGGTGCAGGTGATCGCTTTCGGTGGTCCGGGTGAAGAGGAGATTGTATCCAGAATTATTTCCGGGGCGCATAGTGGAGATAAAGTCCTGAATCTTGCCGGAACTTTGAATCTTCCTGATCTTGCCGCTTATATCCGTATGCTTGATTGTTATGTGAGCAACGATTCTGGACCGATGCATATTGCATGGGTTCAAAATGTTCCTCTTGTAGCGATTTTCGGTCCTACGGTTGAAAAACTGGGATTTTATCCGCGCGGGAATAATTCAACAGTGCTTGAAGAGCGTCTGGCATGTCGCCCCTGCGGTCTTCACGGTGGTAAAGTCTGCCCGGAAAAACACCATAACTGTATGCGTCTTATAACTCCTGCCAAAGTCTGGCAGACAGTTGCTGAAAAATTGTCCGCAGGGAGTCCGTTTTAATGAAAAGACTGTCTGCTCTGCTCTGTTCCTTTTTCTGCCTGTGCGCTGTCATTTCTTTTGGTGGATGCAAACTCAACCTGCAAAGTCAGGAAGACATTAAGCCTGTAGAAAGTGCGGTTAAAGTTTCCTCAGCTCCATTCAGGGAAAAGAAAAAAAGTGTGATTGTTTTCAGACCGGAGTTTAAGCAGGCAGCCAGATATTTTTCTTATCTGCACCGCCAGTATGAAGGGGTTGATTCACTGCTGCTCTCTGTTCATGCCGGCAATTCCACGCAGTCCGAGCTTGAGAAAATAGCTGACGATATCAGGTTGAAAATAAAAGAGCTTGATAAAAAATACGGAGTTTTAACTGTACTGCTGCTTGGAGATTTCAAGCTCATTCCGGCAGTGAAGTATAACGCCGCTGATAATTCAACCTCTTACATTGCTGATGCCGGGTATGGTTATTTCGGCGGGTCACCTGAGAGTGCCATCTCTGTAGGGCGTATTCCGGCAAAAAATCCTGAACAGGCGTTTGCTGTCGCTGAAAAATTTGACAGCTGGTACGGTGACCGTGACTACCGTCCGGCATGGCCTGTTGTTTTCATGGGTGGCGAAGGTCTTTCCGGTCAGGGGCTGCATGACAGTGAGCTTATTTTCTTCCGCCTTCAGGAAGAAGGTATGGCCGGCCCCGAAGCCATCAGATATCTGGGCGGAGTCGGCGGCTGCAACGAGGAACGTTTTTTAAAAAGCCTTTCATGGGATGATGCCGCAATTCAGTGGCTTATGGTTCCCGGAAGTGACGGGACTTTAAAATTCGGCAACAGCTTTGTTAACAGCACCGATATTATGTCTCTGGAGTACAAGCCCGGTCTCCCTATAGTGCTTGATCCATACTGTCATTTAAACCTGAATAAAGGCGACAAAGACCAGCTCTCCACTCCTGAAGCGATGCTACTTTCTCCGGGAGCGGCTCTCGGGGTGATGGTCGGCGGCAACCCTGTTAACGAATCGGGGGATAATGAAAACATCAAGGCTGAGCTTGATAAGGGAACTCTTCTGAGGGTCGATTTGAGCGGGCGCAGTCTTTTTATGCTTGAATTTCACCGGGCTTATTTCAGTGGAAAACTGCGTATATCTGATGCCCTGACAGAAGCCAGATCGCAATATGCTGGTTACGAAGAAAAGCAGGAGCATTTAAAAAGCGACATTCTGGCTGATTTTGTTTTCCTCGGTGATCCTACCATGAGCATGCCTATGGCTGTAAGGACAGAGTCTCCTGTATACAGAGGACTTAAGTCGGTAAGCAGATGTATGTCAGCCAATGATATCGCAACATATCCTGCAAATTCGACAATAACTTTCGCCATGCCTGACAATTCAATCTATTCTTCTGTGCTGGTCCGGGTGGTGGACAGGAATACCGGTCGTACCGTGGCTGAAAATACTGTCGGTCGTGAAGATTTATTCAATTTTTCAACAGATACTCCCGGACGGTTTATGTTTTATTCACATCCGGTGGACGGTCCGCTTGCGTGGCAGTTTTTCGATGTCCGCGGTAAAGCTTATGCCGGGGGCAATTCTACTGTAAAGCCGATTATTAAATCCGGCCTTGAGCCGATAAAATATTCAGTTCAGGTTAGTTCGAACAGAATTATGTCTTCCGCTGTAAGCATGCGTAAGAGATTAGAAAAAAAAGGATATCCAGCTTACGTTGTAACTTCTGTAAAAAGAGGTGGGAAGCCCTGGTACTGTGTCCGTTTTGGTGAATATGAAAGTATTTACAAAGCTCAGGCGGCATCATCAGGTTACGAAAAAACTGAAAAAGCTGATGCTAAAATTGTACGTTGCAAAATTGATAATTAAGTGGGAATCAGAATTTATAATTTTGTTTTTTGTAAATCAGACTTATTTTGAATGAAATATATTTATTATTGATTTTTATTGGAGTTTAATTTGTCTGATTCAGCTTTCAAAAAGATTATCTTTTTTATGATAGGGATAACCTGTTTTGCAGTTTTAGGAACGCTTATTTTTAAAGCTTACAGTAATTATGAGCCTGCGGTAGCTTTAAGTGCTAAATTTTCTTTCCAAAAAGGTCTTACTGGGGAAACTTTAGGTCTGACGGATTCCGAGAAGCGTAGCCTTAATTATTGTCTGCAAAAAAAACGAAACGTAATAGCGAAAGCGGTGCTTACGGTAATGATTGCTGATCCGAATGGGCACAAGGGTATCAGACCTGACTCCAACCTTGAATACAGAATGCAGCTAACTGGAACACATGGTATAGAACTCAATATAAAAGACAGGTATTGCTATCGTTCTGATTTTGTCAGTAAGCTGGTTTCTTCTTTGGAAAATGGCGGCAAAGTCCTTTCTAAATATCAGGAAATGTCTGGAATACACGATCATAATTTAAAAATAATAGATCTGTAAAAATTTATGCTGAAAGTAAAAAGCCTGCGGTCTTTATGGCCGCAGGCTTCTTTAATGGTTTTAATAATATTCTGTTATACCAAAGTGATAAGGTCGTAGTCGGTACAGTCGTCAACTTCGGCTTCCACAATCATTCCCGGTGAAAGTTCGGGGCCGTCCTCAGGTGAGCTGACGTAGGTGATTCCATCAACTTCAGGAGCCTGAAACCATACTCTGCCGGTAAACAGCCCGTCCCATTCATCGTGTGGTTTTTCCACCAGAACCTGAACTTTTCTGCCTATATTTTCTTCCATAAGCTCATGGCTTATATCACTCTGGAGCGCCATTACGGCCTCGCGTCTTTCTTCTTTTATTTCATCAGGAAGCTGCTCAAGTTCTGCCGCCGGTGTGCCTTCTTCAGCCTGATATGCAAAAACACCGAGATGGTGAAAGCGGGTTTCTTCTACAAAATCCATCAGGGTTTTAAAATGCTCTTCTGTTTCTCCGGGGTAACCGACAATTATGGTTGTGCGCAGGACGGCCTCAGGAATATGCTTTCTGACACGTTCTATGACCTTGCGGGGATTATGGGCAAAGGGACGTCCCATTGATGAGAGTATCTCAGGGTGTGCATGCTGAAGCGGAATATCAAAATACGGGAGTAGAGGGCGTCCGGCCCCGGCCATAAAGGAGAGGAATGAGTCTGTCAGTCCTGCTGGATAGAGATACATTAACCTCATCCATTCAAGACGGTCTATTTTCATCAGCTCCTCAATAAGGGGCCGTATGGCTGTGCCGTCGTCAAGATCGCAACCGTAGGCAGTGGAGTCCTGTCCGACAAGAACCAGCTCCGGTATTCCTCCGGCAACAATTGTTTTTGCTTCCTCGACAAGAGCAGGAATGGGCCGGGAAATATGCGGTCCTCTGATGGATGGAATAGTACAGAAGCTGCATGAGTGCGAGCAGCCTTCACTTATTTTTAAATAGGCATAGGATGGCCCGGTGCTTATTCTGCGGTATGTTGCTGCGTTAAAATCTCTGCCAAGGGCTTTTGAAATAATTTCAGGCCATAAATCAACCCTGTCGGTTGTAAGCCATAAATCAACTTCAGGGAGGTCTTCGTTAAGTTCTCCATATCTGCTGACCATACATCCGGTTACAGCGAGCAACGGTTTTTGGGGAAGTCCTGAAATTTCTTCTGCAGCGTCCAGAATCGCCTGTACGGATTCTTCCACTGCGGGGCGGATGAAACCACAGGTATTGATCAGAATAAGATCAGCTTCTTCAGTTCGTTCTGCCGGAACCATATCTGAACCGAGCGCGCCCAGCATTCTTTCGGTATCGACCCGGTTTTTGGGGCATCCCAGACTTATTGTAAAAACTTTTATTTTTTTCATATATTAATCCTGAATTATTGGTATTGGACTGTACAGGTCGAGCCTGTTCCGGCATGGATAACTGATTCTTTTTATGCTGTCCGCTCCTTTTTTATGCCCTTCGGAGCTGGTTCAGATTGTAACTCATGGATGCGTTTTTAAAAATTGAATTGCGTTATAGTTTTAAATGATTGATGAATTTTTGAACATGTTTGAATTACCGAACATTTCTCAGGCTTTATTTTTATATGCTTTGAGGCTTCGGTTGCGCAAATAGATTCGACCTTGTATTAGTTTGAATACTAATTAATTATGTTTTTGTTGCGTGATTTTCGGCTTGAAATTTTAGTTATGAAAGTTGAATTCGCGTTAGTTTGTAACTTCAGAGAATATGAAAGCAGCATAATTGTTGTATGATATGGGGGCTTTTGTGGAATCAGTAGTACTGGCCACCAGAAATAAAGGTAAAATTGCAGAATTCAATATCCTGCTTAAGGATTTTGGTCTCAAAGTAATAGGTTTGGATGAATTCCCGGAAATAGGTGAAATCCCTGAACCGGGCGAAACTTTCCTCGAAAATTCAATAATCAAAGCCCAGACAGTGGCCAATGCCACCGGGCTTGTCGCCGTTGCCGATGATTCAGGGCTTGAGGTTGATTATCTTGACGGTGCTCCCGGAGTTTACTCTGCTCGCTACAGCGGGGAAGGACCGGACGGAGAGGGAGCTACTCCTGAAAAAAATAATGCCAAGCTTTTGCAGGCACTGGAAGGTATTCCTGAACAGGATCGTAAAGCCCGGTTTGTCTGTGTGATGGTTGCTGCCACTCCTGATAATATCCGTATCCAAAGCCGTGGCGAATGGGAAGGCCGTATCGCTTTTGAGCTGTCAGGGCGGGAAGGCTTCGGCTATGATCCACTGTTCTTTGATCCTGAGCTGGGATGCGTGGCGGCTGAAATGAGTCGTGAAAAAAAGAATTCCCGTTCCCATCGTGGAAAAGCTCTGCGCGCTTTGATGGAGCAGTGGCCTGATTTTTGGAAAAAAGCATCACAGAAAAGTTAAATTTCATTTCCCACAAAGCGGGCGAAGTCAGGCCTGCGCTGTAACAGGAGATATTAAATATGTGTGGAATTATCGGTTATGCCGGCCATCGTCCGGCTGTGCCTCTTATTGTTGAAGGTTTGAGAAGGCTTGAGTACCGCGGGTATGATTCCGCAGGTGTGGCAACTGTTGTCAACCATGATATAGAACTTGTTAGAGCCGAAGGTAAATTATCGGCCCTTGAGCAGAAACTTTCTGAAAAAAATTTAATTAATTCCACAAGTGGAATCGGCCACACAAGATGGGCCACCCACGGTATTCCTGTTGAACGTAATGCTCATCCCCATCTGGATCAGGAAGGCCGTCTTGCCATGATCCATAATGGAATTATTGAAAATTATCAGTCGATTAAAGAAGACCTTTTGAAGAAGGGATATAAATTCCGTTCTGAGACTGATTCAGAAGTCCTTATCAACCTTATTGCCGAAGGCCGCAAAGAGCACCCTGATATGCTTGAGGCCATTTCATGGGCTTTAAAGCAGGTTGAGGGAGCTTACTCAATTGCAATCATAGATGTTGAAAGTCCCGGAACAGTGTATGCCGCCCGTGTTTCCAGCCCTCTGGTAATGGGTATAGGGGTAGGTGAAAACTTTATTGCTTCTGATATTCCGGCTTTCCTTCCATATACCCGCGAAGTTGTTTTTATTGAAGATGGTGAACTTTTAAGGATTACCGCCTCGTCATGGGATGTTTTCAAATCAGACACCCTTGAACCGGTTGAAAAAGAAATCAACACAATCAATTGGGATGTTCAGTCCGCTCAGAAAGGCGGCTACAAGCATTTTATGATCAAGGAAATATTTGAACAGCCCAAGGTTATTTTTGATTGCCTTGCCGGGCGTGTTGATCTGGCAAACAATAAAGTCGATCTGCCGGAGCTGGACGATATGGAAGCCCCGAAGCGACTGCATATTGTTGCCTGCGGTACATCCTATCATGCCGGATTGTGGGGTAAATATCTGCTGGAGAAGTGGGCCAAAATCCCTGTTGATGTGGAGATCGCTTCAGAGTTTCGCTATCGTGATCCCCTGCTTGATCCTGACGGTGTGGTTCTGGCTATCAGCCAGTCCGGTGAAACAGCTGATACCCTTGCCGGGATAAAGCTGGCTAAAGAAAAAGGACTGCCGGTAATCGGACTTTGCAATGTTGTTGGATCAAGTATCTCCCGTGAGTCGGATCATGTGCTCTATACACAGGCCGGCCCGGAGGTCAGTGTTGCTTCCACTAAGGCTATGTGCAGCCAGCTTACAGTTCTGATGCTTTTGGCTTTCTACTGGAGCAAACGTAAAGGCATTCACGATACCAAGCAGTTTGCAGAATTCCTGCAGGATTTAAAGAGTCTTCCTTCTGTTCTGGAATCAGCCCTGCCTGCAATGCGTGACCGGGCTAAAGTTCTTGGCAGAAAGTATGCTGATGCCAGCAGTTTTATGTTTCTTGGGCGCGGTCCATACTTCCCGCTCGCTCTGGAAGGAGCTCTTAAACTTAAGGAAATTTCATACATTCATGCCGAGGGATATGCTTCAGGAGAAATGAAACATGGTCCTATCGCTCTTATTGATCAGAAATTCCCGACATTTGCCATAGCCCTTAATGATGATCTTTTTCCCAAAGTAAAATCCAACCTCATTGAAGTACAGGCCAGAGGCGGGCATATCATTGCCCTGACCAACCCCGGCACTGACCTTGAGGTTGAACATGAATGGACACTCCCGGAAGTCTCCGGCCCGTTGAACGTGTTCATGGTTCTGCCGGCATTACAGCTCTTCTCATACGAAACCGCAGACTACCTGGGCAAAGATGTAGATCAGCCCCGTAATCTGGCTAAGAGTGTTACTGTGGAATAGGACTTTTGCTGTTAGACAGGAGAGTAAGACTCAAGGCGCGTATCCATATGTCAGAAATGAAAGGTGCTTTACTGAAGGGGTAAATCTATATCCTTTTAGAAGGTAATACTTAAATTTGGTTCCAAAATCAGAATAAAGGAAATAACTAAATCAAATGGAAATTTCCGCTTGGCAAACATGGCTCGCGGTTATGATTGTAATGGCCGGTCTGGAGTTGCAGGCGCCCGGTATTGTCCTAATCTTCTTTGCGATAGGGGCAGCGCTGGTCTCTGCCATTACTTTCATTGTTCGGGTCAGTGTGCCGGAACAAATCCTGATATTCATCGTAGTGTCCGTACTTTCACTCGTCTTTTTTAGAAACATTTTGAAAAAAAAGATTAATGTTTCAGGAGAAAAAGAGCAAAGTGGCTTGGATATTCAGGATAAAATTAACTCCTTTGCTGTTGTTCATAAAGATATTCCGGAAATCGGCATAGGCAGGATAAAATTTAGGGGATCATTTTGGGATGCTAAATCCCTGGATGGTCAGTCTTTCAAAAAAGATGAACAGGTCAAAATTGTAGATGTGGACAAGGATAATAAGGCCTGTTTTATCGTAACCTCAACCAATTAAGTTTAAGGCTAAGTATGTTTGATTATATTTATTACAATCTTTTTACGACATCATCTCTTATTAACATCGCTCTGCTGATTCTAGTTATATATATTTTAAAAGGTTCAATTAGAATTGTTCCTCAAAAAAGAGAATATATAGTTGAACGACTTGGTAAATACCAAACCACACTAGGAGCCGGCTTCCATTTTACCATTCCGTTTGTAGATAAGGTTGCTTATCAATTCAGTCTTAAAGAGGAGGCTGTAGACACTAATCCTCAAGACTGCATTACATCTGATAATGTCGGAGTGCGTGTAGATGGTCTTATCTTTGTGCAGGTTGTAGATAGCCGTAAAGCGGCCTATGGAATAGATAATTATAGGTATGCTGCATCTCAGCTGGCTCAAACCTCTCTAAGGTCATGTATAGGTAAGCTTGCTTTGGATAAAACCTTTGAAGAGCGGGTAGCTATTAATACTCAAGTAGTAGAGGCTATTGATGAAGCCGCATCGGAATGGGGTATTAAGGTTTTGCGCTATGAGATAAAAGATATCATACCTCCTGAAAGTATCAAGCAGGCGATGGAAAAACAAGTTACCGCAGAACGGCAAAAACGTGCCGCAATCGCCCAGAGTGAAGGAGATAAACAGGCCAAAATCAACCGGGCAGAAGCATCCAAACAGGATGATGTCCTCCGGTCCCAAGGTGAAAAGGAAAAGCGTATCAATGAGGCTCAGGGACAAGCAGAAGCCATCCAGTTGGTTGCCTCGGCAACTGCAAACGGAATCCGTGAAGTTGCCGAAGCGCTGAACGGAAAAGGTGGCTATGATGCGGCACAGTTGGATGTGGCTAAAAAGTATGTAGAGTCTTTTGGAAATCTTGCTCAGAAAAGTACTACAGTTCTTCTTCCTGCCGACCCCGGTAATGTGAGTGCAATGGTTGCTACAGCTATGCAGGCTTTCAAGGCTTCGACACGTTCAGATTCATCTGAAGACTCTCCAGCTGAGGAAGAAAATTTTATCATTACCCCGGAAGGTATGGACTCTTCTTCATTTAACTCCTGATATCCTTGCTACTTTGTATCGAAAGATAAAGAATGGTTTTAGATAAAAGAGTTTCCTACACTTAGAAGCAGCTAAAATAACTGCCGGATATTAAAATTACCAATCAAAGCCGCCCCTGCAAGACCTGAATATGGTTCTACTGGGGCGGTTTTTTTATGGATTCTCTATATTGTGGTTAACGACAGAAGAGTTGTTACCTAATTCGGTATTTTTTGCGTGTTGAACTCTTGCTCCTTAGGCAACAACAGGATAGGCAATGCTGCACCTAACGACATTAATAACCAGTCCTGTTGCTTCAATGAATAAAGATATCAATTTTGATTTTTCCAGACTGAGGGATCAGTTAAACACTCCTATTGTCATTGGTGGTAAAACCATTTCCAACCGGTTGTGGTTGTCACCCATGGCCGGGCTAACTCATAGTGCTTTTCGAAAAGTTCTTGCTCACTATGGTTCCTGTGGGCTGGCCTTCACTGAAATGTGCAACGCCAAGGCTGTGCCGACTGAGAATCCGCGTGTTTCACCGGTATTCAAGTGGCAGGAAGAAGAGTTGCCCAGTCTTGTCTGCCAACTGGCCGGAAGTTCCGCAGAGGAACTGGTGATTGCTGCAAAGCGTGTGCAGAGAGAAGGATTTTTCGGTGTGGATATCAACATGGGCTGCTCGGCGCGTGGAATGATTAAGCGCGAGGCCGGAGCTGCCTTGTTGAAGACACCTGACAAAGCTGTGAAATTGGCAGAGGCTGTGCGGAAGGCTGTTTCCATACCGGTTTTTGTAAAATTTCGTACAGGATGGTCCAGAGATATTGCCCCTGCTGTCGCTTTAGCTAAAAGACTTGAGGCCGCAGGAGTTGACTGCCTTGTTTTTCATCCTCGAGTTGCGCCGGATAAGCGCACCCGCCCACCTATTATCGATCATATCCGTTCAATCAAAGAAGCTGTTTCCATTCCAGTTTTTGGCAATGGTAATGTAACAACCCCGCAGCACTGTCAGGATATGCTGGATACAACAGGATGCAGCGGTGTTTCAGTAGGGCGTATGGCTATAGCCAAGCCCTGGCTTTTTGCGCAATGGCTAGCAGGGGACACACCTGACGAGAATGTTTTTCAGGAGTATGTCCTACGCATGGCTCAAGCGTTGGAAGAGGACTTCGACCCCATCAGAGCAATCAAGCGCTTTCAGATGTTCATGGTTTATTTTGCGGCCAATTTTCGTTTTGGTCATCGACTGCAAGCAGTTTTCAGCACTGCTAAAAATATTAATGATGTCAGGATGCTGGCGAAAGAACATATCAAGCCGGACATGCCCTTGAATGTGACGCCCAACATGAGTTTATTAAGTTTTTAAACTACGTTTAGGCACTGGAGCATAAGGGCTCTAATTCTTTTACTCTTTGCTAAACATTATGACTCTCGGACATTAGAAGCTGATAAATTTTACCAGAAAATAAAATTATGCATCAAAACCGCTTCTTTGGGATCAGAATAGGTCCTGTGGGAGCGGTTTTTTTATTAAGCTGAAAAAATAATTCAGAGTATTGTAGAGTCTTTTGCGGCTGTCTAATTGTAGTGGGATTGTCAGTAAATAATATTTAATTTTAACACACCCTTGCTGTTGATAATTGATATAGTTATAGCTGGGCATCTGTAAGAATAAATGTTGTCAGGATCGTAGATGAAATTTTATGGTCCAGCGGATATCTGGTTTTCTATTTTAGTGCTTTTTACCATGCAATCGGCAGAGCTGATTACGTGATATGCTTTGAATAGGAATTTCAGTTGAGTTTAATGCACAGCTTTGTTTACATGCAGCTGTTTAAATAAGGAGATATCATGTTCACACGGAACAAAATAATAATAATTATTCTTCTGCTTGCCATGGCTGTTCTGGCCAGTGGGTTTGCAGACAGTGCGGAAGCACGTCGTTCCAGCCGGTCCCGTTCCTATAGTTCCCGCTCTTATAGTTCCTCCCATTCATCTTATAGCAAAAGTTCCAAATCATTGTGGGGAAAACGCAGCGGCGGTGGAATTTTCGGCTCGTCCCAGTCAAAAGCAAAGTCCAGTTCCGGTTATTCCAAAAAAAGTTATAGCGGAACTTCCAGCCAGAAAAATTCTGCCGGCTACAGCAAAAAAAGTCCCGCAAAAACTACCTCACAAAAGTCCAGCTCCGGCTATTCCAAAAAAAGCTATAGTGGGACTTCCAGCCAGAAAAGTTCTGCTGGTTACGGCAAGAAAAGCCCCGCAAACACTGCGACACAAAAATCCAGCTCCGGTTATTCCAAATCTTCAAAAAATCGTAATACCCAGAATTTTAATAGAAGAAGCAGTTTTGATACCGGTATTTCAAAGTCTAACAACAAGCGGACCTCTAAATCGTCTTTAGCCGCATATAAAGCACAAAATTCAAAGTTCAGTAAGCCGGCTTCCAAGCCTTCCAATAACTACAAAAAAAGCAAAATTTATCAGGAAGCAAGACCCCGCTCCAAGGCCGGATATGACGATTACTATGAAAATCGTAACCATTACTATATCAACCACGACTGGAGAGCTCCCAACTGGGCGTATTATTCCAGACCTTCATTCGGTATGTGGGATGCCATGTTCTGGTGGATGATTTTAGATAATTATAATCGCAGAGATTATGCTTATTCTGCCTACCACCATGCAAATGATCCCGGATATCAGGAATGGCATAGAGAAGCCGAGTCCCTTGCAAGGGATAATGCGGAGCTTAGAGCAGAGCTGAATGGTCTGGACAGGGAAGTTGCCGGATTCAGCGGACCTCGTGATCCGGGTTATCTTCCGGATGATGTCCCGGCAGAAGTCGCTTTATCTGCGGATGTAATTGCAGCAAAAAATAAAGAGAAACCTGTTCTGCGCTGGGCTACAGCTTCAAAATTAGGGAACTATCAGGCTTTCGCTGATATTGTTAAAGAATTCGTACCTAATATTGACATAAAAACAGTAAATACCGCAGGTTCTATGGAGAATCTCCGCCTTTTACTTACTGGCGCAGTGGATGCTGCAATGGTCCAGTCAGATGCCTTTGATATTTATCTGAAACAATTCCCCAATAAAAGATTATTTTCCGAACAGGCAGAAATTTTTCCTGAAGTTGTGCAGATGATTGTTAACCGGAAATCAGGAATTGATAGCGTAAAGGATATTGATTCAGATAATATTTTGTATATTGGTCCCAAGAATTCCGGTACATCGCTGACATGGAAAGGGTTCTGCTATCAGGATGAAAAATACAGCCGTATCAAAACAGAAAATCTGTCCTATGCGGAAGCTCTTAAACGGGTCAACTCGAATCCAAATGCGGCTATGATCTTTGTAGCAAGCCTTAATTCCGAGCTGATTAAATCTGCTGATGCTCTTGCCGCCAGAAGTGATAACCTCAAACTGGTTCCAGTGGACGATTGGGATTTTAATGACGCCAAAGATTCAAACGGGAATACCATTTATCATTTTGTTGATATTCCTGAGGGTACATATCCCAATCTGCAACGCGGTATGCTCTGGGGGACTAATAAAGTTGAAACCCTTGCCGTTAAAGCCATTCTGGTTGTGCGTAGCGAATGGGTGCATAAATATGGTGCCCCAGTTATGGATACGTTAAGCTTTGGTATAATTCAGGCAAAGCCGATGATGCTCCGTCGTATCAATGGGCAAAATTTGAGGTAATTATGAGTACATGGCGCATGCTGCGTAATGTAGCTAAAAATAAGACTGAACCTATTTATAAGATGTTTGGTGGTAAGGTTGAAAATGAACCTGAAAACAAACTCCCCCTTGGAATCCATATAGGCGGAAAAATTCAAATCGAACAGACTTCCTTTCTCTTGGGAAGAAAAGGGGAAATTCCACTTCAGCTTGAATCTCCGGGAAAAGAACTTATTGTTATTGCTTACGGACAGATTAAATATGATAATGCGAATGTTTATCGTATTTATCTGGAATCAGTTGATTCTTCAAAAGAAGCAATGCTTCAGATAGTTGAAGAAGATGGAAATATTGCTGAAATTCGGCTTTTTAGAACTATCGATGAAATATACCCGACAGATGAAGACGAGTGGGATTTCTGGCTGGCTGAAGCTGATGGCTATATCGGGTTGAATGAATTTTCACTCAAGGAAGAAGATTTTCCTGATTCTATCCCTCCCTCTTATTTAAGAGTATGGGGAGAAGACAGCCAATTCAGGGTTAAGCCCCTTGAGTGGAAAGAGTTTTTGCGTTCAGCACAGGATGAATCACGAATAATGCAAATTACCCATCAGCTCATGCTTTATGGACGGTGGGTAAATGAAGATAATGATATCGCGGAATATGCCTTGCTGGATATGGAAGAGTCCAGTGATGAAGCGTGTGTGAATGTTTTTCTCGGGATTGAAATTGAACCCGCAGGAATCAAAATGATTTACTAATAAAACGGAGAATACCATGGGATTTATGGGATTTTTTAAAAACTTCGGCAAAGTTAAAGCAAATGATATCGGCAAGAATATAATGGAAAAAGTTGCGGCCTGGGATCCTGATGGAGCCTCTGCTGCTGAGATTGAAAGCATGTCAGAGCGGCTTGATAAAATTACTCGTGACGTTGCTGAAGCCCGTGCTGCCTATACGAAAGAACAGCGTGAAGCTGACGAAGCACAATCTTTATATAATAAGAGGCTTCAGGCAGCAGAAATCCTCCAGAAAGATATGGAGAGCAGCACTGACGAAGCTGAAAAAGCTGAAATCTCAACAGCTTTAAATGAGCTTGTTACTGAGCTTGAAGAAATGGCTCCTGATGTTACGCGTGAAAAGGAAGAAGCTGACGAAGCCAAAGCCTTTATGGAAGAACTTGAAGAGCTGGCTAAAATTGCCGCGGATAAACTGAAAACAGCTAAGAAGTCCCTTGATCAGGCCAAACGGGACATGAAGCGTGCTAAAATTCGTGAAGAGCGCGCAAATGACCGTGCTGATCAAACTGCAAAACTTGCAGGATTCAAAGAAGATACTGATAAATTGGGATCTGCTCTTGATGCTATGCGCCGTGAGGCTGACAAGGCAAACACCAAAGCTGAGGCCCTGAACATGAAGACAAAACTTCTTGCCCCGACCAAAGCTGAAAAAGAAAACAGCAGAATCGAAGCAGCTCTCAAACGCGCTTCCGGCGGAAGTGCTGAATCTTCCAGTATTACTGACCGGCTTGCTGCTCTAAAAAAATAAATAGTTACCCTGACCGTTAAAGCGGCTTGAATACGAATCAAAACCGCTCCTTTGGGACCAGAATAGGTCCTGTGGGAGCGGTTTTTTTATCAAGTATAAATCATATTTTTAAAAAAATGTTTTGCATTAAGTGTTATCATTTATTGACAAGTAACATGTTTTTGTCTACTTAAGCACTGTTGTTATCGTAATCTCCTGCGGGAAGGGGTTTCCTGACCCTAAGGGCGAACGTGATGTCTTACGTCTGCCCACTCGCATTCTCCGCACATCTGATCGCCTGTCTTCCCCTTAATTGTTTACATAAGCATAAAGCCAGAGTTGCGGCTTATGACTTTTAAGGCAGCCATGTTCGAACAAAATATATGCAATGAAGCAATAAGCGGCTTTTCTATGGGGTTAGGGCCGGCAAGTGAGGTTTCCTGTATGGGAAACGCTTTTGTCATAAGAGCCCGTATTGCCGGGGGCCGGGTTGAAGAGGCCTGGAGCACCGGACGTATTATCAGGGATGTTGAATGGTTGCTAAATGGGCGGGTTGATGAAAGAAACAGACCCGCATTTACTCAGCGGGTGAACAGTCTCTGCAACGATGGTCATTCTCTGGCTGTTGTCAGGACTATTGAACAGTTGACCGGAACAGTACCTCCTGAAAAAGCCGGCCTGATACGTAAAATTGTTCAGTCAATCCGAATCCTTCAGGAACATCTGCTTCATTTTTATCAGTTCAATTTAACAGACTGGGTTGATTTAAAGACTGCTGCTCTTGCTTATCCTCAAAGTACATATCGTTTTGCCGCAAGCGGGTTTGATGGAGTTTTTTATGATGAAGCCCGCAGCAACCTTAAAAAAATGATTCGTGAAAGGGGCGATCTGGCTCCGGCAGGGCATCCTGAATACAGGGGTGCCGCAGAATTACACCTTATGCTTTATGCGCATTCCCTTAAGTCGCTTAAGATTCAGTCGGTTATAAAGAAATCTCTTAAACTGCTTGGCTGTGACTCGAACTCTTACATGGCTTATCAGGTTGGTGGAGTCTCACCTAATTTAAAACTGGACGAGAAAAAGCTCCGGCAGCTTAAAAGTTATCTGGAAGAGTGTGCTGAATTCATAAACATAATTTTCCTCCCTGATCTTGAACTGCTGGCTTCGGCATATCGTGAGAGCTACTCCATCGGCAGTGGAAATTCATTCATCAGCAGTAACGATTTTAATTCTTCATACTCCTCGGAACTTTTGTATTCCGGTGGATTCCATGATTTCCATAAGTGTCGCGAAAATGTGCAGGAAAATTTTAATTCCCTGCGGTTGAATTATTCCATTTCGGAAGAGCTGGAACCGCACTGGGATATCTCGGATCAATTTCGCTATAGGCTGAATCCTCTGCTGCTCGGTCCTACCTTCAAGTGGCCGGCAAGTAATTTTTCATGGTTGTCCGCCCCCCGTTATAAAGGTGAATCCTGCGAAGCCGGACCATTATCAAGGATCATTAATCTATGGACCTTTGGTGATGCAGAGCGGAAAGCCGCTTGTGAGAGACTGCTGCATAATTTTGAAATAAAGCCCGCATTACTTAACTCTACTTTAGGGCGCCTTGTTGCCAGAGGACTTGAAACAGCTGTGTTGTCACAGGAAATAATTGAAGCTGTAGAGCGCATTGCCGTGCTGCCTGAATATGAGAAAGCTTTCATTTCGGAATGGAGCTTGCCAGCTTCCGGTGAAGCCACAACCGCGACTGAAGTTTCAAGAGGGATGCTTGTCCATTCAATCAGGGTCGAAAACAGTCAGATCGCCGAACATAAATATCTCATACCCTCTCTCTGGAATTTTTCACCGAAAGATTCAACAGGAGAACCCGGACCTATGGAGAACATTTTATCCGGCTTGAAGGTTTACGATACTGATTATCCATTGGAGATTTTACGAACCATCCATGAGCTGGACCCATGTAATATCTGTCATCTGGTTTTTGAAAATGCTGATAACGGCATAACTTCAATGGCTGTTCCCAAATAATTTAGCAAGTCAGGATAGCAGTGATGAATCGCAGCGAAATATTAGAGGCTTTGTGTACTGAGGGAAATGAGCAGGCCCTTTTTGAAAGGGCCGAAGAAGTCAGGCTGCAAAATGTAGGTAATGAAGTTCAGTTAAGGGGGGTAATCCATTTTTCCAATTATTGCGTGCGTAATGATCTGTATTGCGGCCTCTCCGTTGCAAACAAATCCTGCAAACGGTTCAGAATGGATAAAGAGACAATTTTAAACGCCGCATACTCCGTTGCTGATTACGGTTTGAAAACCGTGGTTCTCCAGTCCGGGGAAGACCGTTATTACAGCTTAAAAGATTTTTGCAGCATAATTGAAACCATTCGTGAAAAAACAGATATGGCTGTGACTTTGAGTCTTGGTGAACGCTCACAGGATGAGTTTGAAGCTCTAAGGTCTGCCGGGGCAGAGCGTTATCTGATGAAGCATGAAACCATGAACCCGGAGCTTTATTCCTATATGCGTTCAGGACTTAAGCTCGCAGACCGCCTCAAACAGATAGAAACACTGCGCAAGGTCGGGTTTCAGACCGGAGTTGGAAATATTGTCGGGCTTCCCGGGCAGACCGTGGATGACCTCTGTGATGACATTATGTTTTTTCAGGATTTTCAACCTGATATGGTTAATGTCGGTCCTTTTATTCCTCACGCTCAGACTCCTTTGAAAAATGAACCAGTTGCTGCTGAAAAAATGCTGCTGAAAGTCTTTGCCCTGACCAGAATTGTGACCGGAAATACGCACATGGCCGCAGCCAATACCGTTGCGACAATGAATCCTGAGAACGGGCAGTATCAGGCTTTGACCCTTGGCGGGGCCAATGTCCTTATGCCCAACTGCAATCCTTTTCCCGAAAGTAAAAAAGATAAAGTTGAATATGAATTTCAGATAACCACCCGCAAAAGATATGTTTCCGTTGAAGAAGCGCGAAAGTTGTTAAAGCGGGCCGGCAGAACAGAGGGTGAAGGAAAAGGTCATTCATTAAAAATTCAAGGAGAACAGCTTTGATCAAAGTCGCTATTTACGGCAAAGGCGGTATTGGGAAATCTACGGTTACTTCGGGTATCTCAGCCGCGTTGGGAGTAAAGGGATACAATGTCATGCAATTGGGATGCGACCCGAAAACAGACTCTACGATCAATCTGCTTGGGGGAACGCCTCCGCCTCCTATTTTACAGTATATGCAGGAGCACGGCATGCCCGAAAATCTGGATGAAGTCATCAGCCGTGGGTTCGGCAATGTGGCCTGTCTTGAAGTCGGCGGACCTACTCCCGGTGTCGGATGTTTCGGCCGGGGAATGCTCACAGCTTTTGAAATGCTGGAGGAGAAGGGAGCTTATGAAAAATACAAACCTGATGTGGTGCTCTACGATATTTTGGCTGATATCGTCTGTGGAGGGATAGCTGTTCCCATGCGTGAAGGCTTTGCAGACAAGGTCTGTATAGTTACCTCCGGGGAAAAAATGGCTCTGCTGGCCGCTCAGAACATCATTACAGCTTTAAGAAATTTTGCTGACAGAAATTACGCCGAACTTGGCGGTCTTATTCTCAACTGCCGGGATATGGATGATGAGGAAGAAAGGGTCAATGAATTTGCCCGGAAAATGGGAACTTCGGTGATCGGGGTTATCCCGAGGGATACGACAATCCATTCTTATGAAGAAGATGGAAAGACTATAGTTGAGGGAGAGAGTTCACACCCGACCTCGAAAAGGTTTTTTGATCTTGCCGATACCATTTTAAATTTTAAGCAGGCTAAAAAAGTCGCCTAAATCTGGAATTACAGGAGTGTAATGAAATGAATCTGGATAATGCAGGTATCAGGCTTGCTGATCTGAAACAAAAATCGGACTTTCCGTTTGCCCCGCTGGAAGGAGTAGGCCCGAATCTTGCCGGATGGGGGGTCATAGAAACATGTCTGCTCCTTCCGCAATCAATTGCGGTTATGGTCGGCCCCTCGGCCTGTCTCAGGCATTCGGCTTTCATGGCTCATGCCCGCGGGTTCACGGACCGTTTTTATATGTTGTGTATGTCCGAGCTGGATATGACCCTTGGCAATCATCTGGAAAATATTGAACGCGGTGTTGCTGATATAATTTCCCGCCGTGATGAGAAGGTTGTTTTTCTTATTGTTGGTTGCCCTGACTATATTCTTGGTACTGACTTTACCGGGGTCATCAGCCGTCTGGAGAAGTCCACTGGCCGGCGGATTATTCTGGGTGCCATGGCCCCAATTACTATCGGGATGAAAGAATCACCTTTCACCTCTGCCTACACTTCGTTTTTTGAGTTCCTCAAGGATAAGGACAGGGACTCCTCTGAAAGTGTGGTCAATATCCTTGGCACATTCATGCCTTTACCGGAATCAAGTGAACTTTATCAGGTCCTTAATGGCGCAGGTATAGATAAAGTCCTCCAGATTCCTTTATGCCGTGATCTGGATGAGTTTTCCGGCATGGCCAAAGGGACTGCTTCTGTGGTCATGCATCCGCTGGCTAATGGTCTTTGCGGTAAAATGGAAAAGGAAATGGGCATTCAGTCATGTTTTGCCCCTATGTCATACGGGTTCAGCAGTATTCGGGAGCAGTATGACAAAATAGGTGGAGCAATCGGCTGTTCATTTGAACTGGACGAACTGGAAAAGAGTGCCGGTGAAAAATCCGTAGAAATGTTCAAGATGATCCGCGGTAAAAAAACAGCTGTCGGATGCAGCATAAACGGAAGCCCATTTGAGCTGGCTTTGTGCCTTCTTGAAAATGGTGTTGATGTTGAGACCCTGTTTGCCCGGGGCACCATAAAACCTTACGAGTGGGGGCTGATGGATAACCTCAGGAAAATAAAACCTGAGATTATGGTTTATAATGCCTCCCATCCAGCTCTATGCGGCAAAACAGATCCTTTTGATTCAATTGAGCTTGCTTACGGTGTTGATGCCGGAATGTATTGTAAAGAGGCTGTTAACGTACCTCTTTCGCGTTATCAGGAGCAGGCTTACGGTTATGAAGCTACAATCTGGATGCTGGAGCAGACTATGGAAGCCATGAATAATCCTGTCAGAAATTATGACTGGATATACGAGCATGACTTTCTTATCTGATAATCCCTGCTTTTTGAATAAAACCGGAATGTAAATATAAGGATTTTTCATGAAAGAATATCATCACCTGCTCCCGCTGGCCACAGGCTACTTTGGAGCCAGTTCAGCCCTTTATGACTTTGACGGTCTTATCGTTGTATATGGTCCCGCCGGTGGAGCATGGCACATAAATATTGAAGATGAACCTCGCTGGTATCGAGGCCCGGCAACAGTTGTCGGAGCCGGACTGTTGGAAATGGATGTCATTCTAGGCAATGACGACAAGTTCATAAACAACATTGTTCAGACAGCGAAACAACTGGATAGAAAATTTGTTGCCCTTTCAGGGACCCCTATCTCTGAGATAATAGGTACCGATCTTAAAGGTTTTGCCCACACCATTGAAGCCCGGACGAATCTTCCGGTTTTTATGGTTCCCACAGCAGGGTCTGAACCTTACCCCGAGGGCGCATCCAAAGCATTGCTGGCTCTTGCTGATAAATTTATGGACGATAGCGCTCCCAAGGTTGCGAACGGTGTAAATGTTCTTGGTGCGATTCATCTTTCAACAGGTAAAGAGAACCATCTTGAACCGCTCTATCGCGGCCTGATACAGCAGGGCTATGAATTATTAAGTGTTATGTCTTCACCATGCAGCTATGTTGAGAATCCGCTTGAAGGTTTCTGCCGTGCTCCCGGTGCAGCAATTAATGCGGTGGTCTCTACCAGCGGTATCAAACTGGCACAGGAAATGTACTCCAGATATGGAACCTCATTTATTGTCGGTATGCCTGTAGGACGTTCAGGTCAGGATTGTTTTTTTAAGTACTTGAAAGGGGAAACCTACGCCTGTGAAAGTCGCGTAAGTGGAGCCGGATACAGACACGCTGTCGTTGTTGGTGAACCTGTTTTAAGCTACGGCATAAAACACAGCCTTTCTTATGACTTCGGGATTCCTGAGATTGATGTTGTTTCCGTTGTACCAAGTGAAGAATTGTTTTCTGAAATAGTAGGTTGCAAAGGCATTATGGCTGAAAAAGGGGCAGCTGATCTCGATACTGATGAGGAGAACATAATCAGGCAGAAAATGAATACTCCTGATGTTGATATTGTCATTGCTGATCCCTGTTACAAGGCTCTTCTGGAATCTGAAAAACGTTTTGTCTGTCTGCCGCACACTGCAATGAGTGCCAGAGCAAACTGGGATATGCCTTATGAATATGTCGGGGAAGAAGGCTATAATTACCTGTCTGAACACATGTAATTAAATACTTTAATAACACGTCAGCTAAAAAAGGCCGGGAATTTACCCGGCCTTTTTTTCATAATGAAAACGGTTTGATAACCCTTTCAAGCAGTCCCTGTACTTTTGAGATACATACCCCGTAATTTGTGACAGGTACATTTCTGCGTTTGCATTCTCTTATTCTGCGCAAAACCTCATGGCGGTTGGTCATGCAGCCGCCACAGTGCACAGCCAGTGAATATTTTTCCAGATCATCAGGAAAATCATGACCGGCATAGAAGTCGAAATTCAGTTCTCTACCAGTATATTGCTTGATCCAGCGTGGTATCTTGACCCTGCCGATATCATCAGCCACTGGATGATGTGAACATGATTCACACATAAGAACACTGTCGCCGTCCTTGAGTTTGTCTATTTGTTCAGCTCCTGAAACAAGCTCAAAGATGTCACCCTTGTAACGGGCAAAAAGTGTGGAAAAAGTTGTCAGCGGAATCTCTTCCGGCACATCGCCAGCTACACTCAGGACAACCTGCGAGTCCGTAATAACCAATGCGGGGGGAGTGCGCATATTGCCAAGAACAGCTTCAAGCTCACGTTCTTTGACGACAATTCCTGACGCATCCCTGTCCAGTATTTCCCTCAAGACCTGTACCTGGGGCAGGATGAGCCGGCCTTTGGGAGCTGCAAGATCGATGGGGACAACGCAGACAACCTGATCTCCTTCATCAAAAAGGTCTCCGGCAAGAACAGGTTCCTCTTTCATCTCCTGCGGAGCGGCATTCATTACCGCATCTTTAAGTTCCTTTATCCCTGAAGAATCAGCAGCAGAGACCTTTATTGTCGGTATGCCTTTTTCAGAGAAAAAGTTTATATCCGCACTTGCTGGAGTTGAAAGGTCGCTTTTATTGAATGCTGCAACAATTTTGAGATCAAGCCCGAGCATTTTGTCTATAAGCTCGCGCTCATATTCGGAAACCCCACTTTCATCGATTACGGCTATGGCAACGTCCGTGCGCATAAGAACTTTTTTGGTAGCTGATATGCGGAGCTGGCCAAGGTCACCTTCGTCATCCAGACCTGCGGTATCATAGAATGTAACCGGGCCAAAGGGCAGAAGCTCATACTGCTTTAGAACCGGGTCTGTTGTTGTGCCGGGAGTGGATGAAGCTATGGCTACGTTTTGCCCGACAATTGAATTAATCAATGAAGATTTGCCTACATTCCGCCGTCCTACCAGAGTAATTACCAGCCTTACTCCCCGTGGTGCACTGTCTGACATTTTATCTCCTGTTCCGGGCTGTCAGGGCTGCCCGGTTTCTTAAATGTGTATTCTCCGTTCACAAATCCCATGCGGCACAGCGATGAAGGCTCAAGCATTTTATTAAGAGTACTGGAGTCGGCAATTTCTTTGCGGATAAGCAGTTGCTTGAAAGTTATCCCTTCTTCAACCGCTTCATGGAGCAACTGTTCAACATTGGCGTAGCCGAGATATGGAACTAAAAGTGTTGCCAGACCTCTGCTTTTTTCAGCTTCAGCACGGCAGTGGTCTTTGTTGGCTGTTATCCCGCTACAATAACTGCTGAAAGATGTTGTCGCCCTGTTCAGAAGGCGTAAAGATTCAAGAAGTGTTTGAGTCAGCAGGGGCATAAGATGGTTTAAATCAAGCTGACCTGATGCTGCACTGAAAGAGAAAATGTGATCATTGCCCATTATCCGCAAAGCGACCTGTGAGACTGCTTCCGGCATAACCGGATTGATCTTGCCGGCCATTATACTGGACCCGGCCTGAACAGGTGGCAGGTTCAGCTCTCCTAACCCGGTGGCAGGTCCGCTGCCCATCAGCCGTAAATCGGAGGATATTTTATAGAGATTTACGGCATAAGTTTTCAGCATTCCGAAAACCTCTACATAGCGGTCCATATTCTGGGTTGCATCGATCATGTTTTCAGCTCTGGAAACAGGGAGTCCTGTAATATTCTTGAGCATCGATGCGGCCTGTAGGATATAATCTCTCGGGGCTCCCACTCCTGTTCCCAGAACGGTGCCTCCAAGATTTATCCTTTTAATGCGTTCACGGCTTTTGAAAATTCTCCAGCGGTCACGGGAAAAAGCTTCGGCAAAAGTTGAAAAACTCATCCCCATGGTCATGGGAACAGCGTCCATCAATTCTGTACGCCCAGATTTTATAACATCCCTTAATTCAGCTTCTTTTTTCTGGAATACTTCCTGAAGTCCGGCAACTGAGTCTTCGAGTGTTTTTAAAAGGCGCAGTGAAGCTACTGTCAACGCTGTAGGGAAAACATCATTTGTGGACTGATGCATGTTTACGTCATGCAGAGGGTGTATCAGGCTGTAATCTCCAGCTTTTCCGCCTGAAAGCTGAATTGATCTGTTGGCTATGACCTCGTTGGCATTCATATTGGTCGAGGTCCCTGCGCCACCTTGATAGGGATCGACTATAAACTGGTCGTGCCATCTGCCGCTGGATATTTCTTTACAGCTCTGTTCAATAACTTTGAATTTTTCAGGGTCTAAATATCCAAGCTTGAAATTTGTTGCAGCGCAGGCCAGCTTTACATCGGATATTGCTGAAATGAATTCCGGAAACAGTTTTTGCCCGGAAAAATTGAATGCTCTTGCGCTTCGCAGTGAGTGTATTCCATATAAAGCGTTTTCAGGGACTTCCAGTGAGCCTAGAGCATCTTGTTCAAGACGAAATTCTTCCATGATCAGACCATAAGAGATTTAACCCGGACACCTTTGATCATGCCGAGTTTCCCTGTCAGAGCACCAAGTTCATCAGTTGTAGCTTCCACAATAAGGCCGATGACATTGATCCCTTTGTCTTTATATGGCAGGCCGATTCTACCGACGATAAGCTCACCGAATTTACCCAGCATTTCATTGACCTTTGGAGCTGCCTGAACTCGTTCATGAATGATAACACCTACAATTCCTATTCTTTTCTCCATCTTATTCCCCGAATTAAAAGATAGCAGGATTAGATAAAAACTTGATAACTCTATATGTTGCGAGGAATTCAGCTTGTCATAACAGGTGTTACAAATCAATAAAATTTATTACTAATAAATAACTTATGAAAAAAATGTGGCAAATAAAAGCTGGGATAGCAAGGTAATTTTTTGATTCTAAAAGCAGAGGATTAAAGGCCCTTGGGTCAGCAAAAAACCTTGCCGCAGGCTTAAGGTGGGTTGGTTGAAAATTAAATTTTCAATTTGAAGCCATTCTCTTTTAAAGCGGAAACACGGGCGCTACGATCAGTGTAGTCCGTATGCAGAAGACGGTGGGACATGTGTCCGCAAGGACCCTCATGTAAAAAACCATGTTTTTTGTCATAGAGTTTTTTAATCATGGGATTGTCTTGAGACTTGCGGATTTTATATATTTTAGCGTCAGCATGATATACCTGAGCCTGACGCAGTCCGACAAATTCCATTGCTGCGGCAACAGCTTCTTTGGTCATATTTGCAGTAAGAACCGCATATCCGGCCATAACACCACAGGCTTTGATAAAGCCTCGTCTGTTTATTTTACCGATACTCATTATATCCTCCCTGCCTATGCCTGAGGCCGTCTGGCGCGGAAACGACGATTGATTCTGGCAACAGTGCTTTTAAAGAGAGAAGCCAGCACGTCAGGATCAAGCGGTTGTCCTCCGCCGTTTACACAGCCACCGGGACAGGCCATGATTTCAATGAAGTGGTATGGTGATTTACCGCTTTTCACTTCTTCGCAAAGTTTATTGGCATTAGCGAGACCGCTTGCCACCGCAACTTTGACTGTGCCGAAACCGGGTACTTTGACATCTGCGGAGTTGATGCCTTCGTGGGTGCGGACAACTTTGATATCCGGGTTATCTAATTTTTTGCCGGATAAAACTTCGTATGCCAGTCGCAGGGCTGCTTCCATAACACCGCCGCTGGTACCGAAAATGGTTGCTGCTCCGGTTGACTCTCCAAGAACCGGATCAGGATCTTCGCCTTTGAGAGAGTTGAAGTTGATTCCGGCTTTTTTAATCATGTAGGCCAGCTCACGGGTGTTGATAGTGGCATCAATATCCCTGTAGCCGCTGTCGGCCATTTCTTCGCGCATTCCCTCGTATTTCTTGGCGATGCACGGCATAATGGAGACAGTGTACATTTTTTTGGCCGGAGTGCCTGTTTCGTGGGCTCCATAGGTTTTTGCCAGTGATCCCAGCATACCGATAGGAGATTTACAGGTTGAGACGTGGGGAAGAAGTTCCGGGTGGAATGTTTCCACGAATTTCATCCATCCGGGACAACAGGAAGTAAACTGCGGTAGAGGAAGAGTTCCCTTCTTGCCAGCATTTTTTACCCTGTTGATAAGTTCTGTTCCTTCTTCCATGATGGTTACATCGGCTGAGAATTCGTTGTCCCAGATGTAATCAAAGCCCAGCTGCCGTAATGCGGCGTGCATCTGCGGGCCGACATAAGTTCCGGTAGGCTTGCCGAAACATTCACCCAGACCGTATCTGACTGCCGGTGCCGGCATTGAAACGACCACGGTATCAGGGTCACGCAGTTTTTCAAAAACTTCATCTACAAATGAAACGCCTTCGTATATTGCTCCATAGGGGCAATTTACAAGACACTGACCGCAATTCATGCAGGCTGAAGTATCTACGACCTGATGTATTCCGTCTTCATTGATAGACTGAATTGCACCGGTAGCGCATACTTCTTCACATGTACCGCACGCCTCACATTTGGTGGCATCAACCTGAACAAAAAAGACATTGTCCGGGTTGACCCCGTCCGGGGCGTTGGTCTGATACATAACATCTTCAATCTTTCGCATGCTACCCTCCTTCTCCGGGGTGATTAAAGATAAGTCGACCGGGACCACTTCCGGAGCCGACTTAGGTGTGCATCCTGACATAAGGTATCCTCCTTAATATGTGTCTGAATAATTAGTCACATATATTTTAAAAGAATAACACTAATGTATGATTATTTGAAAAATATTAATATTGTCAAGCCGGGGTTATTCTTTATCTGCTTTAATAAACTATTGATTTTGTAGAAAGTATTCTGGGATGGTTTTCCATTGCAGGAAAAATAAAATTTTATTTCATAAGTGTAGCTGGTAATGTCTAATAAATTGAATCCAAGTGTGCCTTATGTATCAGTCATGCATATAGTAAGGTCTGTGCCGGACAGCTTAAGGAACTCGGATTTTGAGTCTGCATAATTTAATTTTATTCCGGTAATGTTCAGGCCGGACAATGCTCTCTGAGCGGGAAAAAATATTTACTGTTCTGAAAACGGTCACTCCATCTGCAGGTGTTCTGATTCAGGACATGAAGCCTGACAATTGCTTTTAAGATGACACCTTCGTTCAAACCACTTCCTTTTGCAGAAAATTTTCATAACATCCTGATATTAAGAATTCATTACCTCTGAAGTTTTGTTCAGTGCGGTTTTTCTGACTTTGGGTGGCATAAGTGGTGCAATTCGTTTTGTGTGTTCAAGGTCTCGTTAACGGCTATCTGGAATGATCCATAATATGATAACCCGAAAAGAGGTTCTTATGAGTGAAACAATGCGAGCTGCGGTTTGGCATGGTCAAAAAGATGTTAGAGTGGAAACTGTTCCCGTGCCACCATTTCCCGAACCCGGCTGGGTTAAGGTCAAGGTTGACTGGTGTGGCATTTGCGGGTCCGACCTGCATGAATATATTGCCGGTCCTATTTTTATCCCCACTGAGGCCCCTCATCCTTTGACAGGTAAGCAGGGCAGTCTGATTCTGGGGCATGAATTCACCGGAACTATTGTAGAGGTCGGTGAAGGTGTAACCAATGTCAGTGTAGGTGATTTTGTCGCCCCGGACGCCTGCCAGCATTGCGGAGAATGTGTGACCTGCCGGGAAGGTCGTTACAATGTCTGCGAAAAACTGGCTTTTACCGGCTTACATAATGATGGCGCATTTGCAAAATACGTCAATATACCCGCAGAACTCTGCTTTGTATTGCCTGAGGGAATTTCGCCTGAAGAGGGCGCATTGATAGAACCTCTGGCAACCGGTTTTAAGGCTGTGCGTGAAGCCGGATCAATCCTCGGCGAAAATGTGGTGATAATCGGTGCCGGAACTATCGGTCTGGGAACACTGATGGCGGCCAAGGCTGCCGGAGCCGGAAAAATAATAATGCTGGAGATGTCATCTGTCCGTACAGCCAAGGCTAAAGAATGCGGAGCGGATGTTGTAATAAATCCGAGCGAAGTTGATGCCGTGGCTGAAATAAAAGCCATGACCAATGGTTCCGGTGCGGATGTCTCGTTTGAATGCGTGGGTAATAAATTTACCGGTCCGCTTGCAGTGGATGTATTGAGAAATGCCGGAAGAGCTGTGATTGTCGGAATTTTTGAGGAACCCAGCTCTTTTAATTTTTTCAGTCTGAGCGGAACCGACAAAAAAGTAATCGGAACTCTGGCCTATACTTTGAGGGATTTTCAGGGTGTGTCTGCTTTACTGGCCACAGGACAGCTGAAAGCAGGGCCTATGATCACCGGGCGTATAGAGCTTGAGGATATTGTTGAAAAAGGTTTTCTGGAGCTGATCAACAATAAGGATGAAAACATAAAAATTATTGTCAGGCCGGAAGAATAATTAATATTAAATATGAATTGAAATACTGGACAGATTCTGTCTCTTATGAATTATGGACGGTGTACCTATAAAGCCTTTGTATTACCTGCCAATTTAACTATGGTATGATTCTTCCGGATGATTACGGGGGAGAGCCTCTTGGTTCTTCCCCCTTATTCTTTTAGGACTCAGAGATATTAAACTGAAAGTTATGGATAATGACTTCATAGAAATACAGCTTGTAGCAAATGCCGGAGTTCTGGTCCGCTATCAGGGACGCGGGATGCTTGTGGACGGCATACACCATGAAGACGGCCATCCGTTCAATCAGGTTCCGCTGATGGATCTACACCTTATGAAGACCGGATCACCGCCATATAATAATCTGGATTATTTATTTTTTACCCATGAACATCCTGATCATTTCACGGTGGAATATGTGATGGAGCATATAAAGCAAAGGGCGGCAAAAGCTTTGTTTCTACCTGATGAAGCCGGAGGGTCACCAAATTTGTCGTCCCTACTGCGTGAGGCCGGCTTGCGTGGAATACCCTGCACAACTCTTGGGCTTGAGCCTGGGGAATCAAGAATTTTTACAGTTGAAAAATGGCTTAAAGTGACCGTTGTCGGCACCCGTCACATGGGACCGCAATATCAGGACGTGCGTAATGACTGCTTCATGCTTTCACTCGGTGGCAGAAATATTCTTTTCACCGGGGACGCCGACCATCATCCCGGATATTTTGAAAATGCTCTTGAAGGATTAAAACCGGATACAGTTTTTGTGAACCCGATTTTTTATCATAATGCTGAGGGCCGTAAAATTATCAATAATATTTTAAAGCCGGAAACAGTTGTCATTTATCACCTGCCGTCTTTAGAAAATGATCCTCTCAACCTGAACTATACAGTTGCCCGGGCTGTTAAAAAATATTCCAACGCGCAGCAGCAGACTATTGTTTTCAACACTGAGAAACAAAAACTGCGCCTGCCTGTGCTGAATCCTTTATCGGCATAATCCGCATTCAGAACTTAAGCGGGCAAAGCTTTCTCCGGCATGGTACGAACTGCGTACCAGCGGTCCGGAAACAACCTGATAAAATCCAAGTTCAGTTCCAATTTCAGAAAGCTCGTTAAACTGGTCGGGATGAACATATTCGATAACCGGATGATGATTCGGCGAGGGTGCAAGGTATTGTCCGATTGTCAGTGTATTGCATCCGAATTCAAGCAGATCTTTCATAACCTGAACAACCTCATCCTTGGTTTCCCCCAGTCCGAGCATTAAACCTGATTTTGTTGTGATTGACTGTCTTGTGCTCAGCCGGGAAACATTACGCAGCAGTTGTAAAGACTGTTGATATTTGGCGGATGGACGGACTGTCGGGTACAGGCGCGGAATAGTTTCCACATTATGATTAATTACTTCAGGATTGGCGTCTATAACCTGTTGTAGAGCTGCTTCATTGCCCTTGAAGTCCGGGATAAGCACTTCAACTGTAACGTCTGGCGTTTCACGTTTGATAGCTTTTATTGTCTCGGCGAAATGTCCAGCTCCACCATCCGGAAGATCATCACGGGTTACAGAGGTCACCACCACATGGCGCAATCCCAGCTGTTTTGCTGTTAAAGCAAGTTTTTCAGGTTCATCCGGGTCCGGCAGGCCCGGTTTTCCGTGTGTCACGGCGCAAAAGGCGCAATTACGCGTGCAGATGTCACCCAGAATCATGAAGGTGCAGGTTTTGTTGGCAAAACATTCACCTATGTTCGGACATTGCGCACTCTCACAGACAGAGTGAAGGTGTCCTTTTCCCAGAAGATCGCGAATATTGTCCATGTGTTGTGCATTGGGTGCCGGAAGAACAAGCCATTCTGGTTTTTGCATTTTATTCCTCTCCTGTGAGTTGTTCCAAGGTGGTGCTTTGCAGCTCCATATTGAAGATCCGGCTGAACTGATTACACATTTCAGTCCGGACGGTTTTAATATCAATGGGACCTGATTTGATTTCAGACATGGAAGTTACCCCGTACGAAGTGATTCCGCAGGGGATTATGAAGGAAAAATGGCGCAGATCAGGAAAGACATTAAGTGATATCCCGTGCATGGTTATCCATTTACGCACAGCTATGCCCATTGCACCTATTTTGCGGTCTTCGACCCATACTCCCGGATATTCCGGTTTGCGTCCGGCAGTTATTTCAAACGCAGCCAGAGTGCGGATCATAACTTCTTCCATTTTACGGGCATAGGCATGCAGATCCCGGTTTTCGTCGAGCGATAGAATGGGATAACAGACAAGCTGTCCGGGACCGTGGTAGGTTATATCTCCGCCTCTTGATGTTTCATGGACCGTGATGCCGTGCTGATTCAGAATGCTGTCATCCACAAGTATATGCTCACGGCTCCCACTGCGCCCGATGGTAAAACACGGGGTATGTTCGAGCATGATAACCACATCGGGAATCATTTTTTTCAGTCTTCTTTCGTGAAGAAGTTCCTGCAGGCGGAAGATTTCCATGTAATTTTCAATGGAAAGGTCAAGCAGTAATCCTGCATGCTGTTGGTTTTTGTTAGCTGTCGGCATAAAATTTTTTGAGCAACATATATGCCACCTTGGAAAGCCGGATAAGCACTACCGTAAACCTGCTTAGAAAAGACTGAAACAGGCTGTAGCGGCTGCAATGCTGCTAAAATGCATAATCTGAAATTCTTACTTAAAACCTGTCCTGTTTTCGATCATTGTTCATCTTTGGAACATCTTATGAACGTTATTTCAGCGAGTTATGGTTTAGTTTTCAGCTAAAAACACTGGTATAAGAGCTAAAAGGATATGAGGCATACTCTTTGCTTAACATGCTGTATCTCAATATTTAACACAGGAGAAAAAACAATGGATGCAGCAGAAAAAGCAGCGAACACTTTGGCTAAAATGACTCAGAAGGCTGGAGACGTATTTCCTAAATATCTTGCCTTTACTAAAGAAATATCCGAATTCGGACCTATTGATCATAAAACACAGGAACTCATACATGTGGCCTGTTCAATGATGTCTCAGTGCGAAATGTGCATCTCCCTCCATATTCAGGGCGCCGCAAGTCATGGTGCCAGCAAGGAGGAAATCATGCAGGCGGCTATGCTGGCTATTTCAATGGGAGGCTCTCCCAAGGTTATGTACATGCACTATGTTTTTGATGAACTCGAAGATCTGTTCGATTAGTGTGTGCCGGTAATTATTTTGTGCCGGCGGGAAAGTTTTTTTCCGCCGGCAACCTGCCATACCGGTGATGCTGTTGCACAGCCTTTAAAAGAAAAAAGAGGATTTGATGGAAATAAAAACCCATGATCAGATTGATCGTTCTTTGTGCGGCAACCCCGTTGTGGTGGAAGAAGGCAGAAGTGAAGTAAAGCTGGAATGTCTTCAGAGTATGGCCGCTGATGCCAGTGGACTGGTTCACGGTGGTTTTATATTCGGGCTTGCTGATTATGCCGCTATGCTTGCTGTAAACCATCCTAATGTTGTGCTTGGCGGAGCGGAAACCCGTTTTTTAAAACCGTCAGTAGTCGGTGATGTGCTGCTGGCAAAAGCTGAATGCCTGCCCTCAGAAGGGCGCAAACATTGCGTCAAAGTGGAAGTTTTCTGCGGAGAAGATATGGTTTTCAGCGGGGCTTTTACCTGTTTTGTGACCAAAGAACATGTCCTTGCAGGCAAATAGCAATAGCAGAATATAGTAGTAAAAAAGTGCAGAATCACCTTATATTAGGGCTTGATCCTGCACTTTTTATGAAAATCAGCTAGAAAAGTTTATCACCGCTGACATTGCCCAGTCCGGGATGAATATCAAACCGGACAACACCCACAGGCACGTCCACAGCTGCCGCAATCTTTGCTGTTCCGGCTGTTCCGAATCCTCCGCAAAGTTCAATCGCCTTTATTCCTTCTTTTTCAACAAGGTCTTTGGCCAGTTGTTCCGCCTGAGCATAGCTGCTTACAGATATGGCGAGCAGATCCACAGCCCCTGTACGCACCCAGCTTTTATGCTCTTCGGGATTGCCGTCAGGTGATATGAAAATAAATGCCGCTTTAAGTACTTCACTCATAATTGCTCCAATTCTGGTGGTTACGGTTGATGGAAAAGTCCTTCTTCTCTGGCTGCATTCATAGTTCTTTCTATATTGATAACCCTCGGGCCTTCGGTATTCAACCTTATTCCGGCACATGAACCACGATGAATTTCAACTTCTCTTTCACCGTCAACGGCAATGATACCGGGGGAGACGTTAATGGGAAAAAATTGTCCCGGTGTCATTTCGTGGATTTCTTTTATAGGAACCTCAGCAAACATTCCCGGTGCTATTGCTGCTGTAACTGTTGAAGAAGCCGGACTTCCCAGAGTCAGTGCCATTGCGCGCGGTTCTTCCGGGAGAATCTCAGATATCTGTCCACCTACAGCTGAAAGACCGATAGAGCAGGCGCTACAGCGCGTGAGAAACAGCTGCGGTATTTTTTCCATTTTCCAGACAGCTTTTGAGGCCAGAAAAATATCATCATACACCGCAGCATCCACCAGGGCGATGTCAACCACGGCATCATCAATCAAAATATCAAACATGCATGATTTAAAGCAGCATTTTGAGAGAGGCAGTTTCCCGCATGCCACCAGACCTGCCGCAAGCCCGGCTATGGTTGCTTCAGCCATATATGGAAAAACATTGTTCGTTCCGGTGGACAGTGGCAGAACAGGGACAGCCACAGTTCCTTTGCAGGCGACTCTGCTTGTACCGTCTCCGCCTAAGATTATCAGACTTTTTGCCCCCAATGTCTCCATTATGCCTGCCGCGACCATGGTATCGGTCTGATTGTTTTTGACGGGCATTTCTATGGGTTCTATCGGAATGGATGGTGAGATTGAATTGAGGGCGCGGGGAACAATCTGATATGAATCAGGCATGTATAGTATTTTCGTAACCCCGGAACGTTCAAGACCTATAATCAGTCTGCGGACCATTCGGACCTTTTCCTGATTATCAAAAATACTGCCGTGTGCCACCAGACGTCTTATATCTTTGCCGGAAGCCGGATTTGCGATAATTGCTGCAATGCTCAATATTCTGCCCCGTGAAATTTAAAGGGAGAACAGCCGTGAGAACTGCCCTCCCTTCAGGTGATTAGCGAATGCTCTTTACTGCTTCAACGATATCTTCAACTCCGGGAACATAATGCTGTTCCAGGGGAGGAGAGAAGGGTACCGGGCAGAACGGAGCCCCGACACGCTTTACAGGAGCATCCAGATATTCGAGAGCCTCCTCAGCGACAAATGCAGCTATTTCTGCTCCGGGGCCGGCGAAACGAACCGCTTCATGAGCAACAACAAGTGCATGTGTCTTTTTGACGGATTCGAGGATGGTTTCGGTATCAAGCGGCAGTACACAGCGCGGGTCGACCACTTCTGCTTCAATGCCGTCTGCTTTAAGTTTTTCAGCTGCGGCAAGAGCTGTGTAGACCATCTGTGATGTGGCTACGATTGTAACATCACTGCCTTCACGTTTGATGTCTGCTTTGCCGATTTCAATGGTATAACTTTCATCCGGGACTTCCCCGCTGACACCGTAGAGCATTTTATGCTCAAGAAAAACCACCGGATTGTCATCGCGAATGGCACTGATGAGCAGTCCCTTGGCATCATAAGGGGTTGAAGGAATGGCGACTTTCAATCCGGGAATATTCATAAACCATGATTCAAGGCATTGTGAATGCTGTGCAGCAGCGCCTATTCCGGCGCCCTGAGGCATGCGCAGAGTCATGGGAACAGTGGATTTGCCGCCGAACATGTAACGCATTTTGGCAGCCTGGTTGAACAGCTGGTCCATGGAAACTCCGATAAAGTCCACGAACATCAGTTCCGCCACAGGGCGCAGACCGCTGAAAGCCGCACCGGTTGCAGCACCGACTATTGCACTTTCGGTGATAGGTGTGTCTATTACACGTTCTTCCCCGAATTTATCAAAAAGGCCCTGAGTGACACCGAAGCAACCTCCGAACTGTCCCACGTCTTCGCCGAGAATGAACACATTCTCATCTTGCTCCATTTCCTGTCTCAAAGCTTCATTGAGTGCTTGAAGATATGTTTTTTCGGACATTATATTCTCCGTTGAATTTAGTATGAATTATTGAAAATTAACTGGATTGCCTTAGGCGTAAACGTCATCCATAAGCGCACTGACAGGCGGCAGTGGACTTTCCTTGGCAAAGGCAACAGCATCATCAATTTCTTCGGAAATACGAGCTTTGATTTTTTCGACTTCTTTTTCTGTAAGAGTCTTGTTTTCCAGAAGTTTTGCTTCAAAGCGCGGGATAGGATCTTTCTCCATCCAGTCCTTTAATTCCTGATCACAACGATAGGTGCAGGCATCCCCTTCAAAATGCCCGCGCCAGCGGTATGTTTTGCACTCAACAAGTGAGGGGCCTTCGCCGTTGCGAGCCCTCTTAACTGCTTCTGCAATAGCTTCCTGAACAGCAAGAACATCGTTGCCGTCTACTACTACGCCGGGCATATCGTATGCGGCTGCACGGTCGGCAATATCAACAACTGCCATGGATTTGCACTGCGGGCAGGATATTCCATATCCGTTGTTTTCGTTGACGAATACTAAAGGCAGTTTCCATGCACTGGCCATGTTCAGGGATTCCTGAGTTGTTCCCTGATTGGATGCTCCGTCGCCGAAAAAGCAGAGAGTCACGTTATCGGAATGTTTGTATTTGGAAGCCAGAGCTGCGCCGACGGCAAGAGGTCCACCGCCACCTACGATTCCGTTTGCTCCGAGTATACCGAGGTTAAGATCGGCGATATGCATCGAACCGCCTTTTCCTTTGCAGTATCCGGTCTGCCTTCCGAAGATTTCAGCCATCATGAGCTTAACATCTCCGCCTTTGGCAAGGAGGTGTCCGTGACCGCGGTGGGTACTGGAAATCATATCGGCATCGGTGAGCACTGAACAGGCTCCGGTGGCGACAGCTTCTTCCCCGAGGTAAAGGTGTACGAAGCCGGGAATTTCGCCTGCGGCGAAAAGTTCCTGCAGCTTCAGCTCAAACATCCTGATCCTGTTCATGGTTTCGTACATTTGAGTCAATGTCTTCTTGCTGAGAGCCATTGTTGTTTACTCCTCTGGATTGTTCAGCCCGGTAATGATTAATACGGGCCTGTTTTTCCTATGCTTCTTCTATTTCAGCCCCGTCCTTTTCCATCCCGATGGAGACGGTCAGAGCGGCGCATGCGATGACAATATTGCTTACCCCCGGGGCAAAGCAGGGAACTTCTATTCCCGGTACGCTCATCCCGCCTTTGGTCACATTAAGTGATGCTTCACCTATTGGAATGACAGCGAGGACAGCTTCATGGTCAACTTCTTCCGGTACAGGCACGGCAATTTCCGCGTGGACAAAAACATCCTGAAAGCGGTCCCTGCCGCATATTTCAACAATGCCGCATAAACATATTCTTGATACCGCATCACGGACTGCTCTTATGGCGGCTTTGGTCATATCCTCGCCGTGCAGGTCGGCTGCGTATCCAAGTTCTATGGCAAACCGTTTTCGGGACATATCAATCCTACATTATCATCAGGCCGGGATTCTCAAGCATGTCTCCAAGCTCGCGCAGGAAGGCCATTGCCGGAGCTCCATCCGTAGCCATGTGGTTGAAGGTCAGGGAAAGGGTCATCATTGATCTGATCTGGATTTCGCCATCTTTAACAGCCGGCTTTTCAATAACTCTGCCAACGCCCAGAATTCCGGTTTCCGGTGGATTAAGGATCGGTGTGAAGCCATCCATTCCGAGCATGCTGACGTTGCTTATTGTGAACGTACCGCCGGATATCTCATCCATATCCAGTCCGCCGTTGCGGGCTCTTCCAGCTACATCACGAACTTTTGTTTTCAGTTCTTCCAGTGTGTAGGAATCAGCCATTTTTACGTTGGGAACTATCAATCCGTTTGGAAGAGCTACAGCTATTCCAAGGTTGACATAATTGTGCTGGTGAATGCCGTCATCCTGCGTTGTGGAGTTCATTATCGGATGGCGTTTTAAAGCGCAGCAGGTGGCGTAAGCGATGATGTCATTGTACGAGAGGCGGTATTCCTTATCGCGCTTGTTGCGTTCTCTAAGTGATGCGCGCAGGCGGACCATTTCCGTGACATCAAGTTCAACGAATACTGAGAGTTGTGCTGCACCGTTGAGGCTTGCCAGCATGTTGTCAGCGATGAGCTTGCGGACTCCGTCCATGGGGACGATGGTATCCTGTGCAACAGCTGCCGGCTGTGCTGCTGGCTGTTCAGCCACAGGATTCATGGCGCGCAGAATATCAGCTTTGGTGATTCGTCCGCCCTCACCGGTTCCGGTGACCTGAGCAAGATCAATTCCTTTTTTACGGGCGAATTCAATGGCTTTCTTGCTGGCGTTGATGCCTTCGAAAGAAGCATCCGCCGCAGCCTGAACATCCTTCATGGTTATGGAACCGTTACGACCTGTTCCGGTAACAGTTGAAAGGGATATGTTCAGTTCTTTTGCCAGCTTTCTGGCTGCTGGCATGGCTTTAATGAAGTCTCCTTCATCTTTTGTTGATTCTGTTGAGTCTGAAGTCTCCTTGGGGGAATCTTTCACCGCGTCGGCTTCACCGGAAGAAGCTTTTCCGGCTTCTGCCTTTGCCGGTGTCTCACCTTCAGCGGCAATGATTGCAAGAACAGCCTGAACTTCAGCCACTTCTCCTTCCGGCACGATGATCTGATAAAGGATACCACTGGCTGGAGATTCAACCGAGTTGGTTATTTTGTCGGTCTCGACTTCAAAGAGCGGCTCCCCGGCTTCAACCGGGTCTCCTTCACCTTTGAGCCAGCGGACAACTTTACCTTCTTTCATGGTTAAGCCCCATTTGGGCATTATCACTTCTTGAGCCATGACCGGTCCTCCTGATTTTAGTACTTAGTTGAAATCGGGAATAGCAATGGTGATGCCAAGAATATAAGTGTATAAATATCAATACCTTGTTTGGGAGTTATGGAGATTGGATATAAATGTGTGTTCTGTAGTTGAACAAACAGACCTGAGAGCTATAGCGAGTGTTTTAATTGGTGTAACAGTATGAAATTAAATACTTTTATTGCGTTACTAGTCCGTTTATGTGTTCGAATTATGAACACTTGACATGTGGAATGCCGTTGCGTCAGATAATAATTCAATTAACTACAATAAAAACTGCCTTGCCATGGAGACTGAGAATGCACTTACTTCTTAGAGACGGTGACGGCTTTGAAATTTGTACGACACCGGATGAACATATAGATATTCCAACATTTTCAATATGTTGTTCCGGTTCTCAACGAGGTCCGAAAGCGGATTATTCTAAATGGAAGGATTTTGTTGAAGGTCATAAAGTAGATCTTAGTTCAATTGATGAGAATATAGTCAGCTCATGGAACAGGTGCCGGGATATGGCGGTTGATCCTGCTCCGCGCAGTTGCTGGGACTTTATGCCCATGTCCCAGCTTGAGCCTTTTACTTCCACACTTGAAAAAATATGCAAAGATGTTGAAAGCACTGCTTACGAAGCGATCCGCAGTAAGGGGCTGCTGATGACTTTTACCAATGCCAAAGCTCGGGTGGCCCGCACCTGCGGCGATCTGGAAGTACTGCGTCAGGCTGACCGCCTTAATTTCGGTCCCGGTGCCAACTGGGCTGAAGAATGTGTGGGCACAAATGCTATAGGTACAGCTCTCAGTACCGGGCGGCCAATGCAGGTTTTCGGCGAAGAACATTTCTGCCAGAGCCACCACCTCTGGAATTGTACTGCCGCTCCGATTCTAGATCCTCATGGCCGTATCTGGGGTTGTTTTGATATCTCAGGGCCGACTTCTTCAGATCACAGCAAGAATATGGAATTGGTCCTACAGGCTACAAGAGCTCTTGAGCAGCGTTTAAGCAGTCTCTACTGCTCGGAGCTTGAGGGGCATCTCGGTTCACTTTTTTCCTCTATGTTCAATTCCGTAATGACCGGAGTAATTTCGCTGGACGCTTCCGGCAAAATTATCAGTGCCAGCAGTGCCGCCGAGACTCTCTTGGGCAGCCCGTGGGGAACTCTGCGCGGACAGCGCGCTCGTGATTATTTTGATTATGATGATTTTCTTGCCAAGACAAAACACTCCTCAATGAGCAAACCGATTGTCATGCGCTGTCTGGTTAATCCGGATTTATTTGTACGCGGGTTGACCATCTACAGCTCTACCGGAAGCCGGTTGGATACGGTTGTGACCATCTGCGAAAAACAGACCCACCACCAGTTTGCTGTATCCGATGAGCGGAATCAGTATAACAACCAGTCAACGGAAGAATCTCCTGAAGGGTTCGAACATATTCTGCACACCAGCAAATGCATGGGGCAGGTTATCCGGAAGGCCGCGAGAGCGGCTCGAACTCCGTCTACAGTACTGCTTTATGGAGAATCCGGTACAGGTAAGGAACTATTTGCCAGAGGTATCCATAAATCAGGTCCAAGGTCTGAAAAGCCTTTCATCGCCATGAACTGCGGAGCTTTTTCTGAGGAGCTGATTCAAAGTGAGCTTTTCGGGTATAACGCCGGGGCTTTTACCGGAGCTTTGAAACAGGGCCGTGCCGGTAGATTTCAACGGGCTGATAAAGGAGTTCTTTTTCTAGATGAGATTTCTGAAATGCCATTATCCCAGCAGGTCAATCTGCTCAGGGTGCTTGAAGAAAAGCAGGTTGTTCCGGTCGGAGGGACAACTCCACAGCCGGTTGATGTAAAAATAGTCGCCGCAACAAACAAAGATTTGTTTAAACTGGTCAAACAGGGACAGTTTCGTGAGGACCTGTATTATCGCCTAAATGTGGTTGGTATCGAACTGCCTCCACTCAGAGACAGAGGCGATGATGTGGTGCTGCTGGCTGAATTTCATCTAAAGCGCATGTGTGAAGATTTTGGTATAGAATGTGATGGAATGACTGAAGAGGTCCGTGATATTCTTATGCATTACGAATGGCCGGGAAACGTTCGGGAACTAGTTAATTGTATTGAATATGCCATAAACAACATGTCAGAATCATGGCTGGAGGCGAAGCATCTGCCTGAGTCTCTTGTTGATAAAACAAAAGATGCGCACACGCCTATTGCTCTTTTAAGCAGCGGTTTCACCCTCAAAGATATGGAAGCCAATACTATTCGTGAAGCTTTGGATTTTTATGACGGCAACATAAGCAAAACTGCAAAAGCTCTGGGAATAGGACGAAATACTCTCTATGCCAAAATGCAGCGGCACGGGATAGAGCTTTAGCGAAGCGACCTATATTGCACCTTCTTCGACAGAATCTGTCAGGAGTTTGAGTTACTTCTTATGGCGCAGAACTGTTCCAATATATAAGGACAGGGACTGCTTAATCTTCTTTTACGACTGCAACATCCTTTCCAGATTTAACTATCCGTATAATATGTCTTAATATTTTGAATCAGCGTATGTTTTGTTATATTAAATTAAACATTTTGAAAATATGTTCTGTTTCATGGAAAAATGTAAAACAATAGTGTGTACTGCTTTAATAAAAATTAGAGTTGGCATTGCTCTATTTGTTTTTTGCTTCAGACGTATTGTGTTTAATGAATTTAAAATATGAGAGATGTTTATGCGCATTGCTGAAATTATGCAGCATCCGGTTCATGTGTTGTCTGTGGATAAAAAACTACAGGACGCGGCAGAAATTTTTTACAGCAATAAAATTCATGGGGTCCATATTATAGGACGAAATGGCAAACCCGTTGGAATGTTCACATCTGAAGATTTAATCAAAGCTGCAGCTCAGGGCAGTTCTCTGGAAGATTCTATAGGCAAATATATGCGGGAGATGATCTGCACCGTAAATGCCGAAACACACTTGAATGAAATATGCTGGGATAATTCATCATACCTTGCTGTAAGTGATGGCGGTAGGATTGTTGGTGGCCTTGATGTTTCTTTTCTCACTAATCTCACCAATGAACTCAATGATATAATCGATATCTCTTTTGACGGGATATTCATAACCGACGAAAATGGACGGGTCATACTGGTTAACAAGGCTTATGAACGCATTACGGGAATAAGGGCTGCTGAAGTTCTTGGTCAGACAATGTCCGAACTTGTTGAAAAGGGTTTTTATGATGAGTCTGTCACTGTTCAGGTTATGGAATCCGGTAAAATCAAAACCATTGTGCAGAAATTGCGCACCGGCAAGACCATAGTTGTTACAGGTAATCCGCTTTTTGACAGCTCAGGGAAAATCAGCCGTGTGGTTACAAATGTAAGGGATGTTACCGAGCTTAGACAGCTTCAGCGTGAGTTAGAAAAAATTTCAGAGCTTAAAAGTCATTATAAGCAGGAGCTTGAGACCTTAAAGCGCAGTACCGGTGATAAAAAGATTATTATCAGATCAAAAAAGATGCGTGAGGTTTACGATCAGGCTATGCGCCTGTCCCGTGTTGATTCTACCGTGCTCATTTCAGGAGAGTCCGGGGTCGGAAAAGAAATTATGGCCGGGATAATTCACAAACACGGTCCCAGAAGGAAAAATCCGTTTATTAAAATCAGCTGCGCCGCAATACCGGAACATCTGCTGGAATCTGAACTTTTTGGTTACATGCCGGGAGCATTCACCGGAGCTTTGAGCAGTGGAAAGCCGGGCATGTTCGAGCTGGCTAACCATGGAACCCTTTTTCTGGATGAGATAGGCGAAATGCCTTTAGGACTGCAATCCAAGTTACTCCGGGTTTTACAGGAACAGTCCATAGTCCGGGTCGGCGGTGTCAGTTCCTTAAATGTTGATGTGCGGATCATCGCGGCCACCAATCGTGATCTTGAACTGATGGTCGCTAGAAAAGAGTTTAGAAATGATCTGTTTTATCGCCTCAATGTAGTCCCGCTGGTAATTCCGCCTTTACGGGAAAGAGAAGAGGCTATTATTGATTTTATTTACCATTTTCTTGGTAAGTATAACAGTAAATATGGCATGAACAGGCAGCTAGAACCGGGTGCTTTGGATTTTCTGGCATCCAGAGATTGGCCCGGTAATGTGAGGGAGCTTGAAAACGCCATAGAGCGGGTTGTGGTTATGGCTCATTCAGAAATTATAAGCCAAAACGAAGTAACACGAATATTATATAAATCTAACAAAGAAGATAATAAGTCTGATGATATTGATCGCAGTAAGAAAGATGGTGATTCGTTGTATTTAAAGAGAATAGTTGAACAGTCTGAGCGAAGGGCGATTATTAATGCACTATCTATCTATAAAAGTACAAGAAAATCAGCAAAAGCCTTAGGCGTAAATCAGTCTACTATAGTTAGAAAAGCAAAAAAATTGGGGATAAATCTCTCCGATGCACAATAGCATCATGCGATGCAATTATGCATCTATTGGTGCTTCATTCATAAAAGAATTATTAAAATAGATTATATAAATGTTGGCTGCTATGCATTACTGATATTCACAATGATTTATTTAAATTTATAATATCGTCTTTTTATCTTTTTACTGTCCCTAGTTTAGATAACTTGTGATGCTTTTTTGCATCACCATAACATCTAAAATCTATCTTAAAGTTATATATATTTCATTTTTTGTATTCATAACCAGCTATAAAATCAGAATATTACAATATTGTTTTATGAGATGCCAGTTCCAGGCACGGTTTTTGTTATAAATAAAAAAACGCGCGTTTTCTTAACCCTGTCTGAAACCTTTCATCGCGGTCAGTATTCCGCGGCATTCTGGCACAGACAGTGTTTCATGCTCAAGGGGACAGGAAGAGGCAAAAGATTTGCCCGTATGATTCAACTCGAACAGGAGGCATATAATGCGACTGTATATGTTTGAAGCTGGTGTCCTGAAAAGTCAGAAGCAATTTTTTACCCTCAATCAGGGATATGGAGATTCGTTTGATGTCCCTGTTCCCTTCTTTCTGATTGATCATCCTAAAGGAAAGGTTCTTTTTGATACTGGAAACGCGCTTGAAGTAGTAAATAATAAAGAAGAACACTGGGGTGGAATCCTCGGTGCTTATGATCCGGTGATGAGCGAGGATCAGTGGTGCGCCAACGCCATTAAAAAAGTAGGTGTTTCGCCTGAAGATATTTCTTATGTAATTCTTTCTCACCTGCATCTGGACCATGCCGGTGGTGTCGGACATTTCCCCAATGCCCGCTATGTTGTGCAACGTGATGAAATTAATTTTGCCTATACTCCTGATCCTTATATGAAAGCCGCTTATATCCGCAAAGATTTTGACAAGGACGTGGACTGGCTGATTCTGGAAGGATGGGAACAGGATCAGTTCGACCTTTTCGGAGACGGTGCAATCCAAATCTGGTTTACTCCGGGCCATACTCCGGGACATCAGTCAATTCTGGTGAATCTGCCTAACAGCGGGCCTATGTTTTTTGCAGCTGACGCCTGTTACACCCAGAGCAATCTTGAAAACGGAGTTTTGCCCGGACTTATGTGGAGCGCCGGTGAAACCGTCCGCAGCGTGGATCGCATGAGGTATCTTCAGGAAGCTCGCGGAGTGAAGATTGTTACCGGCCATGATCCTGAATCATGGAAAAGTGTCAAGCAGGCTCCAGAATATTACGACTAGTAAAATACAGGCAAAAATTAATAAACACCGCAATTTTCTATGCGGATTATATAAGGATTGAATTTCATGTCATACGAACTTTTCAGCACAACTCAGAGGGTGGCTTTTGCACAGGGCGCAGTTAATAATTTAGTTTCTGAAATCAAACGCTTAGGGGCTTCCAAACCCTGTATCATTACCGACCCCGGCCTGATGTCCACAGGACTTGTAGAGAAGGTGCAGAATATTCTTAAAGACGGCGGGTTGGAAAGCTGTCTGTACGGTAAAGTTCAGGCAGACCCTCCATACGAGCTTGTAGACCAGACTGTAGAGCTTGTTAAAAGTGAAGGAGCGGACTGTGTCATCGGTATTGGCGGAGGCTCGTCACTGGATATGGCCAAAGTTACTTCCGTGATGGTTAAAAATCCCGGATCTGTTTCCGATTATTTCGGTATTGATCTTATTAAAAACAAAGGCCTACCTCTTATTCTCATTCCTACAACCGCAGGAACAGGCAGCGAAGTCACTCCAATTGTCATTTTATCCGATGAAGGTGAGAAACTGAAAAAAGGAGTTGTAAGTCCGTATCTTTATCCTGACTGCGCACTCCTTGACCCGGAACTGACCATAGGACTTCCTCCTGCCGTGACCACTGCCACGGGTATGGATGCCTTGATTCATGCTGTGGAAGCTTATACCTCAAAAAATGCAACTCCCATGTCCGATATACTGGCAAAAGAAGCAATGCAGTTGATTTTTGGTAATCTGCGCAGTGCTTACGCTGATGGAACAAATGCCGAAGCCCGCGGAAATATGTTGCGCGGCAGTATGCTGGCCGGGATGGCCTTTGCAAATGCCGGAGTAACGGCAGTGCATGCTTTTGCTTATCCCATCGGAGCTGAATTCCATATTCCCCACGGTATAGCCAATACCATTATGCTGGTCCCCGTAATGCGTTTCAACATGCTTGGAAATCTGGAACGTTTCGCTGATCTTGCTGAAATATTCGGCCAGCCCACAGAAGGTTTAAGCACCCGTCAGGCCGCTTTAAAGGCTGTGGATTCATTGGCTGAACTGGCTGAAGATCTTAAAGTTCCCCAGCACCTTAAAGATTATGGTGTGAAGGAAGCCAACGTTCCTGAACTGGCTGAAGGTGTTTTAAAGGTTACCAGACTGCTGGCAAATAACCCCCGCAAGCTGGAACTGGCCGACGCTGAAGCTATCTACAGAGCCGCACTTTAGTTTTTCACTCTGTTTGCGACTTAACAGGATGCCCCGGCCTTTTAAGGCCGGAGGCATCATTCCCGGCGTATTTTGAAATATAAGCGAACCAGATATATCCAAGGAATTTTTATGAAACGAGTTACTCTTGAAATAAACGGCCTGACCAGACAGGTAGTGACAGATGAAGACAAAGTCCTGCTTGATCTGCTCCGTCACGACCTGCGTTTAACCGGGGCCAAACAGTCCTGTGACCGTAAAGGACAGTGTGGAGCCTGCACAGTCATTGTTGATGGAAAAGCGGCTTTGTCCTGTCTGACCAAAGTGAAAAATCTGGACGGAGCAAAAATAATAACCGCAGAAGGTTTAGGAACTCCTGATAATCCACATCTTATCCAACAGGCTTTTGTCCTTTCAGGAGCCATACAGTGCGGTTTCTGCACTCCGGGCATGATCATGGCAACTAAAGCGTTGCTTGATAAGAATTTGAACCCGACCAAGGAAGAAATTAAAAAGGCTCTTCGGCGCAACATCTGCCGTTGTACAGGGTATGTTAAAATTATCGAAGCAGTGCAGCTTGCCGCTAAGTTTCTACGTGGCGAGGCTACTCCTGAAGAATATACTCCGGCGGCCGATGCCCCGGCCATGGGAACATCGCATCCCCGGCGTTCTTCCATCCATAAGGCCTGTGGAACAGCTTATTTTACCGCTGATGTTCAAATCCCCGGTGCCTTGGAACTTGCTGTTCTGCGCAGCACTGTTCCCCATGCTGAAATTGTAAAGCTGGAGACCTCAGCCGCTGAAGCCATACCGGGAGTTGCCGGAGTTGTTACGGCTAAAGATATCAAAGGAACCAATATCCTGAAATATATTGAAGCGGACCGGCCTGTTCTGTGCCGCGACAAGGTTCATTATATAGGTGATCCCGTATGTATTGTTGCCGCAGAAACCAAAGCTCAGGCTGAAGCTGCGGTGAAAAAGATTGTTTTGGAGCTTAAGGAGCTTCCTGTTCTTGACGATCCTTATCAGGCCATGGATGAAGATAGTCTCAGAGTCCATCCTGAACGTAAAAACCTATGTTATGAACAGCCTCAAATAAAGGGCGACGCTGATAAAGCCCTTGAAGAATCCGCTGCTTCAATCGAAGCAACATTTAAGACTCAGACCAATCATCAGGCACCGCTGGAGCCGGAATCTACCGTAGCCTATTTTGAAGAGGATGAAGACGCCGAGCAGCCCAAGCTTGTGATTATGGGGCGGAGCATCAATATCCATTACCACATGGCTATGTTGCAGGAAGCTGTGGCCTGGGAAAATATGGCTTATATAGAAGCTTACTCCGGTGGACAGTTCGGCATCAGAATTGATGTTATTTCAGAAGGGATAGCCGCTGCGGCAGCTGTGCATTTTCAAAGGGCTGTTCGTTATATACCAAGCCTTACCGAGAGCATGCTGATGGCCTCAAAGCGTCATGCTTTCAATATGAAAGTAAAGCTTGCCGCGGATAAAAACGGCAGAATAACTGCTTATCATAATGATTTTGTTGTGGATAACGGGGCCTACTATTCTATCGGGCATGTAGTTATCTACCGGGCTTTGCTCATGCTTTCAGGTTCTTACAACATTCCGAATGTCAAAGCCCGGGCGCGTCTAGTTTATACCAACAATCCATGGGGCAGTGCCGCCAGAGGAGCAGGAGCTCCGCAGGCCAACTTTGCATTGGAATGCGCCGTGGATATGCTCGCGGCTGAAATGGGAATAGATCCTTTTGAATTCCGCATTATGAATTCACTCAAGCCGGGTGAGACAAAATCCACGGGGCAGGCTGTAACTGAATGGCCTTTCCCCGAGCTGATGGAAAAGATGCGTCCCCATTATGAGCGTGCTGTGGCTGAGGCAAAGGCTAAAAGCACCGCTACTGTATTAAGAGGTGTGGGAATAGGTACAGGTGCATTTGGAATAGGTGGTCCCAACGATGCCTCCGTAGTTGCTGTGGAGCTTGGAGCTGATGGGGAGTTGTCCATTTTTGCGGCGGCAGCTGATCCCGGAGAGGGAAATGAGTCCATGCTGTTGCAGCTTAGTGGAGCTTTCATGAACATGCCTCTTGGCAAAATCCATATTCACACCCGCAGCACAGAAAATACTGCTGCCAGCGGTCCTGCAGCAGGAAGTCGTATCACTTACATGATAGGCGGAGCATTGATCAACGGTCTGGAGCAGCTTAAGGCTGCTATGGATGAAACCGGAGCTTCAAATTCCAAAGAACTTGAAGCCGCAGGAAAACCATTCCGCTATTTAGGGCGTAAAAAGAATGAGGTCGGTCCTCTTGATCCTGAAACAGGTCAGGGACCATCATTTGAATCTCAGGTTCATGCCGTACAGATGGCGGAGATTGAAGTTGATACCGCAACCGGTGAAACCCGTATGATCAAAATGACTACTGCGGTTGATGCTGGTCCGGTTATTCATCCTGATAACCTTACAGGTCAGCTTGATGGTGGAATTGATATGGGTGTCGGGCTGGCTCTTCGGGAAAAATATGTTGCCGGAGAGACCAAAGACTGGGTTACTTTCAAGTTCCCCACAATTTCCAAAAGTTTTGATATGGAAACAATTCTTCAGGAAACACCCCGCCCTAAAGGTCCGCTTAAATGCACCGGTATCGGTGAAATGTGTCTTGTTCCGACAGCTCCTGCTGTTATCAACGCAATATTCAATGCTACCGGCGCGTGGGTCTGCGATCTCCCCGCTACCCCTGAAAAGTTGCTGGCTGCAATGAAAAAATAAAATCTGTTCCGTACTGCTTAACCAGAATCCATCACACGGGGCTGAATTTCAGCCCCGTGCAGTTAAAACAGGATATTTTAAAAATGAGCAAGGACGACAGAACCTCAACAGAAACTGTTATCGCCGGTTATTCCGTTGAATTTGATGATGAAGGCTATTTCATGGATGATACACAATGGAATGAGGAAGTCTGCAAAGTCCTATCTTTTAGAGAAGGTCTTGATGAAATGACTCCTGAGCATTGGCAGGTTCTTTATGCTTATAGAAATTTTTATGCATACAATGGCAGAGCTCCGTTAAATAAAGATCTCAAAAAAGACACCGGTATGAGTATAATGGCCATGGAGCGGCTTTTTCCGGGTGGACTTAAACATGGAGCCCGCAGATTATGCGGGTTGCCGAATCCAAAGACGTGCCAATGATATATCTAGATAATGCGGCAACTTCGTTTCCCAAAAATGAATCAGCCATACGTAACGCAGTTGATCAGTACCTTTCTCTCGGAGCTTCACCCGGCAGGGGTGGATATGACAAAGCTGTGGAAGCAGGGGAGCTGGTCACAAAAGTCCGTCAGAAAATTCTGGATTTTTTTGATGCTCCTCAGGGGAGCATGGTCTGCTTCGCTTCCAACGCTACAGATGCTCTGAATACCCTTATCCAAGGTCTGGCTGAACCGGGAACACATTTTTTGTCCACCAGACTTGAACACAATTCCGTATTACGCCCACTTCATTATATGGTTGCGAGGGGGGCAGAGTTTAATCTTATTGATTTTGATAAAGATGGTTACCTTTCTGTTGATAAAATAAAAAAGGGCTTACGCGCTCAAACAGAAGCTGTGATTGTGACTCATGCGTCAAATGTTTTGGGAACGGTTCAGCCTATAACTGACATCGGGCTTGAAATAAAAAAACATGGAGCGTTTTTCTGTGTAGATGCGTCACAGAGCGCAGGAGTGATTCCGATAAGCATGCGCAGGTCAAATATTTCTGCACTGGCTTTTACCGGGCATAAAAGCATTAAAGGGCCAACCGGAATTGGCGGGCTTGTTTTTACACCGGATCTTAATCTTAAGCCTTCACGTTTTGGTGGCAGTGGAGTTGATTCTGCAAACAGCTTTCAGCCTGATGAATACCCTGTCCGTCTGGAAGCAGGCACTCAGAATATGCTAGGCTTATTGGCTCTTTATAACTGTCTTACTGATCTTGATGAATTGGCAATGAATAATGATTTGAAATATGAAATGGATTTATTGCAACGGTTATATAAGGGGTTAAGTTCTTTACCTCAGGTTGAAATATATGGCTGTAGTGACTTTGATAGAAAAGTTCCGGTTTTAAGCTGCAACATAAAGAATCTGACAGCTTCAGATACAGGTGCTATTCTTGATGGTGATTTTGGAATTGCTGTCCGTACAGGTCTTCATTGCTCACCTTTAGTTCACAAAGTGCTGGGAACATATCCTGACGGGATGGTTAGATTCAGCATTGGCCCGGCTAATTCTGTTGCGGACATTGATGCCGCCATAGCGGCTTTTAGAGAAATTTGTTCAAATTTATAAAGGTGACTTAAAATTTGACTCTAATTTTACCTTTTGCAATGGCCATGAATGGGGGGAGGGCATATTGAATTAAGTTAACTGATCATAATCCCCAATATAATTAATTAGCTGTTGCTATTTTTGAATCCTACAGCTTCTTTCATTTTGCTGATAAAGTTTGCGGTATCAAAAAGTTTTGCCTGCTCTTCACAATTATTTTTTAACAGCAGAGCTAATGCCGGAGTCAGTTTTTCCACTGCGTTTATTATTTCTTCTGTTTCGGGAGCTATCAGAAATCCTGTCTGGCCGTGTTTTACGGTTTCCAGAATGCCGCCTTCCCTTGCGCCTATAACCGGCTTGCCGGCGGCCATTGATTCTACCGGACTTATGCCGAAATCCTCATCTCTTGGTATATAAATCGTAGCTATTGAATTTCCGGTTAATGCTATCAGCTCGGGGTAGCTGACCCAGCCCGTGAAATGGATATTTTCTGCATTTCCGGCAAGCTTCTTCAAATTATTCAGCTCCGCTCCACCTGAAGTCACAATAAGTTTTTTATCAGGCATCTTTTTAAATGCCGAAACAATAAGGTCGACCCTTTTATATTTTTCCAGCCGAGCTGTGGACAGGTAGTAGTCTCCCTGACTGATCCATTTGAAGCTTGAGGTTTCAACCGGAGGATTAATAACCTGAGCTTCAGAATTTAAATATTTTCTGATTCGCTGGCGCACGTTTTCAGAGTTGGCTATGACCAGATCCATCTGATTGAAGGCCAGCTCGTAATTTTTTCTTACGTATGAAGCCAGCATTCTGAACAGCGGTTTTGCAATGGGGGAAAGGCTGTTTAAATAATAGTCGTACAGGTCATAGGCGAATCTGGGAATGGTGTGGCAGTATAGAATTTTTTTACCTGAAAGCTGGTTATGCACAGCGCATGGAGCGTATGACCCGCTGTAAATGCCCAGTGTGCAGTTTTTTAAAAATTTTGTTTTTTTCTTAAAATTTCTAATCCCTTTTATTGCGTTCAGGGGCTGACATGTTCCAGCTTTGCCAAGCTCGATAATATTTTTTTTATTCAGTGATTCAAACTCGTCTTTGTTCACAAAATCAACGCAAATGCATGAATTATTAAAGGACTCCTGCAAAAGTAGTGTTGTTTTTTCAGCTCCACCCATACAGTATAGAAAATCGTATAGTATGCAGGAAGAATCTGTGCTTGGCATTGGGAATCCGTTTTTTAAATTTATATGTATTTTGAATCAGCGCACATAAATAGTTCATACTGCCCATTTATTCAAGGAAACCGGAACGCTCTGCCCTTAAAATATAATTTATCAACCTGTTCAGTGTAACATTTCAGTTAAACACGTCAGCCATACCGGATAGCTGCGATTTCTTTTATACTCATTTTCTATTATAGGAAGCCGAGGCTCTTTTGCACTGAAAGAATTTATTATGGTGTGAGTACAACTCTTTTCACTCTGATTGCTCTCTGAGGATTTAATTTAATTTTATGAGTTCTGATTCTAAAAAAAATGGATTTACTTTTCTGGAAGTGATGGCGGCTATAGTTATAATCGCCGTTATGGGACTCAGTTCCGTGCAGCTGATGAAAAACACTGATGATGAGTTTATCAACGTCAAAGCCACTCGCATTGCCTACGAACTGGCTCAGCAGAAACTCTACGAAATAGTTGAAGATCATAGCCTTAGACTCTATTCAGGAAACGATGGGTCGTTTGACGACGAGCAGTATGGAAAATATACATGGAATTCTAAAATGTTGAGTACTTCCATTGATCATGTCCGTATTCTAGAAGTTGAGGTTGTAAACGAAGAAGTGAATGTTCGTGGTGTGATGGATTATATGGTTTACATTAAATGATTCCGCAGGTTCAGAGAATATAGATGAACATTCTTAATTTATTGAAATATTTCCCACCGTATCCGGGAGGAATTGAAAACATCGCATGTGACCTTATTGAAGAGCTTGCAGCGCGTGGTGTGCAGGAAACCGTTTTAAGTCACGGTAGTTCCCCATATACCGGCAATAGCGATATCACTCAGATTCTTTCTCGAAATTATGGTGAATTTCTCTATACTCCTGTTTCTCCTTCCTTTCCGGTCAAGCTTCATAAAGCATTGAAACATGGAAAATATGATCTGATGCATATTCATCTTCCCAATGTTTCAGCCTTTTGGCCGTTGTTTATGAAAATCGATATTCCAATTGTTATTCACTGGCATTCCGATGTCCTTTTCCCCAGGGAGAAAAGATTGTGCCGGGCGGCATACACAGGATATGCCCTTTTTGAAAAAGCTCTGCTTAAAAAAGCTTCTGCTATTGTTCCTACCTCGGAAGCCTATATGGAATACAGCCGTCCTCTTAAAAATTTCAGGGATAAGTGCCGGGTTATACCTCTGGGTCTGAATTTTTCACGAATGACACCTGTATCCGATTTTGAAAAGGATCAGGCTAAAATCAAATGGTGTGGTACAGATGACTGTTTTCTGGTTGCCGCAGCAGGTAGATTTTCTCATTACAAGGGCTTTGAGCATCTGATTGATGCTGCCTCAAGCCTTGAAAATTGTGTTGTGGTCATTGCAGGAGATGGAGAGATGAGGGCAGAGCTGCTGCGCCGGGCTGAAAAAGCAGGTCTAGCTGGAAAGGTTGTGATGCCGGGAAGGCTGAGCGATCGTGATCTGCATCTGCTGATGGCTTCATGTGATGCCTTCTGCCTGCCGTCTGTGGAAAGAACGGAAGCTTTCGGAGTAGTTCTGCTTGAAGCCATGTTTTATGGAAAAGCACTGATAACTACGGATATTAAAGGTTCTGCGACCAGCTGGGTGAATCAGTCCGGTGAAACAGGGCTGGTTGTGCCGGTTAAAGACTCCGCTGCACTTGGCAAGGCAGTAAAACAATTACAGGAACATCCAGATAAAACGGTACAGATGGGGCTTGCAGGTCAAAAACGTTTGTATGAAAAATTTTCCATCGTCAGGACTGCTGATGGTTTTCATAATTTATATCAAGAGCTGCTGTGAAGAAAATATTAATAATTATAGTACCTTTATTGATTTTAGGTGTGATCCTTATCAGACCTGAAAAATCTCTTGATAGTGTTCTGCGGGCTTACTGGTCTTTTTACGGAGCCGGTTTTAAGCAGATAGAGACCAAAAGTTATTCTATTGGTTATTTTCACAGTGATAACGGCAATAGGGAAACTGTACTTCTGCTGCACGGGCTTGGAGGAAAAGCCGCCAGCAGCTGGTTTACAGTTCTCCCCGAGCTTTCAGAAAAGTATAATATTGTAGCTCCGGATTTGCTTCTGGCAAATCTGACCAATGGCAATATGCATAATTACACTCTGGAAGCTGATGAACATCTGGTTCTTGAACTGCTTGACAGCCTCAAAGTTAAAAAGGTTTCCATCGTTGGTCTTTCCGTAGGGGGCTGGCTGGCCGCAAAGCTGGCCATAGACAGACCTGATTTGTGCCGAAAGCTGGTGCTGATAGATTCCGCCGGACTGGATACTAGAGAGCTTATGGAATCCATTGCCGGGCATAAGTCCGACTTTGGCACATGGTTCTATGAGAATATTTTTTATCCGTCTCCGCCTGTTCCGGCATTTCTGGTAAAGCCTATGCTGAGCAAACTGGATAAACTTGGTCCTATGTGTAATGAATTACTGAAAAAAAATATGTTTGTATCGCAGGAACTTGAATCAGGACTTTCTGCCATAAAATGTCCGACACTTCTTATCTGGGGAGCTGAGGATAAAATTATCCCTCTAAAAACAGCTCATAAATTCAACAGGATGATTACAGGCTCGACCTTAAAAGTTATTAAAAACTGCGGGCATGCTTCGGTTTGGGACGGCAGGGACAAATTACCAGGTATTCTGGGTAGTTTCCTTGAAAAATCAGTAAGTTCGCAGGTGAAGTAGATGAAAGATTCTGCCACTAATAACGCTCAGGGCGGTTTTACCCTTCTGGAAATCCTACTGGCCATGGTCCTTTCCGTAATAGTCATTACAGCCATGTCCGGGATTTTCAGATCAGCTGTGGACAGCTCGATAGCCGTTAATTCAGAAGTGCGGATGAATCAGGAAGGCCGGGTGCTGATAAGCATCATGCAGAAGGATTTAAGTTCGGTGGCTTTAAGTGATTCGAAAAAAATTAAGTCTGATGATTCAAGACTTTACTTTAGAATGTCTGTGGGAGAAATATCCACAGAAGATTATTTTATGACTTTTGCTACGACAAATGACGTTTATAGTAAAAATTCGGATACTTACCCCATAAACTGGGTGAGATATAAGCTTGAGAAGGAAGAAAATGACTTGTACAGCTTTTACAGGATAAATAGACAATTTGCCTATCTATCAGGGCAGTGGCAGGTCCAAAGTTTAAAGCTTGCTGATAACATAGAATCATTTGAGACAAAAACTTCCGATGAGTTTTCTAATCTTACTGTCGAAAATAACCAGCTGAGGAGTCTTAAAACAATTGAAATAAGTTTTTCTATTCTGGAAAATGGCAGGACAAAAGATTACAGCCTTATAGTTCCTGTAAAACCATGTATTTTGACCCACAGCACTAATTAAGATTGAAGGTTTTATGAGTAGCAGGATGTTTTTCAATAATCACAAAGGCAGCGAAAAGGGGGCTGTTTTGTTGATTGTGCTCATTCTTATGGCCCTTGTTGCATCTATCGTTGCTGATATAATCAAAGCCTCCAGGTATGATTATTCAGGGGCGGCCTACTTAAAGAATTCCTATGTTGCCAACACTATTCTTGAATCTGCGGCAGACACGACCATCGCTATGTTTAAAGACAAGGTTTTAGGTGGCACGTTTACTGATTTTGAAAAATTTCGTAAAAACTACAGTAATATTTTAAAAACAATTTCAGGAGTAATGGATGCAGGAGAGCTTTCAGGAAAGATAGAAGATGAATCCAGTCGTCTGCCGATCAATATGCAAAGTAACAGTAACTCCACAAAGATAAAGAAAGTTCTTGTTTCGCTATTGTTTAACCTTTGTGAGGCGCACGATTTCGGGTCAGGTGATGATACACTGGATAATGCCAATGCATATGCCAACTCTATCTTATGCTGGATTGGTAATGGAACCCTGTGTAATAACGATAGAGATTATTATAGATCTCTCGACCCTGAATACGGGCTGTCAGGAAAGCATATTCAAAGTACAGATGAACTGCTTCTTATAAGGCGACCTGATAACTGGCTTGATGATGACGAGTTTATGGAACTTTATAATGGCTCTGGAAATATTCCCGGTCTTAAAGACCTTGTAACTCCATACAGCAAGGGGCCGATGAATATAAATACGTTGAAAAAAGAAATAGTAATGGCCTTGGTCCCTGTAGATCGTTCTCTGGATGAAAAGTTGGATTTTTATAGCGATTTGAACAGCGCAAGGCAGGGAAATAACAAGGCCGGATGGTTTTCTGTCTTTATGCAGAATCAGCCAGCTGAGTATAAAAAGAATTTGCCTGAACTGAGTTATGGCTCGGATACTGTCAGAGTGACAATTCGGTATAATAAAGGTATTTATAATTCTTCCCTTATGGAAATATTCAATGTTTCTTCATCAAGTAATTCTGTAAAGTATAAAAAGTATGGTTATTAGGTATTTGTATGAGCAATGAACGGCTCGCTGTTGATCTGAGTGATGGTGATCTGGTTATACTCGGGTCTGTAGGCAGTGGAAAAAATAAAGAATACAAGGAATCTTATATAAAAAAAATAGATTCCGATGAACCTTCTGTTATTGCAGACGAAGTTGCTGCATACATAGAGAGGGAAGCGATGCCTTCCCCTCAAATTATAATAGTTCTGGATAGCCGTTCAATTCTTATAAAGAGTTTTTTCTTTCCTTTTAAGGGCTCTGCCAGAATTGAATCCGCGCTGGATTTCGAGTTGGAAAATTCAATACCTGTAGATCTGGAGAGCCTTTATGTCGACTGGGGATATGGTGCGTCCAGAGACCGGGGTGCTTTTGTTGTTGCAGGATGCATTGAGAATGAAGTTGTGGAGAATTTTAAGAGCGCTTTTTTGGAAAAGGGGCTCAAGCTTGAAAATATTTATGAGGGAGCTGCTCCGCTTATCGGCTTTCTGGACAACCCGGATATAGAAAAAAATAAGGTTGTAATTGATTTAGGTAAAGAAAGATCGGCTATTTATTCTTTTGATGGTGAATTGCTGCAACATCGTGATGTGCTGTTACATGGTACCAATCTGGTGCTAAGTGATGCTGAAAATTCTGATGCTGCCAGCCGTCTGCTCTGTTCTTCTGATTTTTCCAGTGAAGAGCTTGGGGAAGAAGAAAAAAAGATAGTTGTATCTCTTAATAAGCTGATCTCCAGAATTAAAAGTTACATATACCTTTATTCCGAGAAAACAGGATTCATGCCTGATGTTGCCCTTATCTGCGGTCAGGGGGCAGAGATTACAGGTATAGAAGAACTTATCGGTAAGAGTCTGAATATTCGAACCGTGAGATTTATGCCGCATGATGTTTTGACTTTTTTTGAAGACAACCATGAAGCAGTAAGCTGTCTGAAGGCTTTCGGACTGTTGCAGAAAATTAAAGGTGATCGTCTGGAATTTTTAAATCTTGATTCTTCAGGTGATGACTCGGTTAAAGTCAGAGCTTTAAAATATTACCTTGGGTGGTGTGCGGTTCTGTTAATCAGCCTTTTTGTGTATTTTTCTGCAAATATTTATTATAAAAGCAGGATAGTAAGTAAAACTGAAGATCGTATAAACGCTATACTTTCTGAAAGTATTCCCGGTATTCAGAAAAATTTTTCGCATACTCAGCGGGTAAGTATTCTTACTTCCAGAATGAATAAATTGGAGCGCAAGCTCAAAAATAATTCAGGAGGTTCAGGGTCAGCTATTGAAGTCCTCAGGGTGGTTAATGCTGCTGTTGCTAAATCGCTCAAGGTGACTCTGGACGAATTGACGCTGGATTCCAAGAGACTCGCTCTCTCTGGTTCTGCTAATAATTTTAAGGACGTAGAATTGCTCAGGAATCAGTTAAACAAAACCGGTTTTTTTGATTCAGTAAGCATCAAAGGTGCCACCGCTGAAAAGAAAACCAAAAAAGTCAGATTTACAATTGAAATGCTGCGTAAAACTCTGGGGGTTTAGCTTTGTTTGATTCCTATCTTTCACTTTTTCGCACATATTATGAAAAAGCTGTTGCTTTTCTTAAAGAGAACAGAGTTGCAGGAATAGCACTGGTCGGCCTTTTCTTGATTCTTATCGTTCGTTTTGCGGTGATCCCGGTAATTCAAATGAATAAGGACATCAATTCGCAGGTTGATATAGTCGGCGGACATCTTGAACAGGTCGTCAAGCTTGCGGCGGAATATAAGAATCTGCAGAAAGCTGCCGGAACAGGAAATAAAGTAACTTCAGTGAACTTGTTTGCCCGGCTGGAAGATATAATAAGAACCCTTAAAATAACCAGAAATGTTGATTTTATGCGTCCATCCTCAAAAACGCTTGATGATGGAAGAATCGAAAAAGAGGTTTACGTTCGGTTCAAATCAATGTTGCAGAAGAGTTTTATCCCTTTTCTTTACAGTGCCGAGGTGGAGGGTGGAGTAGTCTCCGTGAAGCATCTACGAATAAAAAAGGATAAAAAAGGTCTCTTTGATATTGATATAATTTTTACCCAGATCAACGGTTGACGATTGTGCGTAAACTCTCTGAACTATTCAACTCATTCGGGGATTCTTCAACTGTTTTTTCTTTCTTCCCCTCAGAGAGTCATAAAAAAGCTGTCCACCGTATTGTTGTAGGCCTTGACTCCATGTGCGGTCTGGTCATGCTGACCGGCGAAATCGGCACCGGTAAAACAACCCTTTTTCGTTTTATACAGCGCCAGAAGACAGATAAATTTATTTATGCGGAGATAGGTAATCCTTTTCTTTCCCCTGTGGAGCAGGTCAGTCATTTTTGTAAAAGTTTCGGATTGGAATCTCCCAAGAGCCATCGGCACGGTCTTGCTCTGCTGACTGATTTTTTTGAAAAAATGCATAAGGAAGGCAAGCGTGTTGTTCTGATTTTTGATGAATCGCATCTGCTGACCAAAACTCATTGGGGCCAGATTCTTGTTTTTTCAAATCTGCGCGAAAACGATAAACCGCTCGTTCAAATTCTTCTTGTCGGGCAGACTGAGCTTGTTGAACGTTTGCGTGAGCCGGGCCTTGAGGCTCTTAACCAGCGTATCGGTATACGATGCCGGTTGTTGCCTCTAAGCCTTGAAGATACAAGTAATTATGTCCGCTTTAAGCTGGAAAAGTCGCAGGAACATGAAATTGAATTTACAAGCCGTGCGCTGACAGAGGTCTGGAAGTTGAGCGGCGGAGTACCGCGGCTGATTAACCATGCCTGCTCTCATCTTCTGGATCAGATTGTTTTTTCCGGGGATACCAGAATTACCCCTGATATGGTTCAGCAACTGGCCTCTGATGGAATGTACAGTAACCTGTTCAATTCAAAACCAAAAAACGAAGAAGAAAAAAAAGTTTCCCTGCTGCCCTGGATTCTGGCTGCTTTTCTGGCTGCCTGTGCTCTATTTGTATTTGTAGATCACCGAACCATAGAAAAGGCTCTTGATTTTTCAGGTGTAAGGGAAAAAGTTGCCAGTAATGAGATTCGCGGGTCTGTTGTAAATTCATCGCAGGCTGTTTCAAGTGCTGGTTCGGCAAATGGTTCGCAGAAAGAAAACAGAGCTTTTGAGGCGCAACAAAGTCTGAATAAAAATGTATCCGCTACTGCTGATGAGGCTTCCGGTGAAACTGGGAGTCTGAAAAGTCGTTCTACCGGGAATAATCAAAAAACTGGCAACGCTTCAACTGTTGAAAAGAAAGGTACTGCATCGAGTTCTGAACGAACTGATCGTAAATCCGAAGGTAATGATTCCGGAGTAAAAGCAGAAGATGGTTTGTCTGTAAAAAATATAGATACAAATATAAATGACCAGCACCTTAAAAATAACAATACTGACGATATGCAAAAGAGTGTTGCCGGAAAATTAAAAAAAAGTAATAAGGAGTCTGTTGATGCCGTAGAAAAAAATAATTTTGACGGCAGAGACATTTCTTCTGATAAGAACCTAACAAATTTAGATAGTGAAGACGGATATACAGATAGCAAAGGTGAAATTCTTGATGGAGAATCCGTGCCGGCAATAGCTTCAATTGCGATAGGTGCTGTTGCCTTCAGTGATAATCCCGGATCGCGTATTGCTGTATTGAATGATTCTGTAATGCATGAAGGCAGCTCGATTGGAAATATCAGGCTTGACCATATAGGCAAAGACGAGTTGATTTTTAGTCTTGGTAATAATAAATATCGGCGTGTATTTGGTGGTCAGGCTGATGATGAATAAACTGTATAATGTATTGGGGATATGCCGTGAATAAAAAAATAGACAGCTCTAAAAAGGGCGGATCAAGAGGTTTTACCCTGCTTGAGATGATGATTGTTATCGTTATTCTTGGAATTCTGGCCGGACTGGTTGCTCCGCAGCTGATGGACGAACCGCAGAAAGCCAGAGTTGTAAAAGCAAGAATTGAAATGGAAAATATTGAGACTGCACTTAAGAAATTTTATCTTGATAACGGTTACTATCCAAGCACTGAACAGGGACTTAAAGCTCTGGTCAGCAGGCCTTCTGTCGGACGTGTACCTAAAAGTTATCCGCCCAACGGATATTTAAATAAGGTTCCCAACGATCCGTGGCAGGGTGATTATATATACATTTCGCCAGGTGCAAACAGTCCTTTTGAACTGTATTCATACGGTGGAGACGGTAAGGAAGGCGGGTCAGGTAATAATGCGGACATCAAGAGTGAGGGAACAAGATAATTTAAAAGCTCAGGCGGGGTTTACCCTGTTTGAGCTTTTGGTTGTTATTTCCATAATGGCTGTTATGCTTGGGCTAACTGCCCCGGCTTTGAATCTTGATTCGGGCAGGGGCGAGTTTTCTGATTTTAAGAGTGTTATTATGGAAGGAGCTTCAGAAGCCCGTTATCTCGCAATGATTACGGGTAAGATGCAGACTCTTACCTTTGATGAAAATGGCAGAATCAGGGTTCGCCCTGCAGGATCTTTTAATGGTGAAATTCCTGATGATTATAGAATAATTTCTATGCAGACATCGGAAGGTGAGCGTTCGGGAGATTACCGTATACGTTTTTATCCAAGCGGGCTGGCAGAGAGCTGTGTTTTACATGTCGGACGTGATACAAAAGAATATTCTATTTATATTCCACCTGTGTCAGGTATTGAAGGACATATAGGCCGCATTAATTTAGCAGGGTTCCATTAAGGACCAATTAATTATTATGATGAATAGATTTTCAAAAGTTTTTGTGGTTATATGCATGGGAATGGTCCTCTGTGGTTGCGTGCACAAGACTAAAACCCTGCAGACCGGAACAGCTGAAACTCTTAGTGAAAAAGAAATACTCAGTCGTTCTGAATCTCAGAGAATTAAAGGTAATTATTCCGAGGCACTTAAAATAATCGATACTGCGATACAAAAAGGTGTTGAAACTCCTGATGTATTGAATGAAAAAGGTGCTTTGCTTCTTAAACAGAATAATCCTGAAGAGGCTCACAACTATTTTAAAAAGGCTTCTGCTGCTGCTCCTGGGCGAGATAAGTATTTGTATAATCAGGCTTATTCAGAAGTCTTGCTTGGTGAATACGATGAGGCTTTGTCAATTTATGAAACGATTCTGAAACAAAACAGAAAAGATGTTAAGGCATACTTCGGAAAGGGAGTTGTTTATACCTATCAAAAGGATTATGCGACTGCCGTGGCCTGCTTTTCTCAGGCGTTGAAACATAATAAAAATTATTTTCCGGCAGTTTATAACAGAGGCATCGCCAGACAGAGGCTTGGAGATTTTCAAGGCTCTCTAGAAGATTTTATGTATTGTATTAAAGGTGGTTATAAGCGGGCTGACTCGTTTTGCCATCTTGGAGTGAGCAGATATCTTATGGGTGATGATAAGTTGGCAATCACCCTGATATCAAAGGCAATCGATTTAAACAATGATCAATATGAGTTTTATTATAATCTTGGTGTTGTTTTTCTGCATAATTTAGATTATAAGCTAGCCATACAGAATTTCACGAAGGCTTTGGTCTTCAATGGAGATTTTGTTGAAGCTTATGTAAATAGAGGCGACGCATATATGCGTCTTGGATCCTATGATGAGGGTTCTCGGGATTTGCAGGTTGCCTGTAATCTAGGATCATGTGTTAAATTTAATCAATATAAGGCACTGGGTTCTCTCGTCGATTCAACTCTAACTCAGTCTGAAATGGGGGATTAAATGTTAAAACGGCATTTAATTATTGCAATTGTTTTTATGTTCCTGCTGGGCCTCTCCGGGTGTGGTTCCAGCGGTGGTAGCAGTTCTTCTGGAAGTGTCAGTGGTGGTACTGGAGGTCATCCCGTTGCAAATGGTACTATTGATGCCCTTAAATCCATCGATCTTGATCCTGAAATTGATGCAAACTGGATCAAAAATGTTGGAACTACCGGAACTGATGGAACTTATACCTTCTCTAAAAGCCAGCTTTCAGGTGCCACCTTCCCTGTAATGCTCAGGGTCAAAAAGGGTACTGGTTACATTCCTAACGATGGTAACGTAGATCAAATATTTCAAAGTGATCTTTTTGCGGTAATCAAAGAAGATTTTTCATCCAATATTACTGTGAACTTCACTTTGTTCTCCAGTCTGGAAACAAAGCTGCTCAAAAGTAAGGTAGATAGTGGTAAAGCAAATGATGATGCAGCAAAAGAAGCAAAAGATCAGACCTTAAACTTAATGAGTTCTTTGGGACTGGATACATCCAAATTTAACGATCCTCAGAAAGTTACAGTTTCCGATCCAGGTGTAATTCTGTCCCAGTCAACTCTCTGGAAAGGTGATGGTTTAGACCTTGATATGGATAAATCCGGAGCTGAATCTTCAAAAGTCTCCGATATTCTAGATAAGCTGGCTACCAAAATTCAGGATGGCGGCTCATCTTATGACGCTCTTAAAGAACTTGGTGCTCTTAGAGAAGCACTTAATAGTGATCCCACTAAAGAAGCAAATGCATTACAGAACTATATAACTGGTACTGTCGCAGATTCTCCAGATTATAAGGATATTCTTAAAATAGCTTATAATGGCATAGTTGAAGATGCTGATACTGCTATTGATGATGCTAAAGATGAAATCAAAGCTGAAGACAATGCAGCAGATACTATTGGATTATTTAAAATTAATTCTATTACTCCATACAACGCATACAGTAAAACTGACGGTTCAAGCCAGTATATGGTACAGAGTAATATGGATACAAGTGTAACTATCAGTTTTGAAGCTACAGCTGCAGACGGAAGCGGCCTTGAAGCAGCTTCCCTTTTTGTAGATAGTTCTGGTGGTGCTGTGGATAAAATTCCCAGTTCGACGGATATCAACAAAAAATCGTTCTCATTTAAAATAGAATATACTCATGATGTTCTTGAACCCGGCTACAATGAGAATATAGAAATTACTCTTACTAGTAAGAGCGGTAGCACTGCAACTCTGTATGTGCCGATGAGCGTTTACAGCGAAGTAGATAATCTTCCTTATAGCTTATCAATTTCCGCTAAGCATGATGGAAAAGATAAACGTCTGATTGACCTTAACTCTGAGGCCATAGCAGAAAGCTATATGATTGAAGCTGATGTTGAATCTACAGGAAGCTCTATTGACAGCGACTACTTTGTTAACTTCTATGCTCCTTCTGGACTGAAGTTTAAACTTGGCGAAGATAAACAGTCTAACTACATGCGTCCCATTGAGTCCGGAAGAGCTGAGTTGGATACGGTTCAGTTTGTTAATGCTACCACACTTAAAAATGGTAAGCGCGGACCTGTTAGAGCTGTAGTTTACAAATACAACGACAGCACAAAAACTTATGAAGCCTATGCTCCTGCAGTAGAAGCCCAGACACTTAAGGACTTCTACTCCACCAACGAGGGTGAAAATACTCTCGAAAAGATGGTCCTTGAAATTCAGCCGTTGGATAAAGATACGTCTACTAATTACAAGGGTTTCATCACCACCGATGTAAATGATACTGAGCTTGATCTGCACAATGATTACCAACTCAGGCTCACATTTGTCACCTGGGGTGGCGATGGCAGTATCGATGATATCCATGGTGAAACCTTTGACAAAACTACAGCCGGTGTAGATGGTAAGCATTTTTGGCTTGTTACCTCCAGTCTTTTAGGCGGATTCCATAAGGACACCCCTACGGTAACATACGACGGAAATGTTGATCTTGGAAATCTTGTTGCCGTATCTAGTGATGAATATGGTAACGGTGTTGCTGAATTCACCGCTGATAGTTCAACCTTCGATAAACTTGACGATGCCAATGCTCTTAAATACATGTTCAAGACCGGAAAAACATCCAACATTGATGAAATCAATGTTGAAATGTACGAAAGCGGTAGCACTAGCACAACTAACAGCTCCAGCCCTGTTATAATCAGGTATGTTGGAACAAATAGCTAGTTAGCTGTTTACCCCATTTAACTGATAATATATTAAGGGCCACACCCGCATGGATGTGGCCCTTAATTTTTAGAGAAAGCTAAATTGTTGAATAGAACAAAAACCGTATTAACATTGGTTGTGCTGGCTTTTATTTTTTTAGGTATTCACTTTTACGCTCTCCCGGGGTTTGACAATAATATAGTTAACCGTGTTGACAGTTACAGATTACCCACCACAGCGGATTCATTTTATTATCTTAGGTTAAGCAGAGATCTTCAAAACGGAGAATATGGCGCAAGCAAAGATCTTGCACCATCATTTTATCCATCATTCCCTCCACTCATATCAAGTATTACTGTTTTTCTGAGTAATATGCTTGATATCAATATTGAAAGCGTGGCTTTTTTCATGTCTCCGCTTCTTGCCTGTCTGCTGATTCCACTGGCATGGTTTACTACCAGATATTTTTTCCCAGATAGTTTTACAGCGCCAATTGCCGCTTGTCTGGCTGTTGCTGCTAACTTTGTGCTTATACGCCGGACCTGCATTGGATATTATGATACTGATGCGTTGAATCTCGTTCTGCTCTGGTGTTCTTTTATTTTTACATATCTGCTGACTGTAGCAAAGGCTCGCAGGCAATTTTTATGGTTTGGCCTTTTTGCTTTGACCGAAGTTCTCGTCTTCCTCTGGTGGAGACCTGCCGCGGTGCCATTAGCTGGAATCTGTGCTCTTTTCTACGCGTTATCCGTGTTCACAGTGACCGGGCAAACAGGCTATGAAAAGATTTTTAAAGTCTTTATTCTGGTAGCCGGAGCAGCCGTCTGTCTGGCGGTAATTTTCGGAAGCAAAGAGTCTTTTCCGGTAATTTTGCAGCCTTTTTTTGTTACTCTTCAGGAACATTTCGGACTTATTTCAGGAACAATAAAAACTCCATATTTCAATATGGGGGCAACTATTGAGGAGCTGGCCCGGCCGGATTTAAAAACATTTGTTTTAGATTTATTCGGTTCATGGATCGCTTTTGGCTGCTTTCTTATAGGCTTCTACCCTTATTTAAAATTGGGTAAGACAGCTGTTTTATTCATTTTTGGACTATTGTTGCTGTTTGTCGGAAGTGTTTTTGCCGGATCGCGTTTTATGTTGTTTTTGGTGCCTTTCATTGCAATGGGCTGTGCGGGCTTTTGCATTCTTCTCTGTAATCTTCTTAAGCAGATAAAATTGATTAAAAAAGTAGCTCCAGTTTTCAGTTTGGGCCTGACCTGCATACTCTTATTCCCCTCAGCATCTAACAGTATAAAATATCAACCGGTTGCTTCTTTCACAGCGAATACCGCCAATCTGGCAAACGCCATAAGCTATGTTGTCCCGGAAAAAGCTATGCTGTGGAACTGGTGGGGACCTGGATATATGCTTCAGTATTACGGCAAAAGGAAAACTCTGGTCGACGGTGGATCACAGACTCCTGAACTGTCTTACAAATCAGCTGTCCCGCTGGCATCCCTTAATCCGGTCATGTCCAGAAACTGGATTCGCTTTTTTTCTGTGCATCGGACCGGAATTGCTGTAATAAACAAATACATAAATGATTACGCCGCTTCGGTGCAATTTCTAGTAAATATTTTCTGTGTGCCGCAGAACCTAGACAAGGAAATAAAAAGAATCGGACTGCCGAAAGCCAGAAACTGGCAGAAGTTTTTTTTCCCGAAAGCTGATGTTTATCTTGTTCTGTTCAGTGATATGCTGATCAGAAATTCATGGCTTTCCATCGGGCGCACTCTTCCCGGATCAGATTCAACTGTCGCAGCCCCCATCTACAACTTTAAAATAGATGATTGCAAAATCGATCTTGATAAGGGTAGATTCAAATATAATAATGAAGAATTTCCGTATGGAATGATATTTTCTGTAACCCCCAAAAGTCTTAGCCATGAACCGGGGCGGAATTCTGATAAGGTGGCCATCATTATTCCAGATGCTGGCCAGCTGTATTATATGAACCGTGACCAGTTCGACTGTCTTACTTTCAGGCTGCTCTTTGTTAGTCCTGTTGGTACGCCATACTTTAAAAAAGTAGTCTATAATCCGTTTATAGGCGGAATTTGGAAAGTTGAGTAATGGAGAATAAAACCGGTTTAATGAAGGCCCTCGTGGTTATGCCGGCTTATAACGAAGCTCTGTCTGTAGGTCATGTTGTCAGAGACCTGAAAGCTACTCTTGATATAGACGTACTTGTGGTCAATGACCGGAGTACCGATGAAACTGCGGAGGTAGCTGTTGAAGCTGGAGCTGAGGTTCTTGATTTATGCTGTCAGCTTGGAGCTTGGGGGGCTATTCAGGCCGGTATAAGGTACGGGTTGCTGAAAGGCTATGATCTCTGCATTACATGCGATGCGGATGGCCAGCATGATGTCACCGCGATTCCGGTTTTAATCAGGGAATTGCAGAATTGTGAGTGTGATGTGCTTATCGGTTCCTGCGTTTCAAGGGGTAGTATTGCGAGGCATATTGCATGGAAATACTTGAGGTTTATTACCGGGCTATCCATTGACGATCTGACTTCAGGATTCAGGGCTTATAATAGAAAGGCCATGCGTAAAGTCGGCCTTTCCAGAGCTTCACTTGTGGATTATCAGGACGTCAGCCTGTTATTGATTCTTAAAGAGTTAGGAATTACTTTTAAAGAGATAGGAGTATGCATGACTGAAAGAAAATGCGGAAAATCACGTATTTTCAATTCATGGCTTGCAGTGACAAAGTATATGATGCTCAGCTCAATAATCGCGCTATGTCGGATTTCAAAATGATAAGTATCTCAGCAATGAATATTCTAACCGGCGCTGCCGGTATCATCAGTGCTTCAGTAATAATATATCTGGTTAGAAAAAATATTTTATATTCCAAATATACACCATGGTGGATATTTATTTCAGTCGCTTTTCTCGTTTTCGGATTTTTCCCGACACTTTCCGATTCACTGGCGAGGCTTGTAGGCGTTGCATACGGTCCCAGTCTGGTGCTGCTTGGTGCTGTGGTTATGCTCTTTATTAAGAATCTGCTGATGGATATAGACAGATCCCGTCAGGAAGTAATGCTCAGAAGGCTTGTCCAGCGTGTTGCAATTCTTCAAAAGCAGCTGGAAGAGCAGAAAAAAGAAGAATAATACAGCGTATTCTTCCTGATTCCAACCAAATGCTGATTGTAATTAGTGCGTTCGAGGTATAAAAGAGAATTACTTAATTTATCTATTGAAATTTATTCAATTTTGCTGTTTCCATTTTGATTAAGATATAAACTTATTAAATATTTTACCTGATACTGCTGGAAAAAATGTATAAAAAATTATTCCCCCTAGCCTTTATACTTTTTATAGTTCTCGCTGTTTCCAGATTCGATATCTCGCATCTTATTGAAGATCAGTTGAGCATATATCTGCATATTGCAATCATCGCGGCGCTCTTGTTTGTGATTGTTTTTCTTTTTGGCAGACTTTTTTTGTCAAGCGGAAAGAAGCTGTTTTTAAAGATTAACAGCATACAGCATTTAAATATCAAATCAAATTTTTTTGAATTACTTGCTATAAAATCATATGCAAATTTGAGAACTGAGGTATCTCGTTATTATCTGAACTACTTATGGTGGGTCATTGAACCTGTTTTAACTATGCTTACTTTCTACCTCGTATTCGGGATTTTTTTTAATAGAGGGACACATGATTTTATAGCTTTTCTTCTTGTAGGCCTGATTTGCTGGCAATGGTTTGCTAATGTAATAAACCATGCAACAACCAGTGTTACCCACGGTAAAGGATTGATGCTGCAGGTTGATATACCTAAAATTTTTTTCCCCCTTGAAGTCGCTTTGCGAGATACATTTAAACATATTTTTGTGTTTATTCTTCTTTTAGTCTTTCTGTTGGTTTATGGTATCCCGGTAAGTATTACTTGGATATCCATACCTCTGCTTATGGTTATCCAGCTTATTTTTATGATTGGTATCGGAACATTGGCAGCTGCAATTGTACCATTCATGCCTGATTTAGCATTTGTCGTTTCTACAGGTTTAAAATTGATGATGTATGCAAGCGGTATTTTTTATAATATTGACGATGTCATTCTTCCACAGCATAGGGTCTATATATACGCTAATCCTATGGCAGGACTGATCAAAGCTTATCGTGAAGTGCTGATGTTCGGGCGCTGGCCTGACTGGACCTACCTGTTCTATATTACTGTAGCCGGACTTGTTATTCTTGGAATTTCTTTTGTAATCATATTCAAATTAGACCACGTTTATCCTAGGTTGTGTCAAAAATGAATAATGAGCCTATATTGACTCTCAAAAATGTCGGCTGCCGCTACACTGTGCGCAAAGGCTTCATGAAGGTTGGAGCCTATGATGCCTTGAAGGATGTTTCCTTTGAAGTTAAAAGAGGGGAAACTGTAGGCCTTATTGGTCGCAACGGAGCTGGTAAATCAACTCTGCTGCGGATAATCGCCGGTATTATACGACCTGATTTTGGTGAAATAATACGGCATGTGCCGGTTTCTATTTCCCTTTTAACATTGCAGCTTGGTTTTTCTGAAGATCTTTCAGGAAGAGACAATGCAATTATTGGGGCAATGCTCCTTGGGCATAGCTACAGAGACGCTGTGAACAGCCTTGAAGATATAAGAGAGTTCTCAGAACTGGGAGACTGGTTTATGGAACCTTTGAAAACATATTCATCCGGCATGAGAGCAAGGTTAGGCTTTTCCGTAGCTATGAAAATGTCTCCTGACATTTTACTGGTGGATGAGATACTTGGCGTTGGTGATGAGTCGTTTCGTAAAAAATCGACTGAAACTATGAAAGAAAAGATGAAATCAGGGCAGACTATTATTTTTGTCTCCCACAGCGCTCCAATTGTTAAAGAGCTTTGCACCTCGGTAGTCTGGATAGAAAACGGGGTTAACAAAATGATTGGCGAGACAGACGTAGTGTTGAAGGAATATCAGAAATCGTTTGTTAAATAGCTTTATGCCTGAATATAAAATGTAGAAATATAAGGGCTGTCGTTTACATGGTTAAGTTTAATTGATGCATGAAAAAAGGTCTGCAATTAAAAAAACTGTGGAAGTAATAAATTTCTGATTATCAGGAATAAAGAAAAGGAGCCCCTTTGCCAGCGTTTCAATATAAAGCAGTATCTAAAACCGGTAAATCGGTTAAGGGAATTATAGAAGCTGATAATAAGACTGCGGCGCTGCATTCTTTGAAGGTTAAGGGGCTATATACCACTAAACTTGCCAAGATCAGTGGTCGTAAACCCAAAGCCGGTGGTTCCACCCTTCGTTATTTCTATCAGAGGATATTTAACAGAGTTCCTCTCAAAGTGCTCTCTGGAGCTGTAAGGCAGCTGGCAATACTTCTTTCTGCCGGTATGGCTCTTGACTTCGCCTTAGCTGCAATGCTTGACGGTAAAGGAACATCCGAGCTGGATAAAGTCCTTTCAGAAGTTCGTGAGAGAGTGCGCGAAGGTTTATCTCTGGCTGAAGCTCTGGCTGATCATCCGCATATATTTTCAAGCACTTTTATAACAATGGTTCAGGCCGGTGAAGATTCCGGTTCAATTGACCTTGTTCTGGGCAGACTTGCTGATCATCTGGAATCACAGGTCGCACTGCGCAGAAAAGTTCAGTCCGCTCTGGCGTACCCGATACTCATGCTTATTGTCGGTGGCGGAATTTTTGTTTTTCTTATGATGTTCATTGTCCCCAAGGTTACTCAAATTTTTGTCGATATGAAACAGGAGTTGCCTGCACCGACAAGAATACTGATCGGATTCAGTAATTTTATGGGACACTGGTGGGGATTGCTGATTGTTCTGGTTGTCTTACTCATATTTGGGATTATACGTTTTAAAAAGACTGCTCCCGGTAAAAGGATAATGGACAAGGCTAAGTTATCTGCCCCGGTAACCGGTGATCTTTTCCGCTATATTGAAGTCGGTAATTTTACCAGAACTCTGGGGCTTCTTTTAAAAAACGACGTAAGTCTTCTTAAAGGTCTTGGTATTGTGAGATCCGCGTCAACAAATATATATCTTGAAAAGGTAGTTGACCAGATTTCTGTAGATGTTCAGGAAGGTAAGGATCTCACTCTGGCAATGCACGGAAGTTTTCTTTTTGATCCCATGCATGTGCAACTTGTTGCCGCGGGTGAGCGGAGTGGACAGCTTGATAAAATGCTTCTCATCGTTGCTGATGACTGTGATGATGAAGTTGAAAGCAAATTACAGATGATAACATCACTTATCGAACCGTTGATGATTCTCTCTCTGGGAGTGATTGTAGGATTTGTTGTGGTCTCCATAATTATGCCTATCTTCCAGATGAACAGTCTTGTCGGCTGATTCTTTTTTCTGGTAAGCATATGTAATTAAGTTTAATACAAAGAATGTAATGTTATTAATTAAATATTTTGTGGGTAGTAATGCTGGGTAAGTTAAAAATACTTGGGGAATTGCTGATTGTTACTTTTTCAGCATATTATTTGGCAGTAGGTGCATATCTACTGGTAATTCCTGTTAAAATTTTTTCCCCGGACCCTACTGTCGTTGCTACTGCCGGCGACTCATATAAAAAAGTTGATAGAAGTCAGTTTAACATTATCAACAACCGCAATATATTCGGAGCTTTTGACCCTAAAAAAGTTAAAAAGCCTAAAAAGAAGAAAAGAGCACAGTCAGACCTGAACAAGTTACCTATGGCCAATTCCAATTTGCGGCTTTTAGGAACGGTGTATTCATCAAATAAGTCTTTGATGAGAGCTATTATGGTTGTCGGACGTGGGGTAAGAGTTTTTAAAGAAGGTCAAGGTGTTGGTAAAACCAAAATTCTTGAGATTAAAAGAAGGGCGGTTGTTCTTTGGGATGGGAAGAAAAAAAGTCTTCTTATGATAGATAAAGGTGATAAATCTATCGCGGCTAAATCTGATTCTGGGAATGTTCTCATAAATAAAGATGTGTTAAAGGATGTCTTCGCAAATCCGAGGGCGTTTTTAGATAATGTTGATTTTACTCTTGCCAAGAAGGATGGGCGTAAAGGTCTCTTGATAAACAGTCTGGAGAGAAAATCATTACTGGCTAGTGCCGGTATCAGACAGGGTGATCTGATTGTAAGTGTTAACGGGCATAATCTTAATTCTTTAACGGATGTAATGGGAATGGCGAAGTTAAGAATTGAAAATTCTGTTGTAATAAAAGTATGGCGCAATCAGCGTTTTGAAACATTGAGATTGAAGTTTAGCAATGCGTAATATTTTTGTTTTTATACTATTGTGCTTTTTGATTCTTGGGCCTTCCTGCGGGTATCGCGTTGAAATTGCAAATGCCGCACAGGGAACGATCAGCCTTGATTTTAAATCAGTTGATATCCACGTTTTAATCAAATTTATCAGTGAAATTACGGGTAAAAATTTTATTGTTGATAAAGCTGTCGGCGGAAGGGTTACAATCTATTCCCCAACAAAAATATCTGTGCAGGAAGCTTACAGAGTTTTTGAATCTGTCTTGCAGCTTAATGGTTTTGTGATCATCCCAAGCGGTGCGGTCTATAAGATTCTTCCGGTTAATAAGGGCCAGAATCTTGCTGTTCCCACTAAAACCGGGGGAAAGGGAATAAATAAGCTTGGCGATGAGCTTATCACCCAGATTATTCACCTTGAGAGTTCAAGTGCTGTTGATCTTGGAAATGTAGTGAAATCAATGCTTGGAAATACCGGTGGAGTAAGCGTCTACCAGCCTTCCAATACACTCATTGTCACTACTCTAGCTTCAAATATTGACAGAATTTTGAAAATCGTCAGATCAGTGGACAGAAGTCAGTATGCGACAAGGTCAGTCAACATTGTTATTAAGAACGGTGACGCGCAGACAATTTCAGAATCGATTAATAAAGTTATGACAGCCAAGCTGGCTGATATGGCTAAGAAAGGTCGTCAGGGAATTGCTTTAACCGTTTATGATGAAAGGACCAATTCAATATTTGTACTTGCTGATGCCATGAATATGGCCACAATAAAATCAATGATTGCCTCTATGGATCTTCCAACCCCGGAAGGCAAGGGAAGTATCCATCTTTACAGTTTACACAATGCTAAGGCTGAGGATTTGGCAAAAGTACTTACGGATTTAGTAGGTGGTACATCTTCAAGCTCTAAAGATTCTAAAGATAAGGTCGTACGCGGCAAAGTTAAAATAGTTGCGGACAAGGCAACCAATAGTCTGGTTATCACTGCAAGACCTGACGATTATCCACATCTGGAAAAAATTATCGGGCAGCTGGATGTACGGCGTAAACAGGTATTTATTGAAGCATTGATTATGGAAGTTTCGGATACTGCAAATTTCCAATTCGGGGCAAACTGGGTGCTTCCGGCCGCAGGTGGAGATACCGTTGTTTTTGGTTCATCAAATACTGGTGGTGGTAGTTTAACATTAAATGATGGAATGGCTGCCGTGCCTAGCGGTGGAGCCATTGGAGCTCTTTTTACCAACCTTTTTAAAGTGGATGGTGAAGAATATAGTATGCAGGCTCTGATGAGTGCATCCAAATCTTCAGATGATTTTAAGATCCTATCTACACCACAGTTGCTGACTCTGGATAATGAAGAAGCGACAGTTAATGTTGTGGATAACATCCCTTTTTCTACAAAATCAACAACAAATAATGTTGATTCAGACTATAATTCTCAGAGCCTTGAATATAAGGATGTCGGTGTAATGCTCAAAGTTACTCCACAGATAGGTCAGAATGACGATTTGAGGCTTGTGGTCCATCAGGAAGTCAGTCGTGTTGTTCCAACATCTGTAGCTTCTTCAGATAGTAATCTTATCGCACCAACAACCAGAAAGCGTGAGGTTGATACGACTATTCAGGTTAAAGATGGGCAGACTATAGTTATTGCCGGTCTTCTTGGAGAGGATGACACTGTCAATGAAAGCAAAGTCCCATTGCTGGGGGATATACCTGGTCTGGGGTATCTTTTCAGGTATGAGAGCACCGAAAAAACAAAGACTAATCTTTTCGTTTTTCTTACTCCTAAAATTATGAACAGTGTTAGTGATGAAGATGATGTTTACAAAGAAAAAAGAAAGATTATGTACGATATTAATGTCGGTAAGGATGGACTTGGGCAGATTAAAATCGGAAAACCTGTGATGCCGGAAATTGTATTTTAATTTGAGAAGAAACTGATATGTATACCCAATTATTACAGTCGCAGCTTATATCCGAAGGCTTTTTCGTTATGGAAGAGTTGCAGCCCCTGTGTGATCAGGCGGAAGAAGACGGTATTCAATTATCTGATTTTTTACTTAAAAAGAAAAAGATTACTGAAGGTGAACTACTTAAGCTTGAATCAAAGCTTTTTGATATAGAACTGCTTGATTCCATCCCTGATGAATTTATTAATCCCGAACTCGTACAGCGTTTTTCAATCCAGTTTTTGCGTCAGGCTCAATGTGTTCCGCTGCTGGATGACGGCAGACTTATTCTGGCTATCGGGCGGGCCAGAATGATTGAAGCAGTAGAAGAATTTTCATTTGTGCTTAAAGGGGCTCCACATGTTGTTCTTGCTCCTTCAAAAGATATAACCCGTGTAATCAACAATGTTTTCGGCTCGGCTGATATGGAAGTATCGGGTGTTCTTGATGAAGCTGAGGATGAATTCGGTAATGATATCACTGCCGAAACAATAGAAGACCTGCTTGACGACAGCAGCGATGCCCCACTTATCAAGCTTGTAAATATGATTATGGCTCAGGCCGTAAGAGCCAATGCCAGTGATGTTCATATAGAGCCGTTCAAGGATTCTCTCAGAGTCCGTTTCAGGCTCGATGGCGTGCTTTATGATAAGCATTCCCTGCCGCGCAGACTTCATGCGGCCATGGTTTCCAGAATTAAAATCATGGGCCGGATGAATATTGCCGAGAAAAGACTGCCTCAGGATGGACGTATTTCATTGAGTCTGGGTGGGAGACAGGTCGATTTGCGTGTTTCCTGTCTGCCGACATCATACGGCGAGAGAATCGTTCTGCGTCTTCTTGAGAAAAACTCCAAGGTTTTGAGTATTAAAGAACTCGGGCTCGGCAGCAGCAATATTGAGTGCATCAAAGAGCTGGTAACAGTTTCACATGGTATTATACTTGTTACAGGCCCGACTGGTAGCGGTAAAACAACCTCACTGTATGCTATTTTAAATTACATTAATTCACCGGATAAAAATATCCTTACAATTGAAGACCCTGTGGAGTATCAGATTGAAGGAATCGGCCAGATGCAGGTCAATAAAAAAATTAACCTGAATTTTGCTGACGGGCTTAGGTCTATTGTTCGTCAGGACCCCGATGTAATTCTTATTGGTGAGATTCGTGATAAGGAAACTGCTGATATCGCCATTCAGTCAGCCCTTACAGGACATCTGGTTTTTTCAACTCTGCATACCAACGATGCCCCGAGTGCTGTAGCGAGACTTATAGATATGGGCGTTGAGCCTTTTCTACTTTCATCAGTGCTCAGAGCTGTAATCGCCCAGAGGCTTGTGCGTGTGCTTTGTCCTCATTGCAAAGTTCCTTTTGTTCCGGATAAGGCTGCGGTTACAGACTTTGGAGCAATGGCTAAGAAATTGGACGGTAAAAATATTTTCAAAGCCGGAGGGTGTGATGAATGCATGAATACCGGCTATCAGGGACGAAACGCCATTTATGAAGTTATGAATGTTTCCGATGAAATAAAAGGTCTGGTGGTAAGGTCCGCAGACTCCAACCAGATCAGGAAACAGGCTTTGGCTGATGGAATGAAATCTCTGAAAATGGATGGATTCCGCAAGGTGCTTGAGGGTAAGACTACTTTGGCTGAAGTGAAAAGGGTTACAAATCTGTAAGATTGTAAGGCTGCATGTTTTTATATCAGCCATAAGACTGTACATGGATAAAAAATGAATCTGAATTTATCTCAGCTGAGAGAAAAAATTTCAATACCCCTGCCGACAATATTTAGTTCAAAGCGCCGCAAATCATCCGTCAGGAAAAGCCGCCGCAAAATTTATTATTTTTTGTACGGTCTTCTAGTCTTCTCCATGTTTTTTGCCTGCAATTATCTGAGCTCGAGTATCGAGCCTTTAATACGGGCTGAACTGCAAAAGCAAAATCAGTATAATTTTGAAATAGAGCGTATTAATCCTTCTGTTTTTCCCCCAAGAGTCGAGCTTAAAGGAGTCGAGATCAAAGAAAAAAGATCTGGAAAGAGACTTGTTCAATTTAATTCACTTGATATGAGTTTAAATTTGTTCAGCTTGTTCAAAAGCAGGCTGGGGATTGATTTCTCAGCAGGTATATATGGTGCTGTTGTTAAAGGCGTTGTCTCTTCAGGCAGTTTTTTTGATCTTAAAAATTTTTACGCTGATATTGCCTGTCAGAATATTTCTTTAGCTGCAATTCCATACATTGATAAACTTGATCTTGGCTTGAAAGGTCTTGGTTCGATAACTGCTGATGTTAAGGGCACCACTGCCGATCCTGCTTCCTATCGTGGAACTGTGGAAATAGATATACAGAGCCCTGCTTTTAAAGGCGTGCCGCCTTTGTTTATTGTACCTGAAGTTAAAATGGATTCACTGAAGGCCAGTGCAGACTTAGAAAATATGAAACTGAATGTTAATTCGCTTGAGCTTGCAGGCCAGCAGGCCTCAGGGGCATTAAAAGGCTCTGTTACCATCAATCCTAAAAATATAAACAACTCCAAACTTGATCTGAAAGGTCAGGTAAAAGTTGATGTCCGTTTACTAAACACCAGAATAATTGTTCAGAAAAAAGCTCTTGCGTTATTGAAGGCCAAAAAATCTATAGCGATAGAAATAAGTGATACTATCGGGAGTCCGTGGGTTTCTTTTGCCAAGTAAAATACCAAATTGTCGTAAGTTTTATACCTGCATTATTTTCTCATGTTAATATTATGATTTTGTGTAAAATATTATCAATGCGCTTGAGTTTTATGGTATAATTAATTAACTTTAAGCGTCCAAAAGACTAAGCCTGCAAAGTCCAACCATCCTGAAGTATAAAAAGTAGATGTCGTGTCTATTGGGGTTGAGAGTGACCATTCACTTCTCACGACATGAGGGGTTTAAAATCAGCACAGCTTTACGCATGAGGAAGTTCTTCGAAGAGTTGAAAAAGGTAGTCTGCGGGATTGAGCTTGTTGGCTTTGGCGGTTTCGATCAGGCTATAAAGGGTTGCTCTGGCCTGGGCTCCGCACGGGGAGCCGCTGAGCAGCCAGTTTTTCCGGCCCACCGCAAACGGACGGATGGCGTTTTCGGCGAGATTGTTATCGGGAGTTAAAGCCGCATTTTCAAGGTAAACCAGGATTCGCTCCATTGCCTCAAAGTATAGGAAATTGTTTTGCCCAAAAGACTTTTTGAGGGAACCGAGTCCTTGGCACTGACAACGGTTTAATAAATTTTTTCAAGAATCGGGAGCGCCTTTTCCGTCCGCATGTTCAAAATTTCATCCGGAGAAAGCCTCTCCTTGCGAGCTCGACTCTCCAGCCGGTAAAGCTTCGCGATTAGGTCAACCACGGTCGATACGTACCTTTTTTTAGAGCAGGCCTTGAGCTCTTCCATAAATTTTCGGCGCACGTGAACCAGACAACCGGCGTGAGTAATCCCCGTAGATTCACCCAGAGCATTGTATCCGGCGTAGCCGTCGGTCTGCAGAATTCCCATGAAATCACCGACTATTTCGGCAGCGATTTTTCCAGAACGCAGATGCTCGTGCAGCAATTCCATGATAGGCTTACATCGTTCTGCCGCCAGCACGGCCCAATTCGAAATGGTTGAGCGCGAAATATCAATTCCCAAACACTAGAACATCCTGTTTTGACAGTAGAAAGGCAAACAGTCGCAAAACTTGTGGTCAGGATATGCGCCAGCAGCCTCGGAGTGACGATACCCTGTCGAATCAGCTGAGGCGGCATCGAAGCTATTGTGAAGTCCTGCCCGTCATCCTCGGTTCTTTTTCTCTTTTTGCAGGCAAAATTGGGCCGAATGTGCCACAGAACCCGGATTTTGGTGGGCACATAGTCAAGTTTTTCGCTGACAACTTCACCGATACGGCTCAGTTTGCAACCGCAAGCGTAGATTTTTTCCTCATCGGGTGTGTCATGGATGATTTCCCCCACGAGGGATCGCTTAGGAAATAGGCTTGCGGCTCTTTTTAGAACGGAAATAGGCCGGAACCTGTACTGTTTCAAGTTCCAGTTCGGGATCGGGTTGCCTGCAAACAAACTCCGCTTCATCAAAAAAATACTGATATTCGTCTTTAGCGGGCTTATTTTTCATTTCCGATTTTTTGAAAAATGTGATGGCCTAGAGCAATTCTACCTGCTCTGGAAATTCTTCAATGACAGTGTTTTTATCCGCAATATCAATATTCTGCGCGGCAAGCTGAGATTCCAGATCTGCTAGCAGTCGATTCTGCTGCAGAATCAACTCTTCCAACTTTTCGGGATCGTTGGGAAGAAGTGATTTGTCCAATTGGGAAAGAGTACGTTATTTCTCCGCAAACACAATTATTTCATAACATCAAAGAATAGTAGAATAACTCAGTGCGGGATGGCCTCGTGTCTGGACAGGATCAAGCCCTTCCAGCAACTAGAGCAATTTCTGAGAACTGAATTCAAGCTCTTCCTGTTATAATTCGGGTCAGAAGAAATGGTTTTTCTCAAGGCGTTTCTGCCAAAGGCAAAAAAACTTGTTATCCCAATACAAAATTTTGATGATCGTCCACCATGATCGAAAGCCCATTGACAGCTTTGCGCAAATCGGTTGCACCGAGGACAATGAAGACTTGTGTTTTGGAGTCGTCCGGAAGCATTAAACCATTACCTCAAGCAGCCGATTTAATGTTTGCTGACAAAAATCAGGTTCGATTTCGATCTGAATTCCTCTGGGAAGATGAAGTCTGATAGGCTTAAAGCCCCGCGATTTGTCTATTGCGGGGATCTAGTACAATATAAAATTTCAACTTTCGTATTTAGTATTTTGTATGTTAATCTCTCCTCAACAAAGGAGGAGTGATGGCACCGCGTTATCGAGTGACTTTGATAGAAGAGGAACGGAAAGAACTTGAGGCAATCTCATCGAAAGGGGAAAGGGCTGCACGAACGGTGCTTTATGCACGAGCATTATTGCTTCTTGATGCTGGCGAGCACGGCCCGAAATGACTTGTAGTCAAGGTAGCTGAAGCGTTAGGCGTTACCACTCGAAGTCTTGAGCATTTAATAAAACGGTTTGTCGAAGAAGGTTTTGCTGCCGCCATTGAACGCAAGAAGCGAGTCAAACCACCTCGGGAAATTCAGTTTGGTGGAGAATTTGAGGCAAAACTGCTGGCATTGGCATGTTAGCCCGCCCCAGAGGGGCGAAAACGTTGGACGGTAAAACTGCTGGCTGAAAAAATGATTGAATTGGAAATCGTTCCTACAGTCTCACCTATGACCGTATGTAATACTTTAAAAAAATGAACTTAAGCCTCATCTGAGCAAGTATTGGAAAATCCCGCCAAATCAAAACGCAAGTTTTGTAGCGTCCATGGAAGATGTTTTTGAAGTATATGCACGTCCATATGATGCAGATCGTCCGGTTGTCTGCATGGATGAATCAAGCATTCAGTTAATTGGCGAGGTACGCACGCCTATTCCAGCAGCTCCGGGGCATTGTGAGTTGGTGGACGATGAATATGTACGCAAAGGTGTCGCGAGCATTTTTATGGCGGTGGAACCGCTTGGTGGCAAACGGAAAGTCCAAATCACAGGGCGTCGAACAAGAACAGAGTGGGCATATTTTATTAAAAGCTTACTGGAAAAAAACTACCCTGATGCCGAGAAAATTGTCTTGGTCATGGATAACCTCAACACGCACAATACGGCTTCTTTATACGCGACCTTTTCAGCAGAGGAAGCCCACAAACTATCTCAACGCCTTGAAATACATCATACTCCCAAACACGGAAGCTGGTTAAATATTGCAGAGATAGAACTCAGTGTTTTGAAACGCCAATGCCTTGCTGGCCGAATCGATTGTATCGAGAAAATGCGTGCTCAGGTAGCGGCATGGAGTACTGACAGAAATAACCGCCAGCCCAAAGTAGACTGGCAGTTCAAGACAAAGGGTGCACGCATCAAGCTGAAGAGTTTATATCCGAAACTTTAAGGTGTACTCTGTACTAGGTTTCAGGAACGGCTATAATCTTCTGAGGCTTGCTGACTGAACCCATTCTACGTTTGTGGTTGCCGAAAGTTTTAATGGTAAGCCCCTTTTGTCGTCAGTATTCAGCTTGAGAAACACTGCTGCATTCCTATGCTGCGATATGCTTTTTCCAGAAAAACTGTTTCTTTTTAAGCCGTTCCTCCTTGAGTAGGAAAGGAGAATGTCATGTTCTGGAATTAATAGAAGATGTAGGTGCTTGGACGCTTACTATATTCTTTTCCTTGGTCATTTTTTTAAAGGATAGTTTCAAACAGCTTTACGTAACAAAGCTCGTCCTTATTTTTCTCGGACTATACTTAAACGTCTTTGTTATAACATGGTTCTGCTTGCTAGCTTTAATGCTCATCCAGTTTAGCCTTATTGCCGCCTATGCCGTCACCTGCTCAATGATAGTTCACTTTGCACCAGATCTTCGCTTCCTCATATCGAAGGGTCTTTTCTGATGTTTTATACTTCAGGTATATTTTTCGGTATTTCTAAATTTGTTTTCCTTGAGCTCCAGCTCATGGCATTCCTAAATCCTATGGTAGGGAGAGTCCGAGAGTTCCATAATATTTCCATCTACAACACCTGAACAGACAGGACTTATCTGAGCTGAAAAAGATTTTTATCATTATCCTATTAAGAATTTATCCGAGGACACTTTGCAAATCTGACCATGTCTAACTCAGTACCTGCCAACAATGAAAACTCCTCTTATCAGCCTTCACAACGTCTATTGCACATTCTGTGTACGTAACGATTTTTTCAAATTAAAAAAACATGATATTTTGAAAGGAATATCCTTTGATATTTATTGGGTTAAAACTATTGGTATCCTCGGGGAAAACGGAGCAAGAAAATAACAATACTGCGCCGCTCACTAGCATATACAAACCAAACGCAGGCTTAGTAAAATACTACGATGGTATTACCATCTCCATGTTTAATTTTCATATGCGATTTGACCCGAAACTTTCAGGTCTAAACAATACAATGCAGATTTTGAATTAGTTGGAACAAGTGCTCTTTACATAAAGTCAGTAACTCGTATACACCACAAACTCGGAATAAATGTTCGAGTCATAGCTCATAACTGCCGACACAAGATACTTAATTCAACATGCATACTTGACATTCTGAGGGAAGAAGATAAAGTTGTTTTATAAAAAATAATAGCTTAGAGTACGTACTTTAAGGCAACTTTTTTTTAAAGACGGTGAAAATTAAAGAGATGCGCACAATGCTCTATTTGCAGGAAGGCGTCTCGAATTTGATCTGACGATTCAAAAAAAGATAAGACCACTTAACAATTAAAAGGCAATTATCGATAAAACAATCGTAGACTATCTTCACCCCTAAGTATAATACTATAACGGCATCTTGGCGTGACTTTTCCAACAACCATGAAAATACTATTCATCACAACCACGACAAGAGTCGAACGACCTATTCTGGATCCTTCGGTACGCTATCGCTGTTATAACCATGCCGAGAATCTCGCAGCTAAGGGAATTTGTGCGGATGTTATCGCCATCAACCTTTTGACGAATAAGCATATTGATCAATATGATGCCTTCGTCTTTCATCGGCCCCAATATTCAGAAACGATAGTTACAGCACTAGAAATTATAGACTCACAAAATAAAGTTCGTCTAGCTGATTATGATGACCTTATTTTTGGTGAGGAAAATGCAGAATTATCCTCCATATACAAAAACGAAATTCTTCCCAAAGATGCCTGCCACAAAATATTTAAAGAAAATGCCTCGGCCTTAAATTTGTTTGACGTGGTGCAGACTTCCAGCACTCCTCTTGCTGAGCAGGTAGCAAAGCACAACCCCACTGCTTCAGTGAAAGTCGTCCCCAACGGGCTTTCAAAACGTTGGCTTGAGATTGGAGATATTTTTCCCTCACATCGATTCAGAGAGAGGATTTGGATATCCTATCTTAGCGGGACAAAAAGCCATGATCACGATTTTGCGCTCGTATCAGAAGCTCTTTCACGATTTATCAAAGAGGAAAAACGAGCAATGCTTATGGTGGCAGGCCCTCTTGACTATGAGACTGAACGCTTCCCGCCAGCCCAGATAGTACGCGTGAACTACAGGGATTACTGGGACCTTCCTGCCCTTATTAAATCGACAGATATCAACATATCAGCGTTGGAGCCAACGCTTTTCAATAACTGCAAATCCGGTCTCAAATTTTTTGAAAGTGGTGCGTTTGGTGTCCCAACGGTGGCATCACCAATGACAGATTTAGACCGGTTCAGCCACTCGGGACTTGTGTATGCCCGAAACGAAATGGAATGGCTTCAGGCTCTAAAAAGACTTGCGATGTTTAGCCCTGAAGAGCGCACTAGCCTTCGCCAATATTGTCGAGTAAATGCGGGATCAGTCGTTGGTACGGATATACTTCTCAATCGCATTACCGTACTTTACAACCAGCGATCATAAGACGGAAAAAATTACATGACGTTAGTTCTTATCAGTCAAATCGAGAGCACTGCGGAGGCAACTCTCCTGCAGCATTTTTTTTCTCTTTTACTAAAATCAAATATACCTATCTGTTATCTTTACGCAAGATCTCCCAATAGCACAAGAAATTCAAATGTGTTAGCCGTGCATAAATACATCAGTGCCAACTGCGCGATGCAAATACAACTATACCCTACTGCAACTCTGGAAACCCGTGCAACCTGCCAACGGTTCAACACGCAAATTCTCGATGAAATCATTCGGTTCAGCGCACCTCAGAAAATATTTACACCTGCTTCCTGCGAGTTATTTTTCATAGAGAACAGCGCTATATCCTACGAGAGTTACAATATACTTAGCGATGGTTCCGGCATTCGCTTACCTGGCAAATTAACAGTGTTGCCTGCTCAAGAATTTTGCAATACCTCTTCTCTCGAAGTAGGTCTACAGGATTCTAAAATTATCACACCTTTCAATCAGGAAAAAGATACTCCCAAACCATCAACCAATCCAATTGAAAAGACTGTTCAAAAGTCCACCTACACACCACTGAATTGGAAACTGGAAATCCCGACCGCAGGAGTAATGCACCATGATGGTTTAGTACGATTCAAAGGCTGGATTCAACCAGGTGGACGTACTGTCACCAAACTATTGCTATTCATAGCTGGTAAAAAAGTATACCTGCGGACGAATACAATACGCGCTGATATAATTGAACAGTTAAATGACTTTTCCATAATTGCTTTCAATCAAGAAGTTGATGTAACCCAACTACCATGCCGCCTAGAGTGCTCTATTGTCATGGAATGTAAAGATGGTTTCCAGAAGACCTTAAAGGAATTCACTGTCTGGAAAGATAAGTTCAAGCCAGAACCGCAGTTTTCTCTCACAACCGTTCATGTGCATCATGAAACAGAAGGGCTCGAAAATCATGCAGAAATTACTTTATCTGCTGAAAGGTCCGGCAAACAAATAGTAGAAGTATGGGAACGGGGCGAGTGCCTTGCAAGCGGCTCTATTGACGACACCAAAACGTATCTGTTTTGGACAAGCAAAGCAACAGATTGCCTAGCTCATTTGTGGATCAGAGAAGATGACAAAAATATATCTCTTTACTGCGCAACACTAGGTACGCATACCCAGAACATAAATCTCCAATCTCTCGCCCTGAAAGGAGCTGGGGTCTTTTTCAATAAAACCATGAAAATCGAGTGGCCGCAGGATGGCTCCTCACCAAGCGTCTTTTTTGTCAACGGAAAACCCGTTTCCGCATTGACTGTAGATGATGCGAATATGGTCGAATTTTCCCTAAAATCAAATACCTTGCCTGCATATCTCGAATGTCTTGATCATGAAGGTCGCATATTGACAAAATTACTCTGGTCCATGCTTGATAGACAATACCAATTGTTTGAGTTGGCTATTTTAAACAATAAATACGTTGACTGCGTATTTACTGACGGGACAGAAACACGAGTTAAGCCCTATAGAATGGTCCCGGATAACGGTCTCTGGCATTTTGTATTCAGCCCCAAAGGCAGTGATGAGGTTTTACATACTCCTCTTGCCCAAATAAGCACGATGATTCCCTCCAGAGAGCAATTCGTTCCCACAGGAACAGAGCAACGAGAATTTGTAGAATACTACCGAAAAAACATACGCAATGTTCCTGATATGTTCGTAAACGAACAATTGTCTACTGATGCCGTTATCCTTCCATATGTGCATGTACATAAACACATCACCCCAAAAAGAATAGTACTTATCAGACCAGCCCCAGCTCCAACCGATGAACTTTACATAGGATGCGTCCTAAATGAATTAAGTGAGCATTTTAAGCTGGAATACATAATAATCAACACACAAACGGAGGCCCCCGGTTTACAGCATATCTATTCCGGAGATATAATTATTGTCTCACGCTATATTAATGTAGACTGGCTCAGAGAACTTTCTGACAAAAGAGACAGCTGCATCATATACTATATTATGGACGATGATGTAATGACAGCAATTGACTCACGGTCAATTCCTCACGGCTACCGACGCAAAATAGCGGAAGTAACTCTTTCCGACTTCCAGGCCATGCTTCACCTATGTGACAGATTCGTCGTCACAGCTCAATCTCTTGAGCGTAGATACCACTCCGCTAAAACACTCTATCTTGACCCGCCGTGCCTGCGCTGGCCGCACTCCATGGCCCATCATGATGACTACTCCACGGTTCGGATAGCCTACCACGGTACGGATGTTCATAAAGACGACATATCTTTCCTGCTAAACACTATCGAATTCATTGGTAGCAAATATAATAATATAGAATTCGAATACTTTGCCGGTTCGAATGCTCTGATAGAAATCCGTAACAAACATTATGTCCGACATAACCCCCCTCTCAGTTGGAAGGACTATGTCAAGCATGCTCAGGATAACCCCGCCCACATCGTTCTGGCTCCGATGCTCGACTCACCCTATAATCAAGGTAAATCCATCATTAAATTCCATGATGCCGCATCGCTTGGCGCAGTAGGTATCTATTCGGACATACAGCCTTATGACAATTTTGTTACTAACGGTGTTAATGGATTTCTGGTTGCAAATGACCCAGCCATGTGGCTACAGACAATAAGGTATCTCCTTAAAAACACGGATATTATCCGAAAAACAGCCTTTAATTGCCAGGTGACGGCAAAAAAGAAAGGCGACATCACCCATGTAGAAAATTTTTGGGTAAAGGAGATTCAACAATGGATGTAAAACGCATACTGATAATAAATCCGTTAGCCAACTACCATCGTGCCCCTATTTTCTGTGGACTGGCTAAAACTCTTCAAGCGGCAGACCATGAAGTATTCATTATCTACGAACAGAAAGTCTGCATCTTAATCGGAGAGTCTATCAATTTTTGGAACAGCAAGAATTCTTTTCTATATCGAGACGTTCTACCTGACGATCATATTTTCGAATTAGACAGCCAGCCTCACGATTCAGCTCAAGCTTCGCAGGAAATGATTCTAAAGCAGGATGAATCTCGGACCAGAGAATTTACTAAAGTAATAGACAAAATTAAACCTGACTCAGTAATCATGTTCAACGGCAATTTCCATTATCAAAATGTTTACAAAAATGTTCTGGAAGATAAGAAATTGCTCACCAAAACACTCTTCATGGAAGTAGCGTGGTTTACCCAACGTGATGCTGTCTACTTTGACACGAACGGAGTAAACAGGAACAGCTCACTTGTAAACCTTCGTCCCTTAGCACTGTGTACAGCAAAACAAACTCGACTAGATGCCTGGCGCGAACGTTACTTAGAAAGGATGATCGGCAAATTCGATTTTATTCCTAAACGGATAGTAGTTCCACTGCAGGTTGATACTGATACAAATATCAGACAGTTTTCGCCATTCTCAAGCATGCGGGAATTTATTAATTTTCTTGAGAAATGGATACCTGAAGGATATGAAGTAATTTTAAAAATTCATCCAAAGGCACTTTATACCTACCCACTTACAACGTCCCGCCCGGACTTCCACCTGTGCGGGGATGGCAATATTTATGATTACATCGCTCGGGCAGAATACGTCATCGGTATTAACAGCACTGTGTTGCTGGAAAGTGTAGTGCTTGGTAAGAAAGTCCTTGCTTTTGGAGGAGGAGTTTATTCAGGCAACGGTGTGATCCATGAGGCAGATCCTTTGTCTCCATTTCTTGATAACTTTAAGGCTGATCAGGCAAGCATTGATGCGTTCATCTATGAACTTGTTTTCAACAGACAAGTTTCCATTGATGCTCTCGTGTCAGGAAATGCCGCTCATCTTTTTTCTCGTACACCGTTTAACGACTGGGAAATCCCTAAAAAAATCCGCCCTCAACTGACGGCGCTTAACGCTAAGGAAGGGAAAGCTATGATCAAAGTTGGCAAATCCAAAATAAGCAAAACAGCAAGCCTTGATGTCACGGGGGAAGGTAAAATCTTCATCGGTGACAACTGCGAAGTCCGCCATCACGCTGTCCTCGAAGTCATTGGTCGTTACAATGGAACTATCACTATCGGTGACAACAGCGTTATCGGTATCTGCAACTGGCTGCAAGGCTCAGGGGATATCATTATTGGAAACGATGTAATCATCGGTCCTTACACATGCATAGTTTCAACTAATCACACATACAATGATCCAGCCACTCCTGTCGCAAAGCTCCCTCTAACCAGGGACTCCGTGGTCATTGAGGACGATGTCTGGGTTGGCGCACATGTAACTATCGCCTGTGGAGTGACCATTGGAGCCCATTCAATTATCGGGGCTAATTCATTTGTAAATAAAGATGTTCCACCATACAGCATTGTGGCAGGCTCACCAGCCAAAGTTATCAAACGGAGAAAATAACGTGCGCATCCTTTTCACCTCCGGAGTGGGGATATTGCCGGAACAGCGCATCAACCGCTGGAAAATGGTTACAGATCTATACACTTCACTAGGTAAAAGCTTCATGGCTTTAGGGCATCAGGTTTACTTCTATATTCACCCGGAAGCTATGACCGAAAACGCACTTCCTCAGTTAACCTGGAACTGCGTTGACCACGAGCACTTTGACTATGTACTTGACCGATTTGCCCCAGACTTTGTCTTTACGTGGAATGGTTCTTCAATAGGCGACGAAACAACAGCCACGCTGTCTCAAGCCCATGGAGCCAAGATGGTCTTCTCTGAACAGGGCTGGTTTCCTCAAAAGGACACCATGTACTTCGATCTCACGGGATGTAATGGGAAATGCAGTACCAAGAATACAACTTGGGCCATTCCTGAAAAAAATGGAGCATCACAACTTCTCGCAGCTAGGAAAAAATACATCACCCAGGCAGGATTAAATAAGCTCTTCGATGTGGATACATGCGATATTGCTGAACCGAATTTGTCGAAACCAATTTTCGTGCCACTACAGGATGAACACGACCTGAACATCTTGCTGGACTCCCCTTTTAAATGCATGGACTCTTTCGTAAGCTTTCTGTGTAAAACATATCCTCGGCATCGCTTCATAGTTCGGCCACATCCGAAATATCAAAAGCCTAATCTGGATAATTATGATAACGTTGAACTAGTTAATCCTAGAATTCCAATGTTTGAACAACTGTCACGTTGTGGAATAGTTATCGGTCTAAACTCCACAACGCTATTAGAAAGTGCCCTACTTGGATTTCCTGTAATTTCTTATGGAGTGGGGCTCGGCACTGGAACAGGAGTTTTTCATGACGCCATCCCCGAAGCTCCTCCTGCACTTGAAGAGGTACAAATAAATCAAGAGAATGCTACAGGATTTTTGTACCATCTCATTTGCCAAAAACAAATTAAACGGGAACATATGGCAAAACCATTAGAGATATTGAAATCCCAGCTTTTTCGGGACCTCAAACAACAGTTAAACTGGAATGTCCTTAGCAGGTAAAAAAGGAACGAACTAATATCAGCTAATGGTTTGAAGCAGCTACAAAAATACCTAAATCCAGACCCTAAACAGGACTAAATCATGAACGCACGTGTTTTCTTTATGGCAAGCTTCTCCCGTAGCGGGGAAACAGTATTACTCAGACATCTAAATGCTCACCCCGAAATTGTAGTACCCTATAATATCAAAGCACAGGAAACAGAAAGAAGCCTACAGCTTTTCGACTATGTAAGAAATAACAACGTTTCTTCACTTTCCGACAAAGAATGCGCACAATTCGGCATAAAAAAACCAGTTGTCCTGCTTAAACAAATCTGGGAACATATTCATAGCTTTAACGGATTTATTCTGGTCCGCAATCCAGCTTCGGTCGTTTCAAGCATTCTTAGACAGGCAAAGGATGGTGATATACATAAAGTCATAAGTAACGTCCGTCGATGGGCAGGTATGATTGATGAATCACTATCGCTGCCCATTTCTGACAACATTGATCGAAAGAACATGATTGCTGCGATAGCAAGTACATGGGCTCGCAGGATGCAGGGGCTCTATAACACTGAAAAACAGGTCTTTTACTATGAAGATTTCGTATGTAATCCTGAGATAAACCTCCGCAGGATATGCAAACATCTCAACATTAATTTTGCTGAAGAAATGCTTCATGCTCACAAGAACTATAAAGAAGGTATTATTGGTCATGGCGGTATCCAGCTTTCTTCCAAAATACATACTAGGAGCCTGTATTCCTATCAAGATGAACTTACCCAAGAAGAATTTGATCTCATCCGCATTATTACACTGCCTATAGCAAATGCGTTTGGTTATTCATTGAAATGGAATAAAGTCACAATCACGCCTGTGCAACTTCAAATACCAGAAAATTCCCTGAATCCTAAACATGCTTGGAATGTGCTCCAAAAACGACTCGTGTCTGAAAACCTCACACTTGAGCAGGTCAACCGTCTACGAACTCTCATGGAAAATGTAATAAAAACTCTCCATAAGCAGAGTTTTGAGAATAAAGAACAGACAAGTCTCCATCAAGCCAACATGAAGCAGACAACCGCTGCTTTCCAAGCTTTAGAGCAACAACTTACCGAGCTGCAACTTAACCAGGAAAAACAAACCGCTGGTACTGTCAAGACTCTGGAACAACAGCTTGCCAAGGCACAACACAACCAGAAAGAACAAGCCTCCTCGATATTCAACGCCCTAGAACAACTCCTTAATAAGGTGCAGCAAAATCAAAGAGAACAGATAAAGCGTCTGGATTCGAATAAGGTGGCAATCAGTGAGCATAGCCAAAAAAAACTTCAGGAAATCAATGCCCAAGCAAAAGTTCTCGGCAATATTAATTTTTCTGTTCAAGAACTCCTCGGTGCGTCAGAATCACAAGGAAGAGCTACAGGCAAGATTACTAGTGCTTTGAACATCTTTAGAAGCAACATCGAAAAACAGGGAAATGCTGTAGGTACACTTGATAAAAACATCAGGGAGTTTGCAATTGCAGTCGAAAAGCAAACCGAAAAGATAGATGCCATAGGTCAGGTACAAGCTACAACAGAAACAACGATCCAGACTCTTGTCGATGCTGTCCACAAACAAAGCTCCGAGACTGAAACCATAAATAAGTCTCAGGAATATGTTGAAGAAATAATTCAAAATTTTGCTGAAGCCATAGAAAAGCAAATGGCAGAAACCGAAACCATAAACAATTTCCAGGCATCAATGGGGGCAACAATTCAGGCTCTTGTCGATGCGGTAGAAAAACAAGCTGTAGAAACAGGTCGCGTCAAACGTTCGCAGGCACCCATGGAGGTAGCATTACAAACACTGGCTGAAAGTGTTAAAAAGCAAAAAACTGACACCAGCAATGAAAAGTTGTCGCAGGCAATTGAAGCCAAAATCAAAATCCTAGACGCAAAGGTTAGCAAGAGTATCAACAGCATTAATTCTGTGAAGAGCATGGTCAATACCTATCAATCTTCCCAACCCAAGAATGATTTGCTGGATACCCAGCAAAAGTTGCTTGATCTCGCCCAGCAACAGAACATCGAATTGTTGGAAAAAATTTCATCCCTGCATTCTACTCAATATTTCATGCTGAGAAACCGTTTTGACAATGCGACGAAAACGGTATTCTCTTTAGACCTCAAGAAAATGTATGCTCACAATGACCTTGAAATAATTCAAACTCACGAAGGACTTGAATTAAAAAGCACTGGTGGTGACCCTCAGCTTCTAGCAGCTACCCTTTGGTCCACTTTCTTTAATTATCGCTATGTTCTAAAGATTGTCATCGACAGCGAAAGACAGACAATGCTGGAACTGTTTTATAAAACCGCTGATGATCTTTCCTACAGTAGGGGAAAAAAATTACAAGCTCCTATAATAGAAGGTACAAACACTATATATCTGGACTTGGACATCCATAAAATTCGCGAACAATTGCGACTTGACCCTGGATCCTGCTCAGGCAAATTTCTTCTGCGTGAATTTGAAATTCGTCGAGTTTAAAAACAAACCGCTTCATTTCGGAAAAATCAACTAACAAAACTATACAATGAACATACTCTTCTATCTTGAACCGCACCCCATTCGAGAACGAATGGATTCCTTTAACTGGATCGGGCGAACGCTTATAAAAATGATTGAAGATCAGTTTTTTATTGGTGGAGCACAAAATGCCGAAATCAAAATTCTGGCATCAAAAGATGCCCAGAAAGGTTTGCTCAAAGAATTTCCCGGTTGCGACTGCCTGCTTAGCCTTAGTCCCGAGGATGAAAATTATGTTAGAAAATTGAATAAAAAATGGAATGATGATGCCATCGATATCTGGCGCCAACTTATGCGTGGAGAAGGTGATATCTCAAACCGCTACAGGGCAATCCTTGAACATATAAAATATTCTACCTTCGACTTTCAGTACATCGTCTACTGGGGTACCAACGGCGCGGTTCAAGCTTTTGCCAAGGAACATGGGATAGTACCCATTGCCATGGAGCAGGGCGTAACCCGGACGCCATTCATAGAATCTATCTGCATGGATCCTCTAGGTGTTAACGGCGAAAGCTTTACACCTCTTACAGATCTGGACAGTGTGGAACCTCTGCCTCTTTCCGTTCTACAGCGTTGTGCAATAGCCGATGTAAGCCACGGACAGGAATTCGATGCCCTTTACCGCCCACTGACCACCAAACATGCCGAAGACATAATGGACGGAGTAGGCCGAAATATTCTCATCCCGCTCCAACTTGACGATGACGCAAATATTCTTGAGCACTCTGATGTCGGAAATATGTTGGATTTCCTACAACAAGTGATTCCGCAACTTGTTAAGGTCGGCTACCGCTGCCTTGTTAAACCTCATCCTGGGGCTCTTTTCCGGGACTACAATGTGGTGCGGCATGAAATGTGCCGTACATATGTAGAAAATCAAAAGGGAGCCTTCTGGATAGATGGTATCGATAACCGCGAGGACTATCTTTGCCTGATCGGCAAATCTGAAGCAGTTGTGGTTGTTAACAGCTCGCTTGGATTTGAGGCTATGCTTATGGGCTGTCCTGTCATCCCTTTCGGAAAAGCTCCGTACGTATTTAAAAATTCTCCGCTGACATTCAGTGATGTCCTGTCCAAAAAAATTAACTACGAATCGTGGCAATTGCATGCGGAGAAGGTCGGGACATTACTGCTCTTCAACTATCTCATTCCAAAAAGCAAAGCCTTCAGCTACCAATTTTTCTGTGCTTCAGTCGCACGTTGCGAACGGATTTACAACTCTCGCATAACCGTGGACGAAGAAATCACCGGTGTTGGGCATACGGAGCCCATTAACTCTATCAATGAACTTTACGCCTGTAATAATGGTCTACCCAAGGTAAAAGCAATTCTTGAAGGAGAGAAAACGAAACGTATAGATCCAGGCATCCCTAAAGCTCTGTTAGAGCTGGTCTTTCCACGTAAAAACAATGAAGAACTAAGCATATCCCATTTATTGAAGCTAAAAGGTAAGGAACTTGTTGTCAGCGGTTACTGGCACATCCTCAACAGGTACCCTGATCCTGATGGCATGGCCAACTACCTGCCACAGGTGAGGAGCGGGGCTTTGGCACCAGCATCTTTCCTACTGCGCCTACGCCTTTCACCTGAAGGTAGAGTCTTTAGAAAGAACTGTCGTGGATTGCTCTCCGCTTTTATAACTTCTGCTCTATGCCACACTTTTTGCAGGGCTAAAAAAGATAAAGAATCCGAAAACTTATGAATTCCACAGTCCGACCATTCGAGGATTCCATCGTCTATGCCATAGTGTTAAACTATAATGGCCTGCACCTGAACAGTATTTGCCTTAAGTCCCTTATCGCCAGTCATTACAACAATCTGCACATCTTATTCATAGACAATGGATCTTCAGATGGTTCAGTACAGGCGGTACGTGATGAGTTTCCCGATGTGGAAGTTTTGGAAAATGGAGAGAACCTTTATTTTGCAGCAGGAAACAACCGCGGAATTGAATATGCTATCAAAAACGCTGCTGACTATATTTTCATCCTAAACAACGACACTAAAATCGTCCCTTCCTGCATTACACAGCTTGTAAGCTTCATGGAATCCTCCCCACAAACAGCAGCCTGCCAACCGCTACTCTGCTTTATGGATGACCATGACATTATCGCTTCGACAGGCTGTCGTATTGCCGGAAGCGGCAAAGCTTGGGACGCTATGTGCGGCATGCCAGCTGAAGATGCTGGAGAGAATCCCTTTCCAATGCCGGGAGTAACCGGTGGAGCCATGTTTGTCCGTACCAATGTAATCTCCACAGTTGGAATGTTTGACGAAAATTTCGGAATGTATTTTGAAGATGTTGACCTCAGTTTGCGCATGCGCAAACACGGATTTGAATTATTTTGCATACCGAGTGCCAGAGTATATCACGAGGTTTCTGCCAGCACAAAATTATCGAAAAAATGGAGAATAGGATACTTCTGTGAACGCAATAGCTATAAAGTCATGGTGAAAAATTTTCCATTACCCCAAATTTTACTCGGCTTTCTCAGGGGTGTTCCAATGGCTTGTATTGCCGCAAGCGCCAATCTTATCAGGGGGAACTTCAAATATGGCTTCTCCATTCTTTTTGCCGTACTTTATGGGCTGGGATATTTTTTCAAACACTGGCCGTCACTCCACGAAGATACTGCTAAACGTGAACGAATTTCACAATATATTGACTATCAGATAATATACCCGCCCAGATGTACGAAAATTACCAGATAATGCCTCAAAGCAGACTAAAAAATTTTATCTATTTATTTAAGCAAGATACACAAAAAACAGCACCTTAATCTGTTACAGCTTGGACATACTTATTTTAGATTTAAAACCCCTTGACTCCTAACTTTCAGGCATGTATGAAATTATATCTTTGATAATAAATAGATATGTAAACCTAAAATTATTTCAACTGGAGGGATTATGAAAAGGTTAACAACTCTTGTTCTATGTACACTCGCTTCTATCCTACTATTTAGCAGCATAGCCTCTGCTGAAACATGGCTAGGCTTTCAGTGCAATAATGTTTTTGTTGCAAGTGATGGAGTGATCAGCATTCAAGGCAAAAACTTGTATAACTCTCATGACTACATTTTTACTTATGAAGGAACAGCAGACAAACAGGTTCTCGCTGTTGTCCTGACAGCCATGACTTCTGCAAAACTTCTCAAATTAAAATATATTGGCAACTTAAAATTTGATTCTATTCAGCTTACAAGTGAAAGTAATCCTTAATCAGCCAATAGTAAAATTCAGCTAAAATAGTTATTCAAGCATTACAGAACGTAATAACTCTTTATCTGGATAAAGCATATTAACACCTATATAGTTAAAAGCATTCTTTAGAAGCCTTTCTTGGTAGAGACTGTACCTTGCGGATCGGGAACATAAAATTTGGCCCAGAAATCATGAAAGGCATGACAAAAAAAAGTCAGATCATAAAAAATGAAGCCTCTTACCATTCAAAAACGTACCTTTCCCGTAGCTAAAAGATTATCCTTCTGGGGTAGGTCTAGACGAATTTTGAAGCAGAGAAATACCGTTCTCACAGCTCTTTAAAACATAAGTTGTAAGGATTCCATGGCGAAAGCTGTAATCCTAAGCACGGTTCTGCTTGCTTGAGAAACAATTTTCACTGGAAACTATGGTTTCAAGCTTGAAATCAAGCCCAGCATCTCTCAGTTGCTGGGCGATCGTCCCTACCGAGATTGAAATAGGCAATTGTACCGGGCCGCGTTTTGAGGTTTGATCATTGTTCATGACCATGGTGTCAATGATTAGCTTTACCACTTCGGGACTGATTATCATAAGTCTCCAGAAGAAAAGTTGTAAATGAGTAGTCGGAAAAGGTAGATCAGATGAGGAGAAAAAGGTCGGTAGAACCTTTTTACTGTATGCGAAGAAACCATACCTTTTATGTCTGTTACAATGGTTGGAGCATAGAAATGCGGTAGATGGTGGTTTGTTTCGTCAAAGAGGAAGCAAAACTCCTGTTTAAAATGGCATCCATCAGTATACTTGTATGTGGAACCGAATAGACGATAAATGTGTGGAAAAAATCAATCTCACGGAAATAGCAACTGAAAGGTTAAGTCCTGGCCCAGTCAGGCTGTTATTCGTTGTCGATGATTTTTGATCTGTTGCAGTAGCGTTTGGATACTCAGCTCTCCTCCACTGGTTGAAATTATTTTGGTTGTTGTCTTGATAAAATGTCAATAAAAATGAGATGATACGCTAGGATCGGTACTGTCTTAGGCAGGTTGACCGTTCAGAGGAGGTCAACGATATTGATCGAAACAAATTATCAATAATGAATGATCGTTATCCTGCGAGAACTATAAACAATTTATGAGGGTATCTAAATGCAATCAGCGAAAGTACTAATTGTTATACCAGCCAGATATGCTTCCACACGGCTTCCTGGAAAACCTCTTGAACGTATTGCAGGCAAAGAAATGATCCTCCGCGTTGCGCTAATTGCTCAGAGTGTTGTAAGCAAACGTAAAGACAGTACATATGTAGTTGCGACTGATGACTCACGGATAAGCGATTTTTGCCAAAGCAATTCCATTCCGGTTGTAATGGCATCAGAACAATGCAATTCCGGCACAGAGCGAGCCTATAATGTAGCCAAAAACTTACCAACCCGACCAGAATTAGTAATTAATCTTCAGGGGGACAATCCTCTATGCCCACCATGGTTCATTGAAGAGCTTATTGATTCTTGGAAAAATGACCCCAGATCGCAGGTCGTTACACCATATGTTCAGTTATCATGGGAAGAGCTCGATGCATTGCGCAAAGCTAAAGAAGTCACTCCCTTCTCGGGAACCAGTGTAATGGTCGACAAAGATGAGCACGCCTTATGCTTCAGTAAATGCATACTGCCCGCTATACGGAAAGAAGAAAAAGTACGTACCAATCAGTCTCTGTCACCGGTAAAAAGACATATAGGCCTTTATGCCTACACTTATCCGGCATTAGAAGAATACTTTTCACTCTCTCGCTCCCCCTATGAAGACTTTGAAGGACTTGAGCAGATGCGTTTTCTACATAACAATATTAAAGTAAAAATGGTGCAGGTGGACTATAGGGGCTTTGCCCCGATGTCTGGCGTAGATTCTCCTGAAGACATCGAGCGGGTTGAAACCATCATAAAAAAAATCGGAGAACTGCCATTGTAGGCTGTTAATGCTCAACGCCTTTTAAGCCAATCGATAAGAAAAAATATCCCATGAAAAGACTGATCATTGCGCGACATGGAAACACCTTTCTCTCTGGAGAAACTCCTACCAGAGTTGGAGCCAGAACCGACCTTCCGCTTGTTGAGACATTGCGGGGACAGGCAATAGGTCGTTACATCAGGGAACATAACCTGATGCCCGACAGCGTATACGCAGCCCCACTCAAAAGGACCATGCAAACAGCTCAGCTGGCCTTGGACGAACTGCAATCGGATTTGATAATTGAACCGCTGAGTGATTTTATTGAAATTGACTATGGTCCAGATGAAAACAAGCCTGAAGCTGAGGTGCTCCTGCGTCTCGGCACAGGATCTACAGAAGTAGGTAAACAGGTCCTCGATGCCTGGAATGAACGTACAGAGGTCCCTGAAGGCTGGAAGGTAGAACCTGAAAAGATCATCTACGCATGGCGCACCTTCGCTGATAAGATTTACTCACATCCAGACAAGGATCATACAGGATTGGTTGTGACCTCCAACGGCATTATCCGCTTCGCTCCGCACTTGACGGGCGATTTTCCCCAATTTGCCCAAAATAATAAACTCAAGGTCGCTACTGGCGGAGTCTGTATTTTTGAAAAAGATGCTGCTGCCACGGACTGGCGTTGCACGGCCTGGAACGTCAAACCTTTTAATCAATAGAGGCTCATAAGAATCTAACGTTTCATATTGTCTTTTTTTACAATATAATTCCCCAACAAAAAAACATTTTCAGAAGGAACCTGATCCGTGGTGTGGATGTCGGAAATGACAGGCATATTCACATCTTTTGATACACGATTTAAAATAGTCAGTCCTTTTCAATGTCGAGGCGCGTAATGATTTAATTGAGCTGCGGTTAGCTGTGTCAAAAGAACTTTTAAAAACAAGGTTAAAACCTACCTGTTATGCTATTTTTTAGTTCCGTAGCCATGAAAAGGATATGCTTTTTGTTTTCAATGGCACAGGGATCTGCAATAATGGTCAATTCATCACGATTAGTGAATTTTTCAAAAAGAGTACTCATTATAAATCCAAGTGATCCAAGTCTTTCTATGAGTGTTGTAAAAAGGGTGGTTAAGCGAAGCCTTTATTGAGCAGTCTGTGGAGTTGTAGGCAACCAAGGACATTCCCCTTATCATTCACTACGGGCAAAATTGTGATGCGAAATTTTTCCATGATGGAAAATGCCTGAGCTGCCAATAGATTCGGACCTATGGTCCGCGGGGCAGCTGTCATAACTTCGTTTATTGGGGAATCCAATTTAGTGCAATTTCCCTTTTCAAGTATGCGGCGCAGGTCTCCATCTGTGAAAATTCCAAGGAGTTTGTTGTTTTTAATAATGAGCACAACACCGAGTCCTTTGCTCGACATTTGAAAAATCGCTTCACGGACAGTTTGTCCTGAATTGACAACAGGCGTTTCTTCGAAAGGAGGCATAACGTCTTTAACTTTGGTAAGCAGGCGAAAGCCGAGGCTGCCGCCAGGGTGGAAGCGTGCGAAATCCGCTTTTGTAAATCCTTTTGCTTTAATCAAGGCGCATGCCAGAGCATCCCCCATAACCAGTGCCGTTGTTGTGCTTGAAGTCGGGGCGCAATTTAAAGGGCAAGCTTCACGTTCAACTCCCGTATCCAGTACAATATCACTGTTTTTTGCGAGGGTGGATTGAGTGTTGCCAGTAAGTGCAATGCATTTAATTCCGAATTGGAGGAAGCATGGAATCAGCTTTACGACTTCGTCTGTTTCGCCGCTGTTGGATAGGATTATAGCTAGATCACTACTGGTAATGACACCAAGGTCTCCATGATAGGCTTCACCAGGATGCATAAAAATGGATGGTGTTCCAGTGCTTGAGAAAGTTGCAGCAATTTTCCTGGCTATGTGTCCTGCCTTGCCCATACCAGTAAAAATTACTCGACCTCGGCAGGAGAGTAAGAGGCTTACAGCGGCGACAACTTCTTCGTCAAGTCGACTCTGCATCTGTCTTAACGCTTGGATTTCATTTTCTAACGCTTTATTTACATCATTAAGAATACTCATTTTGAACATATTCCTTTTTAATTTGAGTGGTCAACCATCCTGACTTAATATCAAGTCTAGCGTATCAACTCGTTTTTATTTATATTTTAATCAAGGCAACCACCAAATTATTCACCAATTTGGTGGTTGTCTTGATATTCAAGTGCAAATGCAAACGCAAACGCAATAGATCAAAAATCATCGACGATGTCCAGACAACGAATGCCTGCCAGATGGGCTGACAGGACTTAATTTCTTCTTCGAGATATCCGTGGCATTGATATTTTCCCGCACGTTAATCTTCTATTCTGTTCCATGTGCAAGAATCTTAAGGCCTCTACCATTTAAGAATTATTTAGTCAGTCCTGAAAAACGCACAGCAGCCTGAAATGAATTAACAAATACTTCCAAGTGATGTAGTATTTTCGACCAGTAAATGTTTTTTTCTACGAAAATCAGGTCGAATTGATGCAGCATAAGGCGGGCAAAAATGAAGGCAAAACCGAAGAAGCAACCGCAGGGAACTTTCCTCTATCCAGACCTTCTGGATCAACTCAACCCGAATCATCCACTTCTTCGGCTTGCGTCGGAGATTTCGTGGAGTCGCTTTGAAGAGGAGTTTGCAGGACTTTACAGCGTCAATGGTTGTCCGGCCAAGACCACGAGGCTAATGGTCGGTTTGATGTTGCTCAAGCAGCTGGAAAACCTGAGTGACGAGCGGGTTATAGAAGTATGGGCGCAGGACCCGTATTATCAGGCATTTTGCGGCATGACTGAATTTCAATGGAGCCTGCCCTGCGACCCAACAGATTTGGTTTATTTTCGCAAACGCATCGGTGAAGACGGTACTCGTTTGTTCTTTGAAATTTCAGTGAAGTTGCATGTCGATGATGCCATGGAGCGCGAGGTCACGGTGGACACCACCGTGCAGGAAAAGAATATAACTTTTCCTACTGACCTGAAACTTTTGGAGAAGATCATCAAGACCTGCCGCAAGATTGCAGACCGCGAGCAGGTCAAACTGCGTCGCAGTTTCAGGCGGACACTACCAAGCTTAGTTTGAAACGGATGAAGATGGTCAAAAAGGCAAAGAAGATGCGGACTATGGCCAGCGCATTGATCTGTGAGCTTCAGCGCAAAATGCAAGCCCAGACTCTGAAGCGTTATCAGAAGCAGTTTGATCTGTTTGAACGCGTCAGAAACCAAAAGCGCAGCGACAAGGACAAGGTCTACAGCCTGCATGAACCAAATGTACTGTGTATCTCCAAAGGCAAGGCGCATAAACAATACGAATTCAGGCGCAAGGCTTCAGTCGTCGTGACGAAAATCACTGGCATCATTGTCGGCGCGATGAGTTTCGATAAAAACATTTACGACGGACACACATTGCCACAAGTGCTGACCCAATGCGGGGCGATCACTGGAACCTGTCCATCGGTAGCCATCTGTGACCGTGGCTACAGAGGCTTGAAGCAAGTTGGCGATGTGCAAATACTGATTCCAGGTCGACCCAAGAAAAGCGACTTATAGTATCAACGGCAGAAGTCACGGCAACCTTTTCGTCGCCGAGCCACCATCGAACCAATCATAGGCCATCTCAAACACGACCATAGAATGGCCCGGTGCTACCTCAAAGGTGCAGTTGGCGATGCCATAAATTTGTTTATGGCAAGTGCCGCGTTCAACTTCAAGAAATGGATACGGCAGTTGGGAGAGTTTTTTGCTCTCTTTTCGCTCGTCATCGTATTTGGAAGTTCAAGGTAGCGACTTGCTGCAAATTTTTGATAACTGCTGAAACGGCTTTTTCAGGATTGACTATTTAAGCAGATGCTTTTCCTTTATTATGGTATAACTGTCACGTCCTGCAATAGGTTTACGTTCAAAGAATCTATTTTATAAAAAAGGATGAGAATCAACAAGTAAAGCGTACTCAGCGCGATTACACAATGTGCTTCAAGTTAGCGATTGTAGCTCAAGTTGAAAAGGCGAGCTAACATACAAACAGGCCCAAAAACGTATGATATTCAATGGCGTAGTATCGTTTTGATCTGGTTAAGAAAGCACGAAAATCTTGACTGGGGTAGGCCTATGGTACATCAGAAAAGAAAGCCAAAATCTAAAGAGACTCCAGCATAAAAGATCAAACGCCTTGAAAAAAAGTTACAGGAAGAGAAACTAAAAACGATACTTATTAATGAAATAATTGACATTTTTTATATGAGATTTGGTACGTTAATAAGAAAAAAAATATCACCGAGCTGTCTACAGCAAGCAGAAAAGCGTAATGATACACGGGAAAACAATTCCAAAAAGTAAAGGAACTTGTATTGACCCTGCGTGCCAGAATGCCTCGTCTGGGAACGCGAAAGCTATACTTTTTGGTTAATCCGGCCCAAGCGTACTTTTGACAAAATGAAAGGACATGGCGTCCAATCGATATTCACGCCAATGAACGTCTAGAAGGAAGAATCGCCATGTCCACGAGTTTCGTCTACCACGCCTTGGGGCTGTCCGGCTATGACTATGTCCGGCAGGATTTCGTTTCCGGAAACGTGCTTATTTATGTGAAGCCGAAAGCAAAGCTTGTAAGGTGTTCACGGTGCAAGCACCGCCATGTGATCCATAAAGGAAGAAGTGAGCGTTGGTTACGCACTGTCCCTGTTGGTATCAAGCCGATTTGGATCATTGTCGATGTGCCTCGTGTCCAGTGCCGTAAATGTGGCTGTATCAGACGTATCAAGCTTTCCATAGT